>DASTWQ010000245.1:0-9469 GCA_035758545.1 Holophagaceae bacterium | reverse complement strand
GGGGGCCCGGGTAGCCCCGCAGGAGCGCCGGCGGGAGCTTCACGGCGGCGCGCTGGGCGGCGGCGCGGCTGGGGTAGACACCCCAGCAGGCCTGCCACCACCGGAAGCCGTCCCGCCGGATGAAGGGGAGGATCATCAGCGGCCTGCCGCCGCGATCCAGGCGGCGGCCCAGGTCCGAGAGGCCCTCCCGCCGCCCGGAGACCACGAGCCGCAGGGTCCAGGATCCGGCCTTGGCCCGGGACCGGGTCGCGGCGCCCGCCTCCAGGGCCTCCTCCAGGCGATTGCCCTTCAGCAGCGCCGCGAGGTCCGCCGGCGGCGCGGCAGGCGCCGGGCGGGGCACCACGGTGATCTCCAGGCTGCGGCTGCTGCCGCCGGCGGCGTTGCTCACGCTGAGGGTGTAGACCGTGGTGGCGGCGGGGGTCACGGTGGCGCTTCCCTGGCCGTCCAGCTCCAGGCCGCCGGGGTAGAGGCGCACCTTCGACTCCCCCGCGCAGTCCCAGCGCAGGGTCACGGGATCGCCCGGGTAGCAGAAGGCCTTGTCCGCGGTGAAGGCGCAGGTGGCCGCGGGGGCGCCCTTCACCGGCGTGGGCAACACCTTCACCTCCACGCTCTTGCTGGCGCCGCCCAGGGCGTTGAAGACGCTGAGGGTGTACTTGGTGGTCTCCACCGGCGTCACCGTCACCTCGCTCTGGCCGTCCAGCTCGAGGCCGCCGGGCTCCAGGCGCACCTTGGCGGCGCCGTTGCACTGCCAGCGCAGGACCACGGGCTCGCCCGGCAGCACCGAGGTGGCGCTGGGCTCGAAGGCGCAGACCTCCGGCACCTTCACCGGCGGGGGATCCACGGTGATGCGGATCTGGGCCACCGGCGGGCCCGGGAGGCCCTCCTCCGACAGCTGGTAGGTGGTGGTGGCCAGGGGCTTCACGATCAGGCGGCCCTGGCGGGGCATGCGCAGGCCGGCGGGCTCCAGCCGCAGGGGCCCCTGGCCCGGGATGGACCAGTCCAGCTCCACGGACTGGCCCGCCTCCACCCGGGTGCTGGAGGCGGTGAGACGGAAGCCCTGGGCGGCCAGGGGGACAGCCGCGGGCAGGGCCAGGAGGCAGAGCAGCAGAGGCCGGGGGCGCATGGCTCCAGGGTAGCGGAGGGGGCGCCGGGCCTTCGCCGGTATGCTCTTCCGATGGCCGCCGAACGAAGTCTGCTCCGCTCCGCCGGGATCGTGGGGCTCATGACCCTGCTGAGCCGGCTGTCCGGGCTGGCCCAGACCTTCTTCCTCTCCCACGTCCTCGGCGCCGGGGCGGCGGCGGACGCCTACGCGGTGGCCTTCCGCCTGCCCAACCTTCTGCGGCGCTTCACGGCGGAAGGCACCATGACCGCCGCCTTCCTGCCCACCCTCGCGGAGGTGGAGGCCAAGGAAGGCGAAGCCGCCATGAAGGCCACGGCGGCGCGCTTCCTCGGCACCCTCACGGCCCTCCTGGCGATCCTCGTGGCCCTGGCGATCCTGCTGATGGGCGTCATCGCGGGGCTCCTGGTGGTCGGCCGGCTGACGCCGCCGGGCAGCGGCTTCGGCGCCTCCTTCCACATGCTCGGCGAGGTGCTCGCGGGCCGCGTGGCGGCGCCGCCGGAGATGGCCCTCACGGTGAGACTGGGCCGCATCATGTTCCCCTACCTGGTGCTGGTGAGCCTCACCGCGGGCTTCGCCGGGGTGCTCAACCTCCGCCACCGCTTCGGGCTCCCGGCCAGCGTCTCCATCTTCTGGAACCTCGCCTACATCGGCTTCGCCGCCGCCGCCCTGGCCTTCTTCAAGGCCCGGGGTCAGGCCGGCGCGGACACGGCGGCCCTCTGCTGCGCCCTGGCGGTGCTCGCGGGCGGCGTCGTGCAGCTGGCCCTGCTCTGGCCCGCGGCGCGCTCCCTGGGCTTCGGCTTCCGCTTCGGGCTCCACCTGAAGGACCCCGGCGTGGTCCGGGCCCTGCGGCGCATGGGACCGGGGCTGCTGGCGGCGGGCATCTACCCCATCAACGCGCTCGTCTCGACCATGCTCGCGTCGAACCTCTCGGACGGCGCCCAGATCGTCCTGTACAACAGCGGCATGATGGGTGAGATGGTGCTCGGCGTCTTCGCCATGAGCCTCGCCACCGCGAGCCTGCCGCTCATGGCCCGGCAGGCGGAGGCCCAGGATCTCGACGGGCTGCGGGGCAGCCTCTCGGACGGCCTGCGGGCTTCGGCCCTGCTCTGCATCCCCGCCAGCGTGGGCCTCGCGGTGCTGGCCCTTCCGGTGGCCCGGCTGCTCTTCCAGACGGGCCGCTACGGCGCCGACGCCGCGGCCTGGACCGCGACGACAATGATGTTCCAGATGACGGGCCTGCTCTTCGTCGCCGGAAGCCGCATCGGCACCCAGGCCCTCTACGCCCTCAAGGACTACCGGGGCCCCGTGAAGGTGGCCTTCGCCTCCCTGGGCGCCAACATCGTCCTTTCCATCCTCCTGCTGAAGCCCCTCGGCACCGGGGGCCTGGCCCTCGCCAACGGCCTCAGCTCAGTGGTGGGCCTGGCTTTGCTGGGCCGCCTGCTCCACCGCCGGCTGGGGCAGCTGCCGGTGGCGGCGGTGGCGAAGGGCTGGGGCGAGAGCCTGCTGGGCGCGGCCCTCATGGGCGGCCTCGCCTACCTCGGCGCCCGGGCCCTCGCCCTGGACGGCCCGCTGCTGAGCCGGAAGCTCCTCGCCCTGAAGCTGTTCCCCCTCATCGCCGCCTGCGGGCTCGCCTACTTCGGCCTGATGCTCGCGATGGGCAACGCCCAGGCGAAGCAGCTGGGGGCGAAGCTGCGGCAGAAGCTGGGGCGCTAGACTCAGCGGGACGATCCTCACCACGCGGAGGGCCGCGGAGGGGCGGAGGGCAGCGGAGAATGCGCCGACCCACCAGGCCTGGGCCCGCCGCAGGGCGGCGGCCTTCACGCCTCGCGTGAAGGTGGCGGAGGGAAGGGAGGGGATTCCGCGTTCAGGCGCGGAATCCCCTCCCTTCCCTCCGGATTCAGACCGCCGGCGCGGCCATGCCGAGCTTGGCCCAGCCCTCCTTCGGGGGGCCGTAGAACTCCGGCACGGGGAGGGCCGCCTGCCGCAGGAGCACGGTCATCTGGCCGCGGTGGTGGGCCTGGTGCAGCTCCAAGGCCTGGAGGGTGTAGCCCCGCTTCCAGGTGAGGTAGCCGAACATCAGGTCCTCCGTCTCCAGGTCGGCGTCGGTCCACCCGGCGAGGGCATCCAGCAGGCCGCTGGCGGCGGTGGCGTAGGCGGCGCGGAGGCCCGCCATCGTCGGGGCGGGAGCGTCACCATCCTGGGGGCCGGGGACCTGGAGGCCGACGCCTGCGGCGAGACCGGTGATGGAGGTCGCGAGATGGGCGGCGAGGCGGCGCAGGTCCCGATGCTCGGGGGTCACGGCCTGGGGAAGGGCGGCGTCGGGGATGGCGTCGAGCACCTTGAGGGTGTCGGTGACCTCCTCCTGCCAGTGGGCGCGGAAGTCGTCGATGCGGCGGTACATGGGGCCTCCTTGGGGGTGAGGTCTCCAGTCTCGCGGGAGCTGCTGACAGGGGTGTGTCAGTGGGGAGTCTTAGGCTTTCGGCTTTCGGCCTTTGCCGTGGGACCGATCAGGCACGGGTCTGCCGTTGGAGGTAGTCGGCGAGACCCTGGCCTTCGAGGGGCTCGAAGGTCTCCTCCAGCAGCTCGAGGCCCTGGATGCGGTCGGGTCTGAAGGTGCGGAAGTCCTCCCGCAGCTCGCACCAGGCCGCCAGGGACCAGCCGCTCCCCCAGAAGGCCAGGCCCACGGGCCGCAGCGCCCGCTCCGAGGCCTCGCCGTCCTTGCGGACGTAGCGCACCTTCACCTTCCTCCGTTCCCGAAGCGCGATCCGCAGCTCCCCGAGGAAGGCGGCGACGCTCGGCGGCACATGGAAGTCCGGCACGAGGATGGGCGTGTCCGCGAGGCGGCGTCGCGCAGGCAGCACCGCCTCCACCTTGCGCAGGAGCCCCCGGGCGGCCTCCTGCAGGACCGGATCGGCCCAGGCCTCCACCATGCGGGCGCCGGCCACCAGGGCCTCCACCTCGTCCGCCGAGAACATCAACGGCGGCAGCTCGAAGTGGCGCGGCAGGCGGTAGCCCACGCCGGCCTCGCTCTCGATGGGCACGCCGCTCGCCATCAGGTCCGCGATGTCGCGGTAGAGGGTGCGCGGGCTGATGCCCAGCTCCGCCGCGAGCCGCGCGCCGGTGCTCACGCGGTCCCGCCGCAGGAGCTGGACGATCTGGAAGAGCCGGTCGGCGCGCCGCATCCTCCGATTCTAGGTCAGCCCCAGAACAGCTTGCGGGTGCCGTCGGCCACCCGGAGGAGGACCTCGCCGCCCTCGATGGCGCCTTCGGGGTCCCAGCGGAACCGCGCCACGTCCTCCGCCGAGGCGCCGTCCGCCCCCGCCACGCCCACCCAGCGGTCGCGGCCGCTGTACTTGGCGGCGTAGAGGCAGCGGTCCGCGATGGCCACCGCCTCGTCCCAGGTGAGGCCCTCGGGATCCGTCGCGATGAAGGGGAAGAGGGCGAAGCCCAGGGAGGCGGTGAGGGTCAGGTCCTTGCCGTCCGGCAGGAGGAAGGGGCGCTCGCGCAGCTCCCGGGCGAGGCGCTCCGTGAAGGCGCAGGCGCCGTCCAGGTCCGCCACGTGGGCCACCACGAGGAACTCCTCCCCACCCCAGCGGATGGGCAGGTCGGTGCCGCGGCAGACGTCCCGGATGCGGTCCGCCACCTGGGCCAGCACCGCGTCCCCGCCGGCATGACCGTAGGTGTCGTTGATGCTCTTGAACCGGTCGAGGTCGAGCATGACGAGGGCCAGCTTGGCGTCCGGCGGGAGCTGGGTGAGCTTGCCCTCCAGCAGCTCCCGGTGGCGGCGCTGGGCCCGGGAGAGTTCCGGCGGCAGCACCTGGTCCAGGCGGCGGCGGTTGCCCAGGCCCGTCAGCGGATCGGTCATGGAGATGGCCTCCAGCGCCAGGTTGGAGAGCTCCAGGGCCTCGGTGCGGTTGCGGACGATCTGCTCCAGCTCCTCGTTGCGCCGCCGTAGCCGGCGGGTGCGGATCCGGAGGGCCGCCCAGACCAGCCCGAGCAGCGCGGCGGCGGCGAGGGCCAGGAAGGCCCGGCGCCGCCACCAGGGGGCGAGCACATCGAAGGCCACGGCGCTCACGGGGCCCGGGGTGCCGTCCTCCAGGGCGGCGCGGACCTCGAAGCGGTAGTGGCCCGGCGGTAGGGCGGCATAGCGGGCCTCGTGGAGGTCCGAATCCCGCCAGTCCTCGCCCAGGCCCAGGAGTCGCACCTGGTAGCGCAGGGAGGCGGCCCGGGCGAAGTCGAGGGTGGCGAAGCGAAACTGGACGGTGCTCGCCCGGGGGGGCACGTCCTGCAGGCGGCCGTTGCCGTCGAAGGGGCCGTCCTCCTGCCGGTCGCCGGCCAGGGCCGAGAGGATCACCGCCCGGGGGGCCTCGCTGGACGGCGGCTCCGCGTCCGCGAGATGGTGCTCCAGGCCGCCGGTGGTGCCGATCCAGACATCGCCGTCCGGGTCCGCCCAGAAGCTGAAGGGGTTGCAGTCCTCCCCCACGACGCCGTCCGCGCGGCCGAAGCGCGCCACGCGCCCATCCGGGCCCACCCGGAGGACCCCGTCGTTGGTGCCGGCCCAGAGGACGCCGCCGGCCCCCGCGCCGAGGGAATAGATGGAGTCCGTGCCCAGGCCATCCCCCGCCACCAGCTGGTCGAGGATCCGGAGGTGGTCCCCCTCCACCCGGAGGTGGGTGAGGCCCAGGGGCTCCTGATAGGCCACCCAGGCCGAGCCGTCCGGCAGCCGGGCCAGCCCCGAAAGCCGCGCCAGGCGCAATCCGTCGGAGGCTCCCCAGGACCGCCAGCGGCCATCCGGATCGCGGAGGGCGAGGCCCGCGTCGCTGGCCACCCAGAGGCTGCCGTCCGGGGTCGTCTGCACGGAGACCACCTGGCCGTCCGCACTGAGGCCCGGCACCGGCACCCGGCTGTAGGCGCCGCCGGAGTCCCGGCGAAGGAGGCCGGCCTTGGAGGTCCCGATCCAGAGGGTGCCGTCGGCGTCGAAGGCCAGGCTCACCACCACCGGCGCCGCGGGATCCGGCGGCAGCGGGATGCGGTCCGGGGTGCCCCGGCCGAATCGGAAGCGGGCGAGCGTGGCCTGCTCGCCGCCGGCCCAGAGCTCCCCGTCCCGCTCCGCGAAGGCGTAGTAGATCTCGCCCCTGGTGCCGGCCAGGGTCTCGAATCCCGCGGCGCCCATCCGCGCGAGTCCGCCGGCGGTGGCGACCCAGAGGACCCCCAGGCGGTCCCGGTGGAGGCCCCAGATGTTGTCCGCGGGGAGGCCATCCGCCTGGACGTAGGTGCGCCAATCCCCCTGGCCCAGCTGCTGGTAGAGCCCCACGCCGCCGGCCCAGAGGCCGCCCTGGCGGTCCACCAGGGCCACGTTGGCCCAGGCGGTGGGCAGGCCGCGATCCGCGCCCAGCCGGGCCAGGCTGCCGTCCACCCTCAGGTGGAGGAGACCTTGCACCGTGGGCACCCAGAGGCCGCCGCGGCCGTCGGGGGCGAACTGCTCCTCGTAGATGGTGTTGAGCACCGGCCCCGCGTCCAGCCGGACGAAGAGGCCGCCGGGCTGGCGCCGCACGTAGAGATCCGTCGCGGTCCGGACCCAGATCCGGCCGCCGCCGTCCTCGGCCACGGCCTTCACTGGCGCGGACGGAAGGCCCCAGGCCGCGCCGAGCCGCTCCCAGGGCGCCGGTCCCGCCGCGCCCCGGGCCGGGTCCGGCAGATGGTGGAGGCCGTCCTCCGCGCCCACCCAGATCCCGTCCCGCGCCGGGGCCACGCCATAGCACTTGCCGCCGGGCCCGCCCGGCGCCGGGCGGAAGGGGCCGGAGGCCCCCCGCAGGAAGAGGCCCCGGTCCGTGGCCACCCAGAGCTGGCCGAGGCCGTCCCGCACCAGGGCCTTCACTTCCGCCGTGGCCAGCTCCGCGGGCTCGGTCACCGGCGCCGCGCGCCCGGCCCGGAGCCGGGCCAGGCCCCGCCGGGTGCCGATCCAGATGCTGCCATCCGGGTCCGGGCAGAAGCTCTCGACCCAGGAGGCGGGCAAGCCCTCCGCGCGGCCCCAATGCCGGAGGCCCGAGCCGTCGTAGCGGTAGGCACCGCCCTCGCTGCCGGCCCAGATGAAGCCCTGGGCGTCCTGGGCAAGGGACGTGAGGGAGAGGTGGCGCAGCCCCTCGGCCCGGCCGTGGACCTGGAAGGCCAGCCGCCCGGCAGGGCCCGGCGCCCCCTGGAGCGCCAGGGCCAACGCCCCCGCAAGCACCTTCAGAACCGCCCTGCGCAACCTCAACCGCCTATGGACAAACTGGAAAAAAGAAGCATGACAGGGTCCGCCAATCGGGGCCAGACGGTCCTCTCCCAGTGGAAACGGGGGTCCTGGGCCGCGGGGTGGCACCCTCCCTCCATCGGCCCCCGTTCCGGGAGCTGAAGTTCCGGCCCCTCAGGCCGGAGCATCCAGCAGGGTCCGCACCGCCCGGGCCAGCTGGGCCGGGGTGTAGGGCTTCTCCAGGAAGGCGGCCCAGGGCGCGCGGGTCTTCACCGCCGCGGGGAGGGTCTCGGAATAGCCGGACACGAAGAGCACCTTCAGGCCCGGGCGGGCCTCCCGCAGGCGCAGGGCCGTGTCCTCGCCGCCCCGGACCGGCAGGAGCAGATCCACCACCGCCAGGTCCAGCTCCGGCGCCTCCCGGGAGCGGAGGAGGGCCTCGTCCCCATGCAGGGCCTCCAGGGGGTGGTAGCCCAGATCCTCCAGCATGCGCACCGTCATCTGCCGCACCAGGGGATGGTCCTCCACCACGAGGATCGTCTCCCGGCCCCGGGGCAGCTCGGCGGCGGCGGGATCCCGGTCCGAGAGCGCCTCCCCGGTGCGGGGCAGGAACACCGTGAAGCGGGTGCCCTGGCCCGGGCGGCTCTCCACCTGGATGGCGCCGCCGTGCTGGCGCACGATGCCGTGGCAGGTGGCGAGCCCGAGGCCCGTGCCCTGCTCCGGGGGCTTGGTGGTGAAGAAGGGCTCGAAGATCCGGGTCAGCAGCTCCGGCGGGATGCCGTCGCCGGTGTCCGCCACCGTCCAGGCGGCGTAGTCCCCGGGAGCCAGCTCGAGGGCGGAGGCCTCGGGGCCGAGGGTCCGGTTGGCCGTGGACACGGTGAGCGTGCCGCCGCCATGCATGGCGTCCCGGGCATTCACCGCCAGGTTCATCAGCACCTGCTCCAGCTGGCCAGGGTCCGCGTGAACGCGCCAGAGGGCCGGCTCCAGGAGCAGGGCCAGATCCACGCCGCCGCCCATGAAGCGGCGCAGCAGTTTCTGCATGTCCCGGGTGAGGGCGTTCAGGTCCACGGCCCGGGGCTCCGAAGGCTGGCGCCGGGCGAAGGCCAGCAGCTGGCGCGTCAAGTGCGAGGCCCGCTCGGCGGTGTCCTCGATGCCGCGGAAGGCCTCCTGGAGCTCGGGGCTGTCCTGGGACTTGAGGCTGCCCAGTTCCGCGAAGGCGAGGATCGCCGTCAGCAGGTTGTTGAAGTCGTGGGCGACGCCGCCAGCGAGGCGGCCCAGGGCCTCCATCCGCTGGAGCTGGAGGAGGTGGTCCTCCATGCGCCGGCGCTCGGTGACGTCCAGCAGCAGGAAGAGCAGACCCTCGACCCGCCCTCCGGGATCCTTGAGGGGCTGCAGGGTCCAGTCCCAGTAGGTGACGCCCCACTCGGGATGGTCCGGGAACTCGAAGGGCTTGGCATAGATGGTGAAGGGTTCCCCGGTCTCCACCACCCGGCGGAAGATGGCCTCGTTCTCCGCATGGGGGTAGAGGTCGAAGTGATTGAGGCCGGGGAACGAATCCCGCGGCCGGGCGCAGACCCGCGCGTAGGCCTCGTTCACGCGGATGAAGGTGAAGGCGGGATCCAGGTAGACGATGCAGAGCTGGGTGGAGTCGAAGATCCGCTCCAGAACCTCGGCCTGACGGCTCCGCGCCTGCTCGGCGCGGACCTGGTCGGTGATGTCCTGGGCGAGGCAGAGGAATCCCTCTAGGCGCCCGCCCTCCAGGAGGGGTTCATTGCTCCAGGAGAAGACCCGGGTCTCCCCGGCCTTGGTGAGGAGGGGGTTCTGGAACCGCAGAGGGTTCCCGCCGCCCACCAGCCGCTGGAACTCCGCCTGGACCTCAGGGAAGGCATCCGGGGGGGCGAGGGTCTCGAACCAGCCGCGGCCGAGGACTTCCGCCGCGGTGTAGCCGGTGGCCAGCTCGGCGCCCCGGTTGAAGCGCAGGATGCGGCCTTCGGCATCCAGCACCACGAGAATGAGGTGTTCACTGGCCTGGATCCGGTCCGCCAGCCGGAGATCCAGTTCCCCGCCGGAGGGCGGGAGGGCGGGCGTCGGACGGGACGGATCGGGCATGGGGCTCGGGG
>DASTWQ010000157.1:0-9661 GCA_035758545.1 Holophagaceae bacterium | reverse complement strand
GCTCGCCGATATCGGCCGCACCGGCGCGCTCCACGAGATCCACGGCGGCGTGCACCTGGTGGGCGGCGGCAGCCTGCTCACCCACCTGCCCATCCTGGCCCAGACCATCCTCGGCCGGCCCCGGGTCGCCCTGGGCCGGGTCCAGGGCGTCCAGGGCCTGCCCCAGGTCACCGGCAATCCGCACTGCACCAACGCCCTCGGCGCCATCAAGGTCCTGGCCCGGGAGCTGAACGAAGGCGTCAGCGGGGGCGACCGGCGCGGCAGCGCGGGCCGCAACCCCGTCGACTGGATCAAGAAGATGTTCTGAGGAGGATGGTGAACATGCGCGAGATCCCCTTCCTGCCCGAACCCCAGCACCTGCCCGGCGCCAGCATCAAGGTCGTCGGCGTGGGAGGCGCGGGCTGCAACGCCGTGAACCGCATGATCGAGGGCGGCGTCAGCGGCGTCGAGCTCATCGCCATGAACACGGACCAGCAGTGCCTGGGCCTCAGCCAGGCCCACGTGAAGCTGCCCCTCGGGCCCCAGTCCTCCCGGGGCCTGGGCGCCGGCGGCAACTCCGAGCGCGGCGCCGTGGCCGCAGAGGAGAGCCGCGAGGAGATCCTCGCCGCCCTCCAGGGCGCGGACATGGTCTTCATCGCCGCGGGCATGGGCGGCGGCACCGGCACCGGCGCGGCCCCCGTGGTGGCCAGCTTCGCCCGGGAGCTGGGCGCCCTCACCGTCGCCGTGGTCTGCACCCCCTTCCAGTGGGAGGGCAGGCCCAAGGGCGACCGCGCCCTCCGGGGCCTGGAGAACCTGCGGGGCGCCGCGGACACCGTCATCGTCGTCGCCAACGAGCGGCTCAAGGGCTTCGTGGACCCCCGCGCCAGCCTCAAGGACATGTTCCGCGCCGGCGACTCGGTGCTGATCCAGGGCGTGCGCGGCATCGCCGACCTGATCCTGAAGCCCGGCATCATCAACTCCGACTTCGCGGACGTCGAGGCCATCCTCCGGGACGGCGGCGAGGCCCTCATCGGCACCGGCCAGGGACGGGGCGAAGAGGCCATCCTCGACGCCCTCAAGAAGGCCCTCGCCTGCCCGCTGCTGGAGCGCGCCCAGACCGGCGCCGCCCGCCACGTCATCGTCAGCGTGGTCGCCAACTGGGAGATGCAGAACTTCCTTGGCGTCGAGACCGCCATGAACTTCCTGCAGGACCACTACCACGGCGTCGCCGAGATCAAGATGGGCACCGTGGACGCGCCCGAGATGGAGGACCGCGTCCAGGTGACGGTGCTGGCCAGCGGATTCGACGACGACGCCGAGCTGGAGCAGGAGCGCCGCCAGAGCTACAACCTGGAGCCGTCCCATCCCGTCGTCCGCACGGGCCCCATCTACGGCGAGGTGCCCGAGCACACGCCCATGGCCCCCATGCAGGGCCACGCCCCGACCCCGACCCGCCTCCTGCCCCAGGCCCCCACCCCCAGCGGCGAGGTCCTCGGCGCCGCCGAGGACCTGCACGTGCCGGCCATCATCCGACAGGCCCAGGGGCGGCTGCCGATCGAGTAGGAGCCAGGCCCCCGCCGAGGACCTCGCCCCTTGCACACCCGGCCGGGGAGATGCATCCTGGGGGCTGATCTTTGCCAGCCCAAGAGCGCGTTATCCAGAAAGGTGGAGGGACAGGCCCTGTGAAACCTTGGCAACCTGCTGCAAAGCAAGGTGCCAATTCCTGCCGGCGACGATGATCGCTGGAGAGATGCCGAAGGCTATGAGCTGACGACGGATCGACAACTTGGCAGGCGGGGTTCCCTCCCGTCCTGGATGGCGCCTTCAAGGGCTGGCCCCGAAAGGCGCGCCATGTCCAACACCTTCCGCCAGGCCCTCGACGACGGGCGCTGTTGTCTCTTCGACGGCAGCACCCCCACCGCCCTCTTCGAGCGGGGCGTCCACTTCAACCGCTCCTTCGACCACGAGAACCTCGTGGATCCCGCCGCGGTGCGGGGCATCCACGAAGGCTTCCGGTCCGCGGGCGCCCAGGTGCTCACCACGAACACCTGGGCCGCCAACCGCGCCAAGCTCGCCGCCTACGGCCTCGCGGAGAAGCTCGGCGAGATCAACCGCCGGGGCGCGGCCCTGGCCCGGGAGGCCCTGGCGACGGCGCCGGGGGAGGGCTGGGTGGCCGGCTGCCTGGGCCCTCTGGGCCTGCGCATCGAGCCGTGGGGGCCCACCAGCTTCGAGGAGGCCAAGGCCCTCTTCACGGAGCAGGCGGAGGCGCTGATCGACAGTGGCGTCGACCTCATCGCCCTGGAGGCCTTCGAGGACCTGAACGAGATCCGCCAGGCCATCGCCGCGGTGAAGGCCCTCTCGGACCTGCCGGTGGTGGCGATGATGACCCCCGGCGACGGCGGCTGCACCCTCTACGGCGCCGAGCCCGAGTGGTACGCCCAGAAGCTCGCCGAGTGGGGCGCGGACCTGGTGGGCGTGAACGGCGGCGGCGGCCCCGCCCAGCTCCTGGGCCTGCTCTCCCGCTTCCGCGCCGCCACCCCCGCGCCCATCATCCTCAAGCCCAGCGCGGGCCTGCCCCGGCAGGTGGACGGCCGCGCCCTGTATCCCTCCAGCCCCGAATACCTCGGCGAGTTCGCGCGGCAGGCCCTCCAGGGCGGCGCCCGGGCCGTGGGGGGCTGCAGCGGCACCGCGCCCGCGCACATCCGCGCCATGGCCGGCGCCTTCCGCCAGGCCCGGGCCTTCGTCGCCGCCGGCGGCCCCGTCGCAGCGCCAGCCCACGACCAGCCCCGGCCCGAAGTGCCCGTGGCCGAGCGGAGCCGCTTCGCCCGGAAGCTCGCGACCGGCGGCTTCGTCACCACCATCGAGCTGGTGCCGCCCAAGGGCATGGAGACCGAGGATCTCCTGGCCAAGACCCGGGCCTGCAAGGCCCTGGGGGTGGACGCCATCAACGTGCCCGACGGCCCTCGGGCCATGGCCCGCATGAGCGCCCTGGCCACCGCCCTGCTCATCGAGCGGGAGGTGGGCGTTGAGACGATCCTCCACTACGCCTGCCGGGACCGGAATCTGCTGGGCATCCAGTCGGACCTGCTGGGGGCCGCGGCCCTCGGCCTGAGGAACGTGCTCGCCATCACCGGCGACCCGCCGAAGCTCGGGCCCTACCCCCAGGCCACCGCGGTCTTCGACGTGGACGCCATCGGCCTCGTGAACATCCTCAAGCGCCTGAACACGGGCCTCGACCTGGGGGGCTCCGCCATCGGCCGGCCCACCCCCTTCTCCATCGGCGTCGGCGCCAATCCCGTCGCGCCGGACCAGGACCGGGAGCGGGCCCGCTTTCGCTGGAAGGCCGAGGCCGGCGCCCAGTGGGCCATCACCCAGCCCGTCTTCGACGCGGACAGCCTCTTCCGCTTCCTCGACGTCGCCGACGGCCACGGCCTGCCGGTGATCGCGGGCATCTGGCCCCTCAAGAGCCTGCGCAACGCCCAGTTCATGGCCCACGAGCTCCCGGGGGTCTACGTGCCTCCGTCGGTGCTCGAGCGCATGGCCCGCTGGCCCAAGGCCGAGGACCAGGTGAAGGAGGGCCTCGCCATCGCCCAGGAGATCGTGGCGGCCATCCGGCCCCGCATCCGCGGCCTCCAGCTCTCGGCGCCCTTCGGCAAGGTGGAGCTGGTGGCGCCGCTGCTGGCCCAGGTGAAGGAGGGCGCGGCATGAGCGTGCGGATCCACTTCCTGCTGGAGGACCTCGAGGCCGAGGCCCCCGAAGGCACCGGCCTCGCCGAGGTGGCCGAGGCCGTGGGCGCGGACCTCACCTTCGGCTGCCGCACCGGCTCCTGCGGCACCTGCCGGGTGCGCGTGGCCCGGGGCCTCGAGGCCTGCAGCCCGCCGGACGCCGAGGAGCGGGACTTCCTCGCCGGCCTCGGCGCCCCCCCCGACCAGCGCCTCGCCTGCCGCGTGAAGCTCAAAGGCGATGTGGCGATCGAGTATTTGGGAATTTGAATGCAACCACACGGGGCGCAGCTGAGGCGCGGAGGGCCGCGGAGAAAAACCACGCCTTCCCACCCTCCGCTGCCCTCCGCCTCACCGCTTACCTCCGCGTGGTGTTTTTCGAGCGAGTCATGACGACGATTGCATCCCTCCTCCAGGACCGCCTGCTGCTGCTGGACGGCGGCATGGGCACGCAGATCTTCAAGCACGAGCCCACCGTGGACGACTTCGGCGGCGCGGCCTACGAAGGCTGCGTGGAGCTGCTCAACGAGCGCCGGCCGGACTGGATCCGCGGCATCCACGCCAGCTACTTCGAGGCCGGCTCCGACGCCGTCGAGACCAACACCTTCGGCTGCAACGAGCTGGTCCTCGCCGAATTCGGGCTGGCGGAGCGATGTTTCGACCTCAATGTGGCCGCGGCGAAGCTGGCCCGTGAGGCGGCGGCGGACTTCGAAGGCCCCCGCTTCGTCATCGGCTCCGTGGGTCCCGGCACCAAGCTGCTCACCCTGGGCCAGACCGACTACGGCGCCCTGCTCCGCTCCTACCGCACCCAGGTGTCGGGTCTCCTGGCGGGCGGCGTGGACGCGGTGCTCATCGAGACCTGCCAGGACCTGGGCCAGATCAAGGTGGCGGTCCGGGCCGCCAAGGAGGCCATGGCCGAGGCCCGGCGGCGGGTGCCCCTCTGGGTCCAGGCCACGGTGGAGACCACGGGGACCCTGCTGGTGGGCTCCGAGATCGGCGCCGTGCTCGCGAGCCTCGAGGCCCTGGGCGTGGATGTGCTGGGCCTCAACTGCGCCACGGGCCCCGAGGAGATGCGCCCGCACCTGCAGGTGCTGTCCCGCCAGAGCCCCGTGCCCCTCAGCTGCCTGCCCAACGCCGGCCTGCCCCGCAACGAGGGCGGCCGGGTGGTGTATCCCCTCGGGCCCGAGGCCTTCGCCGACCAGGTGGCCGCCGCGGCCCGGGAGATGGGCGTGGCCATCCTCGGCGGCTGCTGCGGCACGGGGCCCGAGCACATCCGCGCCCTCAAGGCCCGCGTCGGCGGCCTGGCGGCGCCGCGGCGCGAGCCCGTCCTGGAACGGGGCGCCGCGAGCCTCTACGCCGCCGTCCCCTTCGCCCAGGAGCCGCGGCCGCTGCTGGTGGGGGAACGCACCAACGCCAACGGCTCGAAGGCCTTCCGGGACCTCCTCGCGAAGGAGGACTGGGACGGCCTCGTGGAGATCGCCAAGGGGCAGGCCAAGGAGGGCGCCCACCTGCTGGATGTCTGTGTGGCCTACGTGGGCCGGGACGAGGTCCGGGACATGGACCAGTACCTCCAGCGGCTGGTCACCCAGGTCCAGCTGCCGCTCATGCTGGACAGCACCGAGGTGCCGGTGCTGGAGCGGGCCCTCCAGCGGGCGCCGGGCAAGTGCGTCGTCAACTCCATCAACTTCGAGGACGGCGAGGCCAAGGCCCGGAAGGTCCTTGAGCTGTGCCGCACCTACGGCGCCGCGGTGGTGGGCCTCACCATCGACGAACGGGGCATGGCCAAGACCGCCGCCGACAAGCTGGCGGTGGCGGAACGGCTCCACGCCCTGGCGGTCGGGGAGTTCGGCCTGGCGCCCGGGGACCTCATCCTGGATCCCCTCACCTTCACCCTCGGCAGCGGTGAGGAGGGCTTCCGGCGGAGCGCCGTGGAGACCCTCGACGCGATCCGCGCCATCAAGGCCACGCTGCCGGGCGTCCTCACCCTGCTCGGCGTCTCCAACGTGAGCTTCGGCCTGGCGCCAGGGCCCCGGAAGATCCTCAACGCCCTGATGCTGCACCACGCGGTGGCCGCGGGCCTGGACCTGGCCATCTTCAACGCGGCGAAGCTGCTGCCGGTGGCGAAGCTGGACGCGGAGACCCGACAGGCCTTCGAGGACCTCCTCTTCGACCGGCGGCGGGAGGGCTACGACCCACTCAAGGTGATCCTGGAGCGCCACGCGGACGCCGCGGTGGCCGCGGCGCCCGCGGACCTCTCGCGGCTCTCGGTGGAGGAGCGGCTCCAGCTGGACATCCTGGACGGCGAGAAGCGGCGCGTCCTCGCGGACCTGGATGAGGCCCTCGCCGGCGGCGCGGAGCCCCTCCGGCTCATCAACGAGGTGCTGCTGGAGGGCATGAAGGTCGTGGGCGAGCGCTTCGGCCGCGGCGAGATGCAGCTGCCCTTCGTGCTGGAGAGCGCCGAGGCCATGAAGGCCGCCATCCGTCACCTGGAGCCGCGCCTGCCCAAGGACGCGGACACCCGGAAGGGCCGCATCCTGCTCGCCACCGTGAAGGGGGACGTCCACGACATCGGCAAGAACCTGGTGGACATCATCCTCACCAACAACGGCTTCGAGGTGAGGAACCTCGGCATCAAGCAGCCCGTCGAGGCGATCCTGCGGGAGCTGGAGGCCTGGCCCGCGGATGCCGTCGGCCTCTCGGGCCTGCTGGTGAAGTCCACGGTGGTGATGAAGGAGAACCTGGAGGAGCTGGAGCGCAAGGGCCTCAAGGTGCCCGTGCTCCTCGGCGGCGCGGCGCTCACCCGGGAGTACGTGGAGGGTGACTGCCGCCGCGCCTACTCCGGGCCGGTGCTCTACGCGGCGGACGCCTTCGAGGGCCTCCGCCACATGCAGGCCCTGGTCTCCGGTGACGGCGTGACCCTCCCAGCGCCGCCCACGGCCCCCGCCATCCGCGTGGTGCGCCGCGGCGACGCGGGCGTGGCCCTGACGCCGGAGGGCCGGAGCGCCTGGGTGCAGGATCAGCCCGCCGCCGCGCCGCCCTTCTGGGGTGTGCAGGAAGTTGACCTAAGGTTCGACGAGCTCTTTGGCCATCTCGACACCTTCGTGGTGCTGCGCAACCGCTGGGGCTTCACCCAGGGCGCCCTCTCCGACGAGGCCTTCGCCGCCGTGCTGAAGGAGACGGCGGAGCCGGAGCTGGCCCGCTGGCGCGCGCGCTTCGAATCCGAGGATCGCCTGCGTCCGAAGGCCCGCTACGGCTACTTCCCCTGCCGCGGCGAGGGCGACCTCCTCGTGGTCCTCGATCCCGCGGATCCGGACCGGGAGCGCCTGCGGATCCCCTTCCCCCGCCAGGCCTCCGGGCGACGCCTCGCCATCCCGGACTTCTTCCGCGCCGACCGGGACGTCGTCGCCTTCCAGCTCGTCACCCTCGGCGAAGGCGCCGCCGCGCAGGACCGGGAGCTCTACGCGGCGGAAGGCTACCGGGACTACTTCCTCTTCCACGGCCTCGCGACGGAGCTGGTGGAAGCCGGCGCCGAGGCGCTGCACGCCCGCATCCGCCGCGAGCTGGGCATCGCGGGCCGGGACCTCCCGGGACGCGCCCTCTTCGCCCAGGGCTACCAGGGCTCCCGGTACTCCTTCGGCTACCCCGCCTGCCCGGACCTGGAGGGCAACGGGGCCATCCTCGACCTTCTCGACGGCGAGGCCCTCGGCGTGCGGCTCACGGAATCCTTCCAGATGGATCCGGAGTTCACCACCTCCGCCCTCGTGGCGGCCCATCCCCAGGCGCGCTACTTCAACGCCGGGTGAGAATGCGGCTTGACGGCCGCCGGCGCGGCCGCGAAGCTGGAACCTGCAGCGGATCTTTGCCAGCTCCATAGCGCGATATCCAGAAAGGTGGAGGGACGGGCCCTGTGAAACCTTGGCAACCGGCGGCAACGCACGGTGCCAATTCCTGCCGTGGCCAGACTCGGGCGATCCAACGATCGCGCGGGGATGGGCGCGGAAAGATGCCGAGCAGTCATGGAGTGGCAGAGACTTGCGAGCGTCGAGAGGCCCCGGACCCCCGGGGCCTCATCGTTGCTGGATCGCGACACGGACTGGCGCAGACCTGCGCCTCGATCCGCCCGGAGGGCCGCGCACGCGGCGACAAGGGCGGGACCACGACCAGCCTCATGACGAGGCTCAGGGAGGCTCTGCCTCCGCCAGGAGATCCCATGTCCGAGACCACCACCCGCGCCCGCCGCTTCGAGACGGCCGTCCTCCACGCCGGCCACGCGCCCGATGGCGACACCCGCGCCCGGGCCGTGCCCATCTACCAGACGACGAGCTACGTCTTCGACTCCGCCGACCACGGCGCGAAGCTCTTCAGCCTCGCCCAGCCCGGCAACATCTACACCCGCATCATGAACCCCACTCAGGCGGTGCTGGAGGCCCGGGTCGCGGAGCTGGAGGGCGGCGTCGGCGCCCTGGCCGTCGCCAGCGGCCAAGCGGCCATCACCCTCGCGCTCACGACGCTCCTGCGCCAGGGCGATCACGTGGTCGCCGGGGACAACCTCTACGGCGGCACCTACACGCTGCTGCACCACACCCTGGCGCGGCTGGGCATCGAGACCACCTTCGTGCCCAGCGGCGACCCCGAGGCCTTCCAGCGGGCGATCCGGCCGGAGACCCGCGCGGTCTACGTGGAGGCCGTGGGCAATCCCAAGCTGGACGTGCCGGACTTCGAGGTGATCGCCCGCATCGCCCACGACGCCGGCGTTCCACTGATCGTGGACAACACCGTGCCCACGCCCTGGCTGCTGCGGCCCCTGGACCACGGCGCGGACATCGTGGTCCACAGCGCGACGAAGTTCCTGGGGGGTCATGGCACGAGCATCGCCGGGCTCATCGTGGACGGCGGGCGCTTCGACTGGGCCAGCGGGAAGTTCCCGGAGTTCACCTCCCCCAATCCGGCCTACCACGGCGCGGTGCTGCACGAACTGGCGGGCCCCGCCGCCTTCATCACGAAGGCCCGCATCGAAGGCCTGCGGGACACCGGCGCCGCCCTCAGCCCCTTCAACGCCTTCCTCATCCTGCAGGGCCTGGAGACCCTGCCCCTGCGCCTGGAGCGCCACGGCCAGAACGCCCTGGCTCTGGCCCAGTGGCTGGAGGCGCATCCGAAGGTGGCCTGGGTGAACTACCCCGGCCTCGCGGGGGCCGAGGGCCACGCCCACGCCCGGCGCTACTTCCGGCCCGGCGCGGGCTTCGGCGGCCTGCTCACCTTCGGGGTGAAGGGCGGCCTCGACGCGGGCAAGGCGCTCATCGACGGTGTCGAGCTCTTCTCGCGGCTGGCCAACATCGGCGACGCCAAGAGCCTCATCATCCATCCGGCCAGCACCACCCACCAGCAGCTCACGGAGGCGGAGCAGCGCGCCACCGGCGTGAGCCCCGACCTCATCCGCCTGTCGGTGGGCCTGGAGCACCTGGACGATCTCACGGAGGACCTGGACCAGGCCCTCGCGCGGGTGCCGGCGTGACGGCGGCCGCGGTCCCGGTGACGGTCCCCTTCCGACGCCACGGCCACGGCCCGGCCAGGGTGCTGCTCCTGCACGCGCTCACGGGCACGCCGGACGCGGCGGACCGGCCCGGCGTGAAGGGCTGGTGGGGGCCCCTGTTCACAGTGGACGGTCCCCTCGCCGAGGAGCCCTGCACGGTCTGGACGCCCGCGCTTCCCGCGGCGGAGGACCTCACGGTCCGGGACCAGGCGGCGGCCCTGGCCGCCTGGCTCGGGGCGGAGGACCTGCGCTTCGACCTGCTCCTCGGCGGGTCCCTGGGGGGCATGGTGGCCCTGGAGCTCGCGCTCCAGGCGCCGGACCGCATCGGCACCACCGCGGTCATCGGCTGCGGCGGGCGCAGCGACGCCTGGGTGCGCGGCCAGGTGCACGCCGAACGCCGGATCCTGGAGAGCGCCCTGCCGGACGCCGA
>DASTWQ010000118.1:0-10350 GCA_035758545.1 Holophagaceae bacterium | reverse complement strand
AGCTGCTATCCCAGGGGAAGTTCAACGAGGCGGCCGCGAAGTTCCAGGAGGCCATGAAGGCGGATCCGGCCTCCTCCTTCCCGGTGTCAGCGCTGTCGAAGCTGTTCTACGAGGCGAGCAAGGCCACTGATCCTGCGCATGAGGCTGAATACCTGGGCAAGGCTCAGGATCTGGCGCGTCAGGCGCTCGACAAGAACGACCTCGATTTCATCGCGAGCGAAGTCCTGCTGAATGCGGATGGGGGCTCGACGGAATCCCGCCACCAGCCCAAGGCCGAGGCTGTCGAGCCCTTCAATCAGGCTGAGACGGCCTACAGGGCCCGGAAGTGGGACGAGGCCATCGCGGGCTACCAGAAGGCCCTGGCGGCGGATCCCGCCTTCACGGACGCGGCGCTCTACCTGGGTGACGTCTACTTCGACCGGAAGCAGTACGACAAGGCGGAACCCTGGTTCCGCAAGTCCACCCAGCTGGAGCCGCGCTACGCGCGCGCCTGGCGGTTCCTGGCGGACTGCCAGGCACAGCAGGGCCATTGGGCGGACGCCCTCGCCACGGACCTCTCCGCCATCGCCGCCCAACCCGATGACTACACGGCCTGGGGCCGCCTGAGGCAGATCTACGAAGCGCAGGACAAGCTCGCCCTGGTCCGGTTCCACTGGCCGGCGGTGCGTGAGAGTCGGATCGAGAAGGACAAGGCTGGTCAGCTCCAGATGACGTTCTCGGGTCTTAGTGTGGATGAATCCGCCGAAGGCGCTGCCCTGGCGGCTTATGAGCTGGTGAGCGGGCTGTCCCAGATGCCTGATGATCACGATGTCAAACCCTCAGATCTCACCTGGAGGGCCGAGGCCTGGGAAGCCGCCCTGGAGCGGTACGAGGACGCTCTGAAAGAGAAGAAGGCGACGCCCAAGGACGCGACCTGGGCTCAACTTCTAGCCTTCTACAAAGCCGGGGAGCTTAAACCCGCGCTCCTGATCCTGTTGTACCGCGAGGTCTATCGGCCTGACTTCGAGGCCTGGAAAACAGCCCACCCGGATGGGGTCCGGGCCTTCATCGAGCGGTGGCATCTCCGTCCCTGAGGCCTACCGGAACGTGATCAGCGTCGCCCCGGCGCCGCCCTGGGCCTGGGGAGCGTCCTCGACGCGGGCGATGCCGGGGTGGCCCTTGAGTGCGCCGCGCACGGCCAGCTTGAGCTTGCCGGTGCCGTGGCCGTGCACGATCCTCGCGAACCGCGCCCCGCTGCCCACGCAGCGCTCCACGAAGCGGTAGACCTCGGAGTCCACCTCGTCCGAGGCGCGCCCGATGAGGTTCAGCTCGTCCTGGATGTCCTCGGCCTCCACCTGGATCCGCACGCGGCCCTTGGGCCGCTCGACTTCCTTGGCGCCAATGGGGACCAGCTCGCCCAGGCGGCATTCCAGGCGCCGCCCGTTGGGCGTGAGCAGCACGACGCGGTCGCCCTTGCGCGCCACGACGCGGCCTTCGACGCCGAGGCCCTTATGGCGTGCATGGTCGTCCACCTGCAGTTCCGCGGGCTTCCCAGAGGCCTTCAGGGTCTTCGCCAGCGGCGCCAGCTCGGCGGCGGCCACTTGCTGGAGGGTCTTCACCCGGGCGTTGGCCTCGGTGCCCAGGCGGTCTGGATGGGCGTCCGGGGCCTTGGCCTGCTGCTTCAGCTCCTTCACGAGGCGCTTGCCCTCGTGGTCCAGGAAGTCGAGGACCCGCTGGACGCGGTCCTGGGCCTCCCGGGCGAAGCGTTCCTGGTCCTCTCGGAGCCGCGTCTCCCGCTGGGCGAGGATGTCCTTGTCGTGCTCGGCCCGGCGCAGCATCGTCTGCAGCCGTTCGGACTCCTCCACCAGGCGCAGGCGCTCCGCCTCCAGCTCCTGCAGGAACTCCCGCCAGTCCCGCTCCCGCTCGCCGAGCACCGATTCGGCCTTCTCGAGGATGGGCCGGTCCAGGCCCAGCCGCGCGGCGATGGCCAGGGCCCGGCTCTGGCCCGGCTGGCCCACCAGCAGGCGGTAGGTGGGGGCGAGCTTCTCCTCGTCGAACTGCACGGAGGCGTTCTGGAACCTCTGGTGCCGCAGGGCCCAGCGGCTGATGTCGCCGAGGTGGGTGGAGCAGAGCACCCAGCAGCCCCGGCGGGCCAGGGCGTGGAGCACGGCGATGCCCAGGGCCGCGCCCTCCTTCGGGTCCGTGCCGGTGCCCAACTCGTCCAGCAGCACGAGGCCGCCGGGCTTGGCGTCCTTGAGGATGGCCCTAAGGTGGACCACGTGGCTGCTGAAGGTGCTGAGGGAGCCCACCAGGGTCTGGTGGTCGCCGATGTCCGCGTGGAGGCTGGGCAGGGGCGGGAAGGCGCTGCCGTCCGCCGCGGGCACGGCGAGGCCCGTGGCCGCCAGGGCCCAGAGCAGGCCCACGGTCTTGAGGACGACGGTCTTGCCGCCGGTGTTGGAGCCGCTGACGACGAGGCCGGGGCGCTCGGCCTCGAGCACGAGGTTGAGAGGCACGACGGCGTGGGGCAGGGGCTCCAGGCCCAGGCCCTCCCGCACCGCCGGGAGCAGCAGGGGATGCCGCGCGTCCAGCAGGCAGAGGCGCAGCCCCAGGTCCGGCAGGCCGCCGCCGCAGGCGGCCGCCCAGCGTAGGCAGGCGAGGGCCGCGTCCGCGGCGGCCTGGAGATCCCGCCACCGGGCGAAGTCCTGGGCGCGACCCCGCAGCTCGGAGAGCAGCTCCCGGAGGAAGGCCTGCACCGCCTCCCGGTAGGCGGCGTCCGCCTCCACGAAGGCGTTGTTGAGGGACACCGCCTCCATGGGCTCCATGAAGACCGTGGCGCCGCTGCCGCTGCGGTCCAGCACGAGGCCGCCCACGAGGCTGCGGCGGTCGGACCGCACCGGCAGGCAGTAGCGGCCGTTGCGCTCGACGACGGCCAGCTCGAAGAAGGCGTCCGGCGTGGCCCGGAGCAGCTTCTGGAGCTTGCCCTGCACCGCATGGAAGGCGCCGGCCCGCTCCCGGTGGAGCTCCGCCAGTCCCGGCACCCGCATCGGGTCGAGGTTGCCGTCGCCGTCGAAGGCCCTGGCGAGCTTCTCCGCCAGGGGGGAGGGATCCGGCAGCAGTTCGGCGGCGATCCGCAGTCGGTCGATGCCCAGGTGGGTGCCTTCGGGCGCCGGCCGGTCCCCGGGCCAGTCGAGGCCGGCGAGGCCCGCCCGCAGCGTGGCCATGGCCCGCAGCCCCTCCCGCAGCTGGCGCCAGTGGGCCGGCTCCAGCCAGCCCGTGGGATGCAGCAGCTGGTCCAGGGCCTCGTCCATGGGCTGGACGGGGAAGCGGCCGGGCTCCGCGCGCCAGGCCGGCTCCAGCTCCAGCTGGTGCAGGCTCCGCAGGCCGGCCCGGCCGTCCCAGGGCCCCGCCTCCGCGAGCTGCGCCCGGCCCCCCGCGGTGCGGGCGTAGCCGGAGACCAGGCCGAGGACGGCGCCGAATTCGAGGGACGCGAGCTCTGGGTTCATGGCTTCACGAAAAAGGCCCGCCGGAGCGGGCCTTTGATCCAGGGTGCCAGGATCAGACGCCGAGCATGCGGCGTTCCTGGGCGAGGCGCTTGAGGGCCTTCTTGCGGGCGGCGAGCATCTTGCGCTTGCGCTTGGCGGAGGGCTTCTCGAAGTGCTGGCGCTTCTTGAGCTCGCTCATGATGCCGGACTTCTCGCACTTGCGCTTGAAGCGGCGCAGCGCGTTCTCGAAGGTCTCATCTTCCTTGACTTTGACGAGCGGCATAGTTGTTTCCCCCCCTTCACCGTGGAATCGCCCGGGCCGGAGCCGGGGCCGAAGGGAAAGCCTACCGCGGAACCGGGGGGGCGCCTAGCGAAAAACCCTGGAAAGCCCGGCGTTGAGCCCTGGGCAGGTCAGCGAGTATGCTGCTTTTTCCACGCCCTCGGACCCATCATGGCTCCCCCCAACCTCCTCCTCGTGGACGGTGATCCCGTCCGGAATCCGGGTCTCCGCCGAGCCCTGGAGGCGGAGGGATGGACGGTGCAGGCGGCCCGCGGGGACGAGCTGCCCCCCTTCATCCAGCAGGGCTGGCGGCCGGACCTCCTCCTGGTGGATCCCGAGCGCGGCTCCGGCCGCTTCGACCTGGTGCACCTCCTCCGGCAGCGGGATCCCCAACTCCCGGTGCTGGTGATGGCCGACCGGGACGCCCCCCGCAGCCTGGGCTTGGGCGTCCAGGGCTTCCTGGAGCGCGGCCAGGCGGACGCGGAGCTCGCGGCCTCCCTGCGCCGGTTCCGGCCGGACCGCCGGGGCAAGCTGGAGTCCGAGGACCTCTTCGGGGATCTGCTCGAGGAACTGGAGGACGACACGCCGGTGGCCCTCCGGGTGACGCCGCCCTCCACGCCCTTGCCGGCGCCGCCGGCGCGTCCCGCGGCCCCGCCCGTGCCCCTTCCGACCGCGGCGGCGGTTCCGGCCGCGCCGGCCTTCCCGCCGCCGGCCGCCCCCCTCGCGCCGCCCCTGCCGCCCGCCGGCCCCAGGTCCGGCAGCCAGCCTTCCTTGAAGAAGGACGAGATCACCCTCAGCGGCATCTCCGGGGTGCATGATCCCTTCGCCTGGAGCGGGACGGAGTCGGAGCCGGAGATCGAGGTCCTCACCCCGACGCCGAGCATCCCCAAGTCCTCCCTGCCGCCCCGCCCCGAGCCGGAACCGACGGCTCCTCCCACGGATTCCGAGGAGTACGGCAACTACTTCCTCGTGGAGAAGATCGCCGTGGGCGGCATGGCCGAGCTCTACAAGGCCCAGCAGCGGGGCGTGCAGGGCTTCCAGAAGATCGTCGCCATCAAGCGCATCCTGCCCCACCTCGTGGACAACGAGGACTTCGTCACGATGTTCATCGACGAGGCGAAGCTGGCGGCCCAGCTCACGCACCCGAACATCGTGCAGATCTTCGACCTGGGCAAGGCGGGCAGCTCCTACTACATCGCCATGGAGTTCGTCAGCGGCCGGGACCTCCGCACGGTCCTCCGGAAGGCCAAGGAGTACGGCAAGGCCTTCCCCGAGGCCGTGGCCGCCTTCGTCACCATGAAGATGGCCTCGGCCCTGGACTACGCGCACCGCAAGCGGGGCTTCGACGACCGGGAGCTGAAGCTGGTCCACCGGGACGTGAGCCCCCAGAACATCCTCATCAGCACCGAGGGGGCCGTGAAGCTCGTGGACTTCGGCATCGCCAAGGCGGCGACGAAGGCGAGCCACACCGTGGCCGGGGCTCTGAAGGGCAAGCTGCTCTACATGAGCCCCGAGCAGGCCCTGGGCCAGCCCCTGGACAACCGGTCGGACCTCTATTCCCTCGGCCTCGTCCTCTTCGAGATGCTGACGGGGGAGCGCTGCTTCCAGGCGGACTCGGAGATGGGCGTCCTGGAGAAGGTCCGCATGGGCCGCATCGGGGACCTGCGGGCCATCAACCCCGAGGTCTCCCCAGAGATGGCGGAGATCGTCGCCCGGGCCCTGCACAAGAACGTCGAGCAGCGCTACGCGTCGGCCCGGCTCCTGGAGCGGGACCTCCGGGACCTGTTGATGAAGCGGGGCCACATCCCGGCGGAGCACGACATCGCCGAGTACCTGGAGGCCGTCCTCGCCGGGCCGAAGGAGCGCGTGGAGGAGGTGGTGCGCAGCCGCTTCTCTCCGCCCGCCCCGCCGCCGCCCATGCCGCCGGCGCCCGTCCTCGACTCGGCGCCGACCCTCCACGGGAAGACCATGCCCGCGGTGCCGGCGCCCCTGGCCCTGCCGCCGCCGCCGCCCCAGTCCGCCCTGGAGCCCCCGGCCCGGGAGGGATCCCCCAAGCACCTCCCCGGATGGGCCCTCCCCCTGGTGCTGGTCCTCCTCGGCGGCGTGGCCGCCCTGGTCTGGTACCTGGCCCAGCCCCGCTGAGGCGCCGGCCTCCCCGGCCTCCCGGCGAGGCGCTACACTTTCCCCTTCGACCCAGACACGAGGCGCGACATGGAACTCACCAAGGACCAGAAGGACTTCTACGAAGGCACCCGCACCCGCTGCCGCGACGAAGTCACCCAGATCAACCAGACCATCAAGACCGAGTACACGCGCCTCACCCAGGAGATCAAGCGGGTGAACGACCTCATCGCGACCCTCGAGGGCCGCAAGCAGGTCATCGGCCAGATGTACGGCTCCGCCAGCGAGATGATCGGCCAGGACAACGATCTGGACCTGAGCAGCCCCATCGCCGAGGGCGGCGAGCTGGGCGACATCGACCTCTGAGTCCCCTTGGGACCACCTGAAAGCCCCGGGTCAGCCCGGGGCTTTCAATTGCCCCGGAACAGCGGCGCGGAGCAGCGCTTGCAGTTGACCAGGTGCTGGGGGTTCTTCTCGCCGCAGTGGCTGCAAAGGAGCACGCGCCTGCGGGTCCGGCGCAGCAGCCGCAGGTAGAGCACCCCCGCCACCAGGGCCAGCAGGGCCATCTTCATCCCGCCCGTCAGCTGGTACCAGGGCCGCGGGCCGGGCCGGGCCGGCTGCTCCTGGAGGCTGATGGACGGCTGGGCCACGGGCTAGCTCTCCACCTTCAGGATCGCCAGGAAGGCTTCCTGCGGAATCTCCACGCTGCCGATGGCCTTCATCCGCTTCTTGCCTTCCTTCTGCTTGTTCAGCAGCTTCTTCTTGCGGCTGATGTCGCCGCCGTAGCACTTGGCGAGCACGTCCTTGCGCCGGGCCTTCACGTTGGTGCGGGCGATGATCTTGGCGCCGATGGCGGCCTGGATGGCCACGTCGAACATCTGCTGGGGGATCACGTCCTTCATCTTGCCGCAGAGGGCGTGGCCCAGCGTCGTGCTCTTGGCCCGGTGGACGAGGACGCTCAGGGCGTCCACGGCCTCGCCGTTCACGAGGATGTCCATCTTCACGAGGTCCGACTCGATGTAGTGCTTCATGTGGTAGTCGAAGCTGGCGTAGCCCTTGGAGATGCTCTTGAGCTTGTCATAGAAGTCGAGCACCACCTCGTTGAGGGGCAGCTCGTAGACGAGCATCACGCGGTCCTGGCTCACGAACTCAAGCTTCTGCTGGAGGCCCCGGCGCTCCTCGCAGAGCTTCAGAAGGCCGCCCACGAAGTCCGACCGGGTGAGGATCGTCGCCTCGATGATGGGCTCCTCGATTCGGGCGATCTTGTTCAGCGGCGGCAGCTTGGAGGGGTTGTCCACGATCACCTCCTCGCCGTCCGTGAGGAAGACGTGGTAGCGCACGCTGGGCGCCGTGGTGATGAGGTCCAGGTCGAACTCGCGCTCCAGCCGCTCCTGCACGATCTCCATGTGGAGCAGGCCCAGGAAGCCGCACCGAAAGCCGAATCCCAGGGCCGTGGAGGTCTCGGGCTCGTAGCTGAAGGAGCTGTCGTTCAGGCGCAACTTCTCCATGGCGTTGCGGAGGTTCTCGAAGTCGTCGCTGGAGGTGGGGAAGATGCCGGCGAAGACCACCGGCTGGACCTCCTTGAACCCCTTCAGCATCTCGGTCGCGGGCTTGGTGCCGTGCGTCAGCGCGTGGGTGATGGTGTCGCCCACCTTCACGTCCGCCAGCTGCTTGATGCTCGCGTTGAGGTAGCCCACCTCGCCCACGGACAGCTCCGGGACCTTGGTCATCTTGGGATCGAAGATGCCGATCTCGTCCACCCGGTATTCGGCGCCGTTCGACATGAAGCGGATCTGCTCGCCGGTGCGCACGGTCCCGTTCATGACCCGGATGAGGCTCACGATGCCGCGGTAGGGGTCGTAGTAGCTGTCGAAGATGAGGGCCTGGAGCGGCGCCGTGGGATCCCCCTTGGGCGCGGGGATGTACTTGACGATGTGCTCCAGCACCTGGTCGCAGTTCTGGCCCGTCTTGGCGCTGACGTTGACGCTGTGGGCCGTGTCCACCAGGCCGATGACCGTGTCGATCTGCTCCAACACCCGGGCGGGGTCGCTTGAGGGGAGATCGGTCTTGTTGAGCACCGGGAAGACCTCCAGGCCGTTCTCCAGGGCCAGGAAGGTGTTCGCCAGGGTCTGGGCCTCCACGCCCTGGGTGCTGTCCACCACCAGGATCGCGCCTTCGCAGGCGGCCAGGGAGCGGCTCACCTCATAGGTGAAGTCCACGTGGCCCGGGGTGTCGATGAGGTTCAGGGTGTAGGTCTTCCCGTCCTGGGCCGTGTACTTGCAGGTGACGGCATGGGCCTTGATGGTGATGCCGCGCTCCCGCTCCAGGTCCATGTCGTCCAGGATCTGGGCCTGCATGTCGCGCTGGGCGACGGTGCGTGTGATCTCGAGCAGACGGTCCGCCAGCGTCGACTTGCCGTGGTCGATGTGGGCGACGATCGAAAAATTGCGGATGAGCTGGGGATCGGTCAACGCGCGGCCTCCCGGTGCCGAACCTTCAATTCTAGCCGTGGCGACGGCCCCTGTCCGGATCCGATTGCGCCCGGACGGCCTCTCGGGTCCAATGGGGGGCGCAACCCCGTGGATCACCCCAGCAATGACCCGAGGAGTGGACCGGTGACTGGACCCAGGCCCAGCAAGGTGCTGGTGGTGGATGACAACGTCATCATCCGCCGCCTCCAGGAGGCCCAGCTCGAGGCCCTCCAGGTCGAGCTCATCGCCGCCTCCGACGGCCAGGAGGCCCTGGAGCTCATGCGCACGGTCCGGCCTGACCTGGTGCTCCTGGACGTGGTCATGCCCGGCCTGGACGGCTTCCGGGTCTGCGAGGCCCTGAAGGGGGACCCCGCCACCCGGGACGTGCCCGTGATCGTGGTGACGGCCCTGGGCAAGGACGCCCGGGACCGGAGCCTGGCCGCCGGCGCCGACGACTTCATGCGCAAGCCGCCCAACACCCTCCTGCTGCGGGCCCGCTCCCTCGCCCAGCTCCGGATCCGCCGGGCTGGCCTCGGGCCGGAGGCGGCCTCCCGGGGGCCGGTGGTGGTGGTCTCCGCGGATCCAGAGCTGCGGGTCTCGGTCCTCTCAGCCCTCCCGGCGGAGGTGAAGGCCCTGCCCGCCGCGACGGTGGAAGAGGCCCGGGCCGCCATGGCCCAGGGCGCCGCCGCCGCGGTGGTGGACCTGTCCGTGGAGGGCGCCCTGGAGCTGGTGCGGCACTGGCGATCCGAGGGCCGGCGCACGCCGGTCCTGCTCGCCCACCGGCCCGAGGACTTCACGGTCCTGGAGGAGGAGCACCCGGCGGTGGACGACTTCCTGGAGCTGCCCACCCCGGCCGCCGAATGCCGCCACCGGCTGCGGCTCCTGCTCCGGCTGGCGGCGGCGGAGGCCTAGGTCCCGTGTCCGCCCCTCCGTGGGCCGCGGCGCTCCTGGCCCTGCCCTGCCTGGCGGCTCCAGGGAGTCCCGCCCAGGGCCGGGCGGTGGAGGGCCGGGTGGTGGATCCTGCGGGACGCCCCCTGGAGGGCGTCCGGATCTATCCGGACCGCCCCCGCCACGTGACGGTCCTCGACCCCCCGCCGGTGGCGGTGACGGATGCCGAGGGCCGGTTCCGCCTGGCGTTGGGGCCCGGGGACCGGGTCCTCTGCGTGGAGAAGGACGGCTGGCAGCGGGACCTGGTGCCCCAGGCCGAATGGGGCCGGGCCTTCCGACTCGCCCCCGCGCCGGAGTATCGCGTCGAGCGGGCGCTGGTGGTCCGGCTGCGGTTCAAGGAGGCCGTCCCGGCCCTGTCGGACGCTGCGCTCCGGCACCTCCTCTTCAGCCGGGAGCCCGGGGCCGCCAGCGTCGCGAACTACCTCTACGAGGTCAGCAAGGGCAGCCTCCGTTTCGAGGAGGGCGCCTGGCGGGAGATGGAGGACCCCAACCACGCCAGGCCCACGGACGCCGCCAAGGGGGAGATCGCCGACGCCGTGCTCCTCGCCCTCAAGGGCCAGGCCTTCGGGGACCTGGACCGGGTGGACAACCGCACCGGCGCGCTGCGGCCGGACGGCAAGCCGGACCACCTCTGGATCCTCACCCCGGGCCTGCCCCAGACCATGACCGGGGACACGGCGGACCTGAAGCCCGCGAGCCTCCTCCGGCCCCTTCCCTGGGACCCCTCCGAGCGCTGGGGTGCCGTGGTGACGACGGAGACCGCGCCCTTGGGCAACCTCGTGCACGAGGCCTTCCACGAGATGGGCGAGGAGCGGGTGGACGACCTCTACCTGGGCTGCGACGACCCCCTCACCGCGGGCATCTGGGAGCTGATGGACGTGGGCCAGTACCGGGGCTGGGACCGCAAGCACGACGGCCCGCCCTGGCAGGAGGACACGGGCTACAGCCCCTCCCAGCCCGGCGCCTGGGTGCGGCGGGACCTCTGGTACCGGGGGCGCTTCCGGGCCACGGTGGGGAGCCTGCGGCTGGGAAAGGGCGCGCGCGCCTGGACCGGCTGGATCCGGCCCCT
>DASTWQ010000238.1:0-4478 GCA_035758545.1 Holophagaceae bacterium | reverse complement strand
GGTGGAGGCCTGCTTCACCTGGCCGGCGAAGTCCTCTTCCCATTCCACGAGCTTCACCACCTCCAGCAGGGCCTCATCGAGCTTGCCGGAGCCTTCGCCCGCCCGGATCATGCTCACCTGCAGGGGCTGGAACAGCCCGGGCTGGGCCTCGAGCGCGTCCGAGAGCGTGGATCCTCCCTCGATCTGGCGGCGGATCTCCTGCACCGCGGCGTCCAGGGCCGGCCGTTCGGGGATCCGGTAGTCCTGCAGGGCCGCCAGGATCGGCACGCCGCCCTCGATGTAGGAGGCGAGGTGGACCATGAATGCCGCGAGCTCCTTCCGCTTGAATCGAGCCCTGCCCCTGAGCCTCGGTCGCAGCTCCGAGGCCGGCTGGGCCTTCACCAGGAGGGCGGATTCCGCGAGCAGTTCCCGAGCCAGCGCCGCCTCGCTCTCCGCCGTCCGCGCCCCACGGAGCATCCGCCCATCGAGGGTGCGCGCCTGGAAGGAGAACCTGGGCATGGCTCAGTCCTCCCCGGCGGCGGTGCGGAGGACTTCCTCCAGGGGGACGAGGCCCTGGCGGGCGAGGGAGAGCCCGTGCTCGAAGAGGCTCGTCTTGCCCTCCGCCTGGGCCTGGGCCTCGATGGCGGCGGGGGCGGCGCCGCTGGAGATGAGCGCCCGCACCGCGGGGCTGATCATCAGGAGATCGTGGATCGGGCGGCGGCCTCGCAGGCCCGTGTGGGCGCAGAGGTCGCAGCCGGCGCCGCGTTCCCAGCGCCCGGTCCGCTGGTCCGGCCGAAGCATCGCGAGGTCCTCGTCCGCAGGCTGATAGGGCGCCGCGCAGGCCTGGCAGTTGATCCGGATGAGCCGCTGGGCGAGCACGCCCTGGAGCGTGGCCGCGAGCTCCACGGGCGAGATGCCCATGTCCCGCAGGCGAGGCACGGCCCCGACGGGATCATTGGTGTGGAGCGTGGACAGGACCAGGTGGCCGGTCATGGAGGCCCGCACCGCGATGGAGGCCGTCTCCCCGTCCCGGATCTCGCCGATCAGGATCACATCCGGGTCCTGGCGGAGGATCGAGCGCAGACCGACGGCGAAGCTGAGGCCGGCCTTCTGGTTCACCTGTACCTGGGTCACCAGGGGCAGCTCGTACTCGACGGGGTCCTCGACCGTGACGATGTTGCGGTCCGGCCCGTTGATGGTGTTCAGGGCGGCGTAGAGGGTCGTGCTCTTGCCCGAGCCCGTGGGCCCTGTGACCAGGAACATGCCGTGGGGCCGCTGGAGGATCGCCTCCACCTGGTGGCTGATGGCCTCCGGCATCCCGAGCTGGTCGAGGCCCGTGATCAGCCGCGACTTGTCCAGCAGCCGCAGCACCACCTTCTCCCCGTGGATGTTCGGGAGGAAGCTTGCGCGCACGTCGAAGGTGCGCTTGCCGGACCGGATCTGGAACTTCCCGTCCTGGGGCAGGCGGCTCTCGGCGATGTTCACCTCCGCCAGGATCTTCAGCCGGGTCGTGACCGCCGCCTGGATGGCCTTGGGCAGGCTGGGCCCTTGGTGGAGGGTGCCGTCCACCCGGAAGCGGGTCAGGACGGTGCGTTCCGAAGGCTGGATGTGGAGGTCCGTGGCCCGGTCCCGGGCCGCCTTGATGAGCAGCTGGTCCACCACCCGAACCACGGGGAGGTCCTCGCTGGCCGCGCCCCCGCCGGATTTGACCGCGGACTGGATGGCCTCCTCGATCAGTTCCTCGATGGACTGCTGCTCGCCGTAGACCTCATTGATCTTGGCGAGGATGTTGTCCTCGGAAGCTCCGTGCACCCTCACGCGGAGGCCGGTGAGGGATTCGATCTCGCCGATGGCCTCGATGTCGTAGATGTTCGACATGACCAGGTCGAGCTCGGAGCCCCTCCGGCTCAGGGGGAGCACGCCCAGGCGCCGCGCCACCGCCTCCGGGACCGCGGCCAGCGCCTCCTCCGGGATCTCACGGTCCCCGAGGTCCAGGTAGGCGACGCCGCCCTGCTCCGCGAGGACCTGGGAAAGCATCTGCGGGGTGATGAATCCCAGCTGGGTGAGGATCTCGCCCAGCATGGTCCGGGTGCGCTTCTGCTCCCGGACCGCCAGCTCCAGCTGACGGTCGGTGATGAACCCCCGGTCGACGAGTCGCTCACCGAGGAGCTTGCGGGACGGTTCCAGGTCCATGGCGGGGCCATCGGGAGCCGGACGGGGACTGCCCCGCCCGGCTCCCGGCGGGGCTCAGTTCACGCGGACGAAGATGTCGTCGGCGGAGGCGCCGGCGGTGTTCCACTGCCCGTTGGCGGGGCCGTTGGGAGCGGTGAGGTTGGCGGGGTTCACTGCGCCGTCAGGCCCGGCGCAGACCACGTAGATGGGGGCGTTCGCCGCGGCCCCGGCCTGGTTGTAGCCGAGGACGAAGTAGCGGTGGTTCCAGGGGTCCACCTTGGCGGAGACGTCGTTGGCCAGGTAGGGACCGCGGTAGGACAGCTCCGCGTTGGCGGTGGTGCCGAACAGCGCGTTGCCGGCGTTCGCGTTGGCGTTGAAGAGGGCCGTGAAGGTGTTGGCGGTGGTGCTCGAGGCGGTGAAGCCCGTCACCGCCGGGGTGGCGCCGCCGTTGGGGCCCGAGACCCAGTTCTGGGTGGCGTTCGCGGCGCCCTGGGTCGGCCGGTTGCCGGTGTCCTTGAGCTGGGAGGCCAGGGCGGCGGCGATCACCTGGACGTCGTTCTTGGCCCGGGCCTGCTGGGAATCCCGGATGTTCTTCACCACCAGCGGCACGATGATGCCGGACAGGATGGCGATGACGGCGATGGCGACGGCGGCCTCAATGAGGGTGAAGCCGTTGGAGCGGTGCGTGCGCATGCGGACTCCTTTGGGAGGGGGGCATCCGAGGCCCCTGGCTGTCGGTCGGGTGACTTGGCGCCAAGCTTGCGCCCGGGGGATTGGGCGTGCAAGGGGGAATCTTTCAAGCAGTTCCAACACGGCATCGGCGCCCGGGGGGCGGACTTGAATCTGGGGCGGCCCCATGGCGGAAGGCCGCGGGGACTGGCGGAATGCGCCGGCGGTGGGCCCGGACCCGTCCTGAACCGCTGCGTCCTGTGCCGACGCGCCCCGCGCTGTCTCCGCAAGCCCACTCGTCGATGGATCCCCGCGGCGCCTGCACCGCGGGGGCGGGTTCGAGCCCCTGGGGTCGCCTGTAAACAAAAAAGGGTCCCGATGGGACCCTTTTCATGTCTGGCGGGGCTGACGGGGCTCGAACCCGCGACCTCCGGCGTGACAGGCCGGCACTCTAACCGACTGAGCTACAACCCCAACTTGTCACCAGTGTCCTGGTGGGCGATGACGGGCTCGAACCGCCGACATGCTGCGTGTAAAGCAGCTGCTCTACCGACTGAGCTAATCGCCCGATCGCCGAAGGAAGAGCTTCCCACAGAGGCGCGGGGCGGTCAACGGGAAACCTTGGCGTTGAGGGATCCTCGGCCTGCTGGTAGATTTCTAAGGTTCCGCGCCCAGGCGCCCCGGCCAACGTCCGGATCGAGGCCCTGCCGATGCGCGGATCTGCGTGGAGACGCCCGTGGCGCTGATGGAACTGGCGAATCTGGGATGGGCTGCCCCCGCCTCCGGCGACGGCGGCGGGCTTCAGAAATTCCTGAGCCAGCTCCCGGATCCGATGCGGCCCTACCTCTGGCAGCTGGTCTTCGTGATCGCGCTGGTGGTGGCCCTGCATTGGGTCCTGAAGCTCGGCTTCTTCCGGCAGATCACCCGCACCATGGCGGAGCGCGAGGCGGCCCTCAATGCCGGCTCCGACACCAAGGCCAAGGCCGCGGCCCTCGTGGAGGCCCGCCAGCGGGAGTACCGCGACAAGCTCAAGGACCTCCGGTCCCAGGCCGCCGCCCACCGCAAGTCCCTGTCCGATGCGGCGAACGCCGAGAAGCAGGCCTTGGTGGACCAGGCCCGCGCCAAGGCCGCCGACCAGCGCAAGGCGGCGATGGCCGCCCTCGCCGCCGAGACCGAGCAGGCCAAGCAGGACCTGGTGGCCCAGGCCGATCAGCTCGCCGAGACCCTGGCCGCGCGCCTGGTCAAGGCCTGAGGAGGAGACGACGATGACCCCCCGCCGCCTATTCCTCCCCGCCGCCCTCGCCGGCGCGCTCCTGGCCGCCGCCCCCGCGATGCGCGCCCAGGCCCCGGCGGCCGAGCACGCCAGCCCCGGCGACCACGGCCAGGACCGCGAGGGCCTGCCCGTCCCCAAGCCCCACGCCCTGCGCGAGGCCCTGCCCGGAGGGAAGGCCGCAGCCAAGGCGGAGCCCGCCGAAGCCGAGGGCCACGAGCCCGAAGTGAAGCTCTTCGGCGCCTCCCTCGACAGCTTCTGGCAGTGGGTCATCCAGCTGGTCAACCTCGGGCTCTTCGCCGGCGCCCTCCTCTACCTGCTGAAGGGCCCCGTGAAGGCGGCCTTCGCGAGCCACCGCAAGGAGCTTGAGGATCGCCTGGCCCAGGCC
>DASTWQ010000020.1:0-5066 GCA_035758545.1 Holophagaceae bacterium | reverse complement strand
GTTCAGGATGAAGAGGCAGGTGTCCAGGCCGATGAAGTCCGCCAGCGTGAGCGGGCCCATGGGGTGGTTCATGCCGAGCTTCATGATGCCGTCGATGGCCTCGACCTCCGCCACGCCCTCGTAGAGCGCGTAGATGGCCTCGTTCAGCATGGGCAGCAGCACGCGGTTGGAGACGAAGCCGGGGAAGTCGTTGCAGGCGATGGGGGTCTTGCCCAGCTTCTGGGAGAGCGCCATCACGGTGTCGTAGGTCCCGTTGGACGTGGCCAGGCCGCGGATCACCTCGATGAGCTGCATGACCGGCACGGGGTTCATGAAGTGCATGCCGATCATGTGCTCGGGGCGCTTCGTGACGGCGGCCAGCTTGGTGATGGAGATGGAGCTGGTGTTGGACGCCAGGATCACGCCAGGCCGGCAGACCCGGTCCAGGGTCTCGAAGATCTGCTTCTTGATCTCCCACCGCTCGGTGGCGGCCTCGACGACGAAGTCGCAGGCGCCCAGGTCCTCGAGGCTGGTGGTCGTCTTGATCCGGCCCAGGACGGCGGCCTTCTCGTCCGCGGTCATCTTGCCCTTGTCCACGCCGCGCTGGAGGTTCTTGTCGATGGTGGCGACGCCCTTGGCGGCGAAGTCCGCGGAGATGTCCTGCATCAGCACGCTGAAGCCGCTCTGGGCAAAGACGTGGGCGATGCCGTTGCCCATCTGCCCCGCGCCGATGACGCCGACGGTCTTGATCTGGTCCATGGAGTCCTCCGAACCCTTCATTCTAGCGATCCTCAGGGGGATTCTTCACCGCAGAGACGCCGAGGGCGCCGAGAAGGCGTGGCGGGCCCGGGGCCTGACGGTGCTGCGCCCTCCCCGTCCTCGGCGGCTCTGCGGTGAAGGTCTATCTCCGGGCCTCCGCGCCTTCGTGGTTCCCCTTATCCTGGTCCATCCCTCCGGAGTCCCCATGGCCGCTTCCAAGACCCGCATCGACTGGGCTCTGCTTCTCCTCCGCGTCGCGGTGGGGGCTGGGCTGCTGGCCCACGCCATCCCGGCGCTGAGGTCCGGCGGAGCCGACTTCCACCACGCGGCCCAGCTGGGCGGGGCGCTGGCGGAGGCCATCGGAGGCGTCCTGGTGCTGCTGGGGCTCTTCCAGCCCGTGGTCTGCCTGGTGCTGGTGGTGATCCTGGCCATCCCCATGGTGGATGGCTGGTTCCACGGCGCGCCCCTGCTCGGCCACCTGGACCGGCTCCTGCGCATCCTCACCGTCGGCGCCTGCGGCCTGGGAGGCGCGGGCAAGTGGGGGCTCGGGAAGTAGGCCGGGCCTAGTCGACGATCTCGGCGTCCTTGGGCTTCCGGGGCTCGGCCGCCCACGCCACGAGGACGCTGACGAAGTAGAGGGCCAGCAGCACGGCGCTGAAGAAGATGGTGGTCACCACCACGTCGCCGGGGGTCATGAAGGCCGACACGAAGACGATGAGCACCGTCGCGTGGCGCCAGTACTTCAGCATCCAGCGGGCGGTGACGAGGCGGAACCGGGCCAGGAAGTAGAAGAGCACCGGCAGCTCGAACATCACGCCGGTCATGATCACGGTCCCCAGGAACAGGTCCAGGTAGTCCTCGATGTGGAGGTTGGCCCGCAGGCCCGCGGCGGCGGCCTCCTGGAAGAGGATGTCGCCCAGGAACTTGAAGGCCTGGAAGTAGGCGAAGACCACGCCGAGCAGAAAGCAGGCGCTGGTGATGACCACGAAGGGGATCACCATCCGCCGCTCCCGGGGCAGGAGCCCCGGCCGGATGAAGGCCCACAGCTGGTAGAAGACCACCGGCGCCGCCAGGAAGACCGCGGCCCAGAAACTCAGCCGCATCAGGCTGAAGAAGGGCTCCGTCAGGCTCGTGAAGGCCCAGGGCTGCAGGCTGGCGATGGGCTGGTGGGTCTGCCGCGCCATGGCCTCCAGGAAGGGCTGCTGGACGATGGCCCAGAGCTTGAACCGCATGGCCAGCACGGGCGCGTGCCCGAGGGCCTCGGGGATGCCGAAGGGGTAGCTGTAGGTGAAGGCGAAGGCCGCCACCACGGCGATGAGGACACGGAAGAGCCGCACCCGCAGCTCCTGCAGGTGCTCCCAGAAGCTCATCTGGCTCGGAGTCGCGTCGTTCATCGGCAGGCCGGGACCCCAGTCACTTCTTCTCGGAGGTGGCCTCGTCCTTCACGGTGTCCGTGAGCTCCTTGCTGGCCTTCTTGAACTCCTGGATGCCCTTGCCCAGGCTCTTGCCCAGCTCGGGGAGCCGGGAGGGGCCGAAGAACAGCAGGAGCACCGCGCCGATGAGGAGCAGTTCGCCGAATCCGAGATTGCCCATGGGAGTTCTCCGTCCTGGATGGTGAGAGGGGGTGGCGGCCCCTCCGGTTGAGGTGCGGGGCAGGGAGGCGGGCCGGGCATGCGACTTTCGGCGGCGGCTCCTGCCTCATTCTAGAAGGGACCGGGCAGCCCGTCTCGCGCCGGTTGCGGTCCGTGAAGGTCCCGTCAGGCCCCGCCCACCGGCCGGCGGCCGATGCTGTGGTAGGTCCAGCCGGCCTTGGCCATGGCCTCCGGGCGGAACAGGTTGCGGCCATCGAACATCACCTTGGCCTTCAGGGCGCCTTCCAGGGCCTTCAGGTCCGCGGCCTTGTACTGGGGCCACTCGGTGGCGATGAGGAGGGCGTCCGCGCCCCGGGCCGCCGCCATGGGATCCGCGGCGTAGGCCACCCGGTCCCCGAGCTTCGCCTTCACCGGCGGCATCGCCTCGAAGTCGTGGACCACGACCTCGGCGCCGAGGGCGAGCAGGCCATCGATGAGCTCCAGGGCCATGCTCTCGCGGATGTCGTCGGTGTTGGCCTTGAAGGCCAGGCCCCAGAGGGCGAGGCGCTTGCCCTTCAGCGGGCCGGGATCCCCGGCCTTCACGCCGAAGTGGGCCTTCACCTTGCGGAGCAGCAGCTGCTTCTGGTGGCGGTTGGCTTCCACGGTGGCCGCGAGCGTGAGCAGGGGCTCGCCATGCTCCCGGCCGGTGCGGAGCAGGGCCTGGAGGTCCTTGGGGAAGCAGGAGCCACCGAAGCCCGGCCCGGGATTGAGGAAGGCGGGCCCGATGCGGTGGTCGGCGCCGATGGCCACCTTCACGGGGTCGATGTCGGCGCCCACGGCCTCCGCGAGCCGCGCCATCTCGTTGATGAAGCTGATGCGCAGGGCCAGCATGGCGTTGGCGGCGTACTTGGTGAGCTCCGCGGAGGCGGGGTCCATGCGGAACCACTGGCCCTTGGAGGCCTCCAGGAACGGCGCGTAGAGGGCCTTCATCACCGCCTCGGCGTGGTTGGTGCGGCACCCCACCACCACGCGGTCCGGCTTCAGGAAGTCCTCGAGGGCGCTGCCCTCCCGGAGGAACTCGGGGTTGGAGACCACCTCGAAGGGGCGCTCGATCCCCGCGCCCTGGAGGGCGGCGGCGATCTCGGCGTGGACCCGGGCGGCGGTGCCCACGGGCACGGTGCTCTTGTCCACCACGATGAGGGGCTTGGCGCCCTCGGGCCGCAGGGCCATGGCCTCGCCGATCTGCCGGGCCACGGCCAGGACGTACTTCAGGTCCGCGCTGCCGTCCTCGCTCTGGGGCGTGCCGACGCAGATGAAGGCGGCGTCCGCGTGGGCGATGCCGTCCTTCAGGTCCGTGGAGAAGGTGAGGTTGCCCGCCTCGAGGTGCTTGCGGAACAGGTCCTCCAGCCCCGGCTCGAAGATGGGGCACTCGCCCTTCTGGAGGCGGGCCACCTTGGCGGCGTCCACGTCGACGCCGAGGATCCAGTTGCCGCCTTCGGCGAAGCAGGCCGCGGCCACGAGGCCGACGTAGCCGGAGCCGATGACCAGGACCTTCACAGGCGCCTCCGCAAACGCTCCAGTGTAGCCCGGATGGCGCCGAATCCCAGCTATCATGGGGCGTTCGTCTGTTGGAGGGCCCATGGTCCCGTTCGCGCTGCTGGACGGCGGCATCGATCTGAAGCAGGTGGTCCTGCACGCCTCGCCCGTGGCCAAGGCCGTGATCCTGATCCTGCTGGTGTTCTCCATCGGCTCCTGGGTCGTCATCGTGCGCAAGTGGGCCCTCTACGCCCGCAGCCGCTCGGTCTCGAACACCTTCCGGTCCGTGTTCAAGAAGGCCTCCAACTGGCAGGACCTCAAGAACCAGGCGGACCACTACAAGGTCAGCCCCCTCGTGGGTCTCTTCCTGGCGGGCTACAACGAGCTGACCTACCAGCTGCGCGTCAACAACGACGGACGCATGCAGGTGCGCCGCATGGAAGCCCTGGAGCGGTCCCTGCAGCGGGCCTCCGTCGTCGAGATGGGCCGCCTGGAGCGCAGCCTCGGCGTGCTGGCCACCGTCGCCGCCGTGAGCCCCTTCGTGGGCCTCTTCGGCACCGTGTGGGGCATCATCGACGCCTTCCAGAGCATCGGCGCCGTGGGCAACGCCAGCCTCGCCACCGTGGCGCCGGGCATCGCCGATGCCCTCATCGCCACGGCCCTCGGCCTCGTGGCCGCCATCCCCGCCCTCATGGCCTACAACTTCTTCCAGGGCCAGATGAAGGGTTGGCAGGCCGAGCTGGACGACTACGCCCTCGAGTTCCTGACCCTCTCCGAGCGCAATTTCACTTGAGGCTGGCGGCTGGAGGCCGGAGGCCGGAGGTCCGCCCGCGCCTTCCGCTGTCCCTCGACTGGGAGGACTGGTACCAGCTCTGCTGCCCGCCCTACGACGCGGCGGATGCCCATGAGCGCTACGAGGACCGGCTCGCCCTGGCGACGGACCTGGCCCTCGGGCTCTGCGCGGAGCTGGGGGCGACGGCCACCTGGTTCTGCCTGACGGACCAGGCGATCCGGCATCCTGAGCTGCTCCGGCGCATCGTCTCGCAGGGCCACCGCATCGGCCTCCACGGCCCGGACCATGCCCGGGCCTTCGCCTTCGGCCGCAGGGCCTTCGCGGCCCGCACCCGGGACGGCAAGGCCCGGCTGGAGGATCTGGCCGGCGCGCCGGTACTCGGCTTCCGGGCGCCGGAATGGAGTCTGCGGGGAACGGCGGAGGACTAC
>DASTWQ010000062.1:0-5607 GCA_035758545.1 Holophagaceae bacterium | reverse complement strand
ACGGTGCCGAAGTCCAGGTGGACGACGCCGGGATCCGACGATAGGCCGGGATACTCCGCCTCCAGCGCGCCGGCGACGTAGCGCTTGCGGTCCGTGAATCCGAGCCACCTCGCGGCGGGCCCCTTCGCGCCGTCCGCGGCGATGAGGTAGCGGCCTTGCCGGGGGCCGGCAGGGGTGTCCACGGTCCAGGCCCCGTCCTCGAAGCGAAGGCCGAGCGCCGGGGTGCCGTCCTCCACCGCCGCGCCCTTCGCCGCGGCCTGCTTGACGAGGAAGTGGTCGAACTCGGAGCGCTTCACCATCCAGAGCGGCTCCCGGGTCTCCAGGGGCGCCTCCAGGGGCTCGCCGCCCTTCCAGGTGAAGCGCATGCGGGTCACCCGGTTGGAGATCACCGGCGCGAAGTCGAAGTCGAACCACTGGGCCACCTGGGGGCTCACGCCGCCGCCGCAGGGCTTCACCCGCGGCAGCGGATCCTTCTCCAGCAGGAGCACCCGGCGCCCGGCCTTGGCCAGGGACCAGGCGGCGGAAGCCCCGGCGGGCCCGGCCCCGAGGATCAGCGCGTCATGCGGCGAGGGGGTCATGGCCCTCATGTTCCAGGTCCCGCCGCTTGGCTTCAAGGCCGAGCTTGCGTCCGCTGTTCAGGATGACGCTGAGGCTGGAGGCCATCATCGCGCCGGCGGCGAGGATCGGATGGACCCAGCCCGCCACCGCCAGGGGGATGAGGACGGCGTTGTAGGCGAAGGCCCAGAAGAGGTTCTGGCGGATGCGCTTCACCGAGAGGCGCGCGACCTTGAGGAAGAGCGGGATGCGGCGCAGGTCCCGGTGCACGAGCACCACGGAGGCGCTCTCCAGGGCCACGGAGGCGCCGCTGCCCAGGGCGATGCCGAGGTCCGACTGGGAGAGGGCCACTGCGTCGTTGATGCCGTCGCCCACCATCGCCGTGGGCCCCAGCTGCGCCTGGAGCACCGCCAGCCGGTCGGCCTTCTCCGCCGGCAGCGCGCCGCCCACCACGCAGGCGGGATCGATGCCCACCGCCGCGGCCACCGGGAGGCAGGCCTCCAGCCGGTCCCCGCTGACGAGCCAGGGCTGGACGCCCTGGCGCTTCAGGGCCCGGACGGCGACGGCGGCGTCCGCGCGCACCGCGTCCCCCAGGCCCCAGAGGGCCGCGGCCCGGTCCCCGACGGCGAGCATCACGAGGGAGCCTTCCAGGCCATCCCCGGACCTCCAAGCCTCCGGGGCGAGGACGCCCAGCTCCTGGAGCCAGGCGGGCCGGCCGATGCGCACCGCCTGGCCCTGGAGGCGGCCTTCGACGCCGAGGCCCGGACGCACCGCGAGGTCCTCCAGGGCGGGCAGCTCCCGGCCCGCGGCCCGGGCCCGGGCGGCGCCCTCGCGGTAGAGCACGGCGGCGAGGGGGTGCGTGCTGACCTCCTCCAGGGCCGCGGCCAGGGCCAGGGCCTCGTCCTCCGGCATCCCCTGGAGGCGCACGCCCCGCAGCTCCAGCTGGCCGGTGGTGAGGGTCCCGGTCTTGTCGAAGACGATGGCCTTCAGCTGCGGGGCGCGCTCCAGCACCTCGCCGCCCCGCAGCAGGAGGCCCCGCTTGGCGCACTCGGAGACCGCGGCGAGCAGCACCATGGGGGTGGCGATGCCCAGGGCGCAGGGGCAGGCCACCACCAACACCGCGACGCCGGCCATGAGGGCCTGGGCGCCGGTGGTGTGGCGGGCGAAGGCCATCAACCCCGCCAGCAGGGCCGCCGCAAGGACGATGGGCATGAACCCGGCGGCGATGCGGTCCGCGAGCTGCTGCAGGGGCGCCTTCGCGAGGAGGGTCTGGCGCACCCGGGCCACGATCTGGGAGAGCAGGGTGTCCGCCCCCACCTTGTCCGCCCGCAGCTCCAGGGTGCCCTGGGTCAGCAGGCTGCCGGCGAGCACCGTGCCGCCCGGGGTCACCGCCACGGGCCGCGGCTCTCCCGTCAGGGTGGAGGCGTCCACCCAGCCCTCGCCCGCGAGCACCTCGCCGTCCACGGGGATGCGCTCGCCCAGCTTCACCCGCAGGCGGTCGCCAGGGCGGATGGCGCCCAGGTCCACCTCCCGCCAGGTGCCGTCCACGAGCTTCTCGGCGGCCTTGGCCCCCAGCCGCAGGAGGCCGGAGATGGCGCGGCTCGCCTTGCGCTTGGCGCCGCCCTCGAAGGCCCGGCCGATGACGAGGAGCGCGACGAGCATGGAGGCCGTGTCGAAGTAGACGTGGTGCGCGTGGAGCACCAGGGCCGTGTAGAGGCTCACCACGAAGGCCATGACCGCGCCGAAGCCCACCAGGGTGTCCACGTTGGGGCTGCCCAGCCGCAGCCGCCGCCAGCCGTTCACCAGGATGGGCCACCCGCAGTAGAGCAGCACCGGGATGGCCGTGAGGCCCGTCACCACCGTGAAGGCGTTGCGGATGGTGCCCGGCATGGGGTTCGGGTCGTAGATGCGCTGTTCGAAGATCAGGTCCGCGAACCAGTTGGTGCCGTTGTCCCGGGCGAAGGCCGCGTACATCACCATCGCGTTCATCATCGCGTTGGCGCCGAGCACGAAGGCCAGCACCAGCCGCAGGGCCTCGTGGATGCCGGGCTGGTCGTCGTCGAGCTGGTCCACCTCCCTGGCGCCGTAGCCGTAGCGTCCCAGGTGCTCCCGCAGGCCGTCCTTGCTGACGCGGCTCGGGGCGTAGAGCACCTGGGCGGTCTCGGAGACCGGCTCCACCACCGCCTTCACCACGCCTTCCCGCTGCTGGAGGAGGCCCTCCACCAGGGGTGCGCAGGAGCCGCAGGCGATGCCTTCCACCTTCAGCCAGACCTCCAGGTAGGGCCCTGGCGGCAGCTCGCCTTCCCCGCCGCCCCGCTTGAAGCCGGGACCCAGGCGCCGGGCCTCCTCGGAGCCGAGGATCTCGAAGACCTGGGCGCAGCCCGGGCAGCAGAAGGCATAGCGCTCTCCCTGCACCAGGCGCTCCGTCCGGCCCTCGGCGATGGTCGAGAGGCAGAGGTCGCAGTGGGCCTTCGGGGGGCTTCCGGCGTCGGGCGTCGGGCGTCGGGTCGCTTCGCCGGATGCCTGCGGCATCACTCCGCCTTCAGGGTCTTGGCCAGGAGCTGGGTGCGGATGAAGTCGTCCAGGTCGCCGTCCAGCACCTTCTGGGTCTGGCTCGTCTCGTGGCCGGTGCGGTGGTCCTTCACCATCTGGTAGGGCTGGAGCACGTAGGAGCGGATCTGGCTGCCCCAGGCCACGTCGGCCTTGTCACCGCTCGCCTGGGCCACCTTCTCCTCGAACTTCTGGCGCTCGAGCTCGTAGAGACGGGCCTTGAGGACCTTCATGGCGGTCGCGCGGTTCTTGATCTGGCTGCGCTCGTTCTGGCAGCTCACGACGATGCCGGTGGGCAGGTGGGTGAAGCGCACGGCGGACTCGGTCCGGTTCACGTGCTGGCCGCCGGCGCCGCTGGCCCGGAACACGTCGATCTTGAGATCCTTCTCGGGGATCTCGACGTCGATGGTGTCGTCCAGCTCCGGGGAGACGTAGACGGCGGCGAAGCTGGTGTGGCGGCGCTTGGCGCTGTCGAAGGGGCTGATGCGCACGAGCCGGTGCACGCCGGCCTCCGCCCGCAGGTAGCCGTACGCGTAGGGGGCCTCCACGGTGAAGGTGGCGCCCTTGATGCCGGCCTCCTCGCCGTCCTGCTGGTCGATGATCTCGGTCTTCCAGCCCCGGGACTCGCAGTAGCGCAGGTACATGCGCAGCAGCATCGAGGCCCAGTCCTGGCTCTCGGTGCCGCCGGCGCCGGCGCTGATGGAGACGATGGCGTTGTTCGAGTCCAGCTCCCCGGAGAGCATCATCCGCAGCTCCGCCTGGTCCACCGTGTTCCGGAGCTGGCCTTCGACGGACTCGGCCTCGCCGAGCATGTCCGGATCCTCCTTGGCCAGCTCCAGGGCGAGGCCAAGGTCCTCCAGGCCGCCGGAGAGCTTCTTCGCCAGCTCGATGTCCCCGGCGAGGACGCCCCGCTGCTTGAGGATGGGGCGGGCGGCGTCGGGGTCGTCCCAGAAGCCCGGAGCGAGGGTGCGCTCCTCGATCTGCTCCAACTCGAGGGCCTTCCGTTCGGGATCCAGGTGCCGGCAGAGCTGGGACACCCGCGGCTCCAGCTCGTTCCTCGCCCTCGACAGGCTCTCGAAATCCATGCGCCCTCCGCCCTCCGCGGAGGGCAACCCTCCATTCTAGCGGGGCGGGACGGGGCCGTCTGCCACGGTATCCTCGGATCCTATGTCCGATCTGGCGCTGATCCCGGAGGTGCTCGAGCCCTCCGAGCGGGGGACCCTCACGGGCCAGGGGGGCTTCCGCCTCGCCTTCGCCCGCTGGGACCATCCGGCGCCCAAGGGCCGCGTGGTGATCGTCCACGGCTACGGCGAGCACGGCGAGCGCTACGCCCACACCGCGAAGTGGCTCCACGACCTGGGCTGGGCGGTCTCCAGCCTGGATCAGCGGGGCTTCGGGCGTTCCGAGGGGCCCCGGGGCGACGCCGACGGCATCCGGCCCTTCGCCGAGGACCTGGCCCTCTTCCTTCGGCAGGAGCGCCGGGCGGACGCGGCCCGGGCCGGAGCCCCCCCGCGGGTGGTGGATGGCGTGCCCCTGCCGCCGCTGCCGGTCTGGCCCCAGATCGTCCTCGCCCACAGCTTCGGCGGCCTCGTGGCCCTGCTGACCCTGCTCTGGCATGAGGACACCCTGGATGGGCTGGTGCTCTCCAGCCCGGCGGTGGCCCTGCGCCAGAGCTCCCGGGCCCTGCAGCTGCTGGGGCATCTCCTGGTCCGGATCTGCCCCCACCTGCGGCTGAACATCGGCGGCGACAAATCGAAGGTCTGCTCGGACCCGGTCCTGGTGCAGCGCTACTGGGCGGACCCCCTCTGCCACAAGTGGGCGACGCCGGCCTTCAGCGCCGCCCTGGCGGAGGGCCGCCGAGAGATCCTGCCCTACGGCGCGGAGCTGGCCCGGCCGATCCTGCTTCTGGAGGCGGGGGACGACACGGTGGTGGACCCCGACCGCTCCGAGGCCCTCTGGTCCGCCCTTCCGGAGGGCCTGCTGGAGCGCCGCCGCCTGCCGGGCTTCTACCACGAGATCTTCCACGACCGTCGCCGGGCCGAGGCCCAGGCCCTGGTGGAGCCCTGGCTGGAGGCCCGGCTCCGGGCCTTCCGCGGCGGGTTCCGCGGGAACGAAGCGCCCGGTTCTGCCACGCTAGAAGGTCCGAAGGAATCCGCATGAAGACCCGCCTTGTCCTGCCGCTCGCCTGCCTCCTTGCCCTGGGGGGGAGCCTCGCCTGCCACCGCGGCCCCAAGACGGGGATCTACAACGGGGAGACGGCCGATCAGCTCCTGGACCAGGGGCGGACCCTGCTCAAGCAGGGCAAGTACACCAAGGCGCGGGAGGTCCTCCGCTACATCGAGGCCAACATGCCCGGCTCGCGGGCCTATCCCAACGCCAAGCTGCTCCTGGGCGACAGCTTCTTCTTTCAGAAGGCCCCCAGCTACCCCGAGGCCGCGGTGGAGTACACGGGGTTCCTGACCTATTTCCCGAACGATCCCCGCCGGGACTACGCGATCTACC
>DASTWQ010000139.1:0-2873 GCA_035758545.1 Holophagaceae bacterium | reverse complement strand
GCCTGCTCGGCGGCCTTGGCGGTGGCGGCGGCGCTGGCCTCGTCACCGAAGGGCAGGGGGGTGCCCTGCAGGGCCTCGACGGTCTGGGGCGCGAAGGGCGCGTGGCTCTCGGGCTTGGCGACGGGGGCCTTCATCAGCTGGTCCGCCTCCACGTGGGCCAGGTCGTAGCGGCCCAGGTAGCTGATGGACAGCTCGCGGAAGATGAAGTCGATGATGCTCGTGGACAGCTTGATGGTGTCGCTGCCCATGACCATGCCGTTGGGCTCGAAGCGGGTGAAGAGGAAGGCCTCACAGAACTCCTCCAGGGGCACGCCGTACTGGAGGCCCATGGAGACGGCGATGGCGAAGCAGTTCAGCAGGGAGCGGAAGGCCGCGCCCTCCTTGTGGATGTCGATGAAGATCTCGCCGAGGCTGCCGTCCTCGTACTCGCCGGTGCGGAGGTAGAGCTTGGTGCCGCCCACGGTGGCGCTCTGGGTGTAGCCGCCGCGGCGGTTGGGCAGGCGGCGGCGGTAGGTGCGCACCAGCTGCTGGGTGAGGGCCTGGGCGACCGCGGGGGTCTTCTCGACGGCGGTGGTGCTCTCGTCGGTGAGGGCCTCGATGCCGTCCAGCAGGTCCAGGTTGGTGGCCATGGCCTGGCTCATCTTGGAGCCGTCGCGGTAGAGGGCCACGGCCTTCAGCATGAGCTGCCAGGAGGCCTCGTAGATGCCGGCGATGTCCTCGACGGTGCTCTCGGCGGGCAGGTTGATGGTCTTGCTGATGGCGCCGGAGAGGAAGGGCTGGGCGGCGGCCATCATCTTCAGGTGGCCCATGGGGGCGATGTAGCGCTTGCCGGTGCGGCCGCACTTGTTGGCGCAGTCGAAGATGGGCAGGTGCTCGTCCTTCAGGTGGGGCGCGCCTTCGACGGTCATGGTGCCGGTGAGGGCCGCCATGAAGGCGTCGATGCGGTCCTGGACGAAGTGCTGCTTGAGGCGCTCCATGTCCACGGCGTAGGCGGGGTCGAAGGCGGTGGGAAGCTTGGCCTCCAGGGCCTGGATCTCCGCCTCGGTCCAGCCGTTCTCCAGGAGCATGGACCGGGTGATGCCCGGGGTCTGGTCCGTGATCTCCAGCCAGCCGATGACGTGGCGCTCGATGTCCTTGATCTGGTCGCCGGTGTAGCCCAGGCGCATGAGCGCCTCGGGGATGGCGGAGTTCACGAGCTTGAAGTAGCCGCCGCCGGCGAGCTTCTTGAACTTCACCAGGGCGAAGTCGGGCTCGACGCCGGTGGTGTCGCAGTCCATGAGGAGGCCGATGGTGCCGGTGGGGGCCAGCACGGTCACCTGGGCGTTGCGGTAGCCCCACTGCTCGCCGTAGGTGAGGGCCGTGTCCCAGCTCTCCCGGGCGGCGTCGAGGATGCGCTTGGGCACGCCCTGGCCGTGGAGGCCCTGGGGCGGCACGGAGAGCTGCTCGTACTCGGTGGCGGGGGCGTTGTAGGCGGCCCGGCGGTGGTTGCGGATGACGCGGAGCATGGACTCGCGGTTCTTCCCGTACTTGGGGAAGGCGCCCAGCTCCCGGGCCATCTCGGCGGAGGCCGCGTAGGCGTCGCCGGTGAGGATGGCGGTCAGGGCCCCGCACCACTGGGTGCCCTCGACGGAGTCGTAGGGGATGCCCATGCGCATGAGCATGGCGCCCAGGTTGGCGTAGCCCAGGCCGAGGGTGCGGAAGTCGTAGCTCAGCCGCGCGATGGCCTCGCTGGGGAACTGGGCCATGAGCACGGAGATCTCGAGGACGATGGTCCAGAGCCGGATGCCGTGGCGGTAGCCCTCGAGGTCGAAGCCGCCATCCGCCGTGAGGAAGGTGCACAGGTTCAGGGACGCCAGGTTGCAGGCGGTGTCGTCCAGGAACATGTACTCGGAGCAGGGGTTGGACGCGTTGATGCGGCCGTCGGCGGGGCAGGTGTGCCAGTCGTTGATGGTGGTGTCGAACTGCAGGCCGGGGTCCGCGCAGGCCCAGGCGGCGTAGTTCACCTTGTGCCAGAGGTCCCGGGCCCGGAGCTTCTTGGCGACCTTGCCGTCCACCCGGCGGGTGAGCTCCCAGTCGCCGTCGTTCTCCAGGGCGCGCATGAAGGCGTCGGGCACGCGCACGGAGTTGTTGGAGTTCATGCCGCCGACGGTGTAGTAGGCCTCGCCGTCCCAGGAGGTGTCGTAGGCCTTGAGGTCCCGGTCGAAGTCGCCTTCGGCCAGGCGGCCCAGGCACTGGCTCAGGAAGGCCGCGGGGACGCCCTCCTTCTTGGCCCGGGCCAGGGCCTTCTTGAGGGCCTCGTTGGTCTTGGGGTCGGCGTCCTTGGTGGTGGAGCCCTCCACGGCCTTGCAGAGCTCGTCCCAGTGCTTCTTCACCAGCAGGGAGCCGGCGGCCAGCATGGCCACCTTGCGCTCCTCGAGGACCTTCCAGTCCACGAAGGCCTCGATGTCGGGGTGGTCCAGGTCCAGGGTGACCATCTTGGCGGCGCGGCGGGTGGTGCCGCCGGACTTGATGGCGCCCGCGGCCTTGTCGCCCACGGCGAGGAAGGACATGAGGCCGGAGCTCTTGCCGCCGCCGGAGAGGGGCTCCTCGGAGCCGCGGATGCGGGAGAAGTTGGAGCCGGTGCCCGAGCCGTACTTGAAGAGTCGTGCCTCGCGGACCCAGAGGTCCATGATGCCGCCTTCGCCGACGAGGTCGTCCTTGACGGACTGGATGAAGCAAGCGTGGGGCTGGGGGTGGGAGTAGGCGTCCTTGGACTTAAGGAGTTCACCCGTGCGCGGGTCGCAGTAGAGGTGGCCCTGGCTGGGACCGGTGATGCCGTAGGCGAAGTTGAGGCCGGTGTTGAACCATTGTGGCGAGTTGGGCGCGCACATCTG
>DASTWQ010000049.1:0-3910 GCA_035758545.1 Holophagaceae bacterium | reverse complement strand
GGTCCTGGCGGGCTCAGCCAGGACCCAGACCCCAGCCCACACCCAGGCCCAGTCTCCGGCCTTCCCCTATTCGCCGGCCTCGATCGGGGACGGCTGGTCGGTCGAGCCACCGGCGGAGGCGGGATTCGATCCCGCGCGCCTCTCGGCCGCCCTGGCTGGCGCCCTGGACGGGCGCATGGACCTCCACGGACTGGTGGTGGAGCGGCGCGGCCACCTGGTGGCCGAGGCCTACCGGGCGGGGGAGGACAAGGGCGTCTACAGCCTCTTCGCCCGCACCCGCGCCTTCGGCCCGGCCGTGCGCCATGACACCCGGTCCGTCGGCAAGAGCGTCATCGGCCTCCTGGTGGGCATCGCCCAGGCCCAGGGCAAGCTGGGCCCCCTCTCCACGCCGGTCCTCGACGGCTTCCCCGAGTTCAAGGATCTGCAGACCCCCGATCGCCGCGCCATCACCCTGGAGCACCTGCTCACCATGAGCAGCGGGCTGGACTGGCAGGAGGGCGGCCCCGGCCGGGACGACGAGCACAAGCTCTACTGGAAGTGGACGCCTGCCTACTACGTGCTGAGCCGGCCCGTCGCCGCGGCGCCGGGCACCCGGTGGACCTACAACAGCGGCGGGTGCCTGCTCCTCGCCGACCTGGTCGAGCGGGCCACGGGCACGCCCTTGAAGGCCTATGTGCAGACCCGTCTCTTCGGGCCCCTCGGCATCACGGACTGGGAGTGGGTGGGGGACCTGCACGGGCGGCCCATGGCCTTCACGGGCCTCCGCATGCGCCCCCGGGACATGGCGAAGCTGGGCCGCCTGGTGCTGGACCACGGGCGCTGGGAGGGCCGGCAGCTCGTGCCCGAGACCTGGATCGCCGCCTCCCTCACACCCCGCCTGGAGACCGGCTTCGATGGCACCCGCTACGGCTACTTCTGGTGGACGGGCACCGTCGCCTGGCACGGCCGGGAGCTGCCCTGGGCCGCGGCCTTCGGCAACGGCGGCCAGCGCATCTTCGTGGTCCCCGACCTGGACCTCTGCGTCGTCACCACCGCCGGCGACTACGGCAGCCTCGCCACCGCCCGCCGGGTGGACGCCCTCCTCCAGGAGATCGTCCACGCCGTGGTGCGGTAGCCGATCCCGGGTCCGCCACCAGCCTCGCGGATGGCCCTGCTAGGATCGCCCCATCCTCATGGAGTTGCCATGCCCACCCGGACCATCCTCCTGGTTCCTGCGCTGACCCTGGGCCTGGTGGCCTGCTCCCAGCCCGAAGTGCAGCCCAGCCTCGAGAAGACCCGGGACGCGGGTCGTCTCGACTTCGACTTCCGCACCTTCCATGCCCCCACCACCCTCATCCAGCCCGGGGTCCATGGCGCCGCCCGGGTCCGCTTGGACGTGAGGTCGGACGGGACTGTCGCCTCGGCCGAACAGATCGACGGCTCGGACGCGGTCTGGCGCTACATCCGGGTCGCGGTGCACACGATCCGGTTCCAGGCCGCGGACCCGGCTGACCGGGGTCCCTGGGAGGTGACCCTGGCCGTCCTCATGGATCCCTCCCACGGTGGCGGCAGGCGGCCCCGCTCGGATGCCCATGCCACTGGGTACGAGAGCGCCTTCAGCATGCAGATCCTCGACGTGAAGACCACGCCGGCCCAGCCCTGAATCAGTCTTCCTCCGGCGCCGTCGCCCGCAGGCGCTCCAGCACCTTCTGGTCCTCGAGGGTGCTCGTGTCCTGGGCGCTGCTGGCGCCCCGGGCCAGGTCCCGGAGGAGGCGGCGCATGATCTTGCCGCTGCGGGTCTTGGGGAGGGCCTCGGCGAAGCGGATCTCGTCGGGCCGGGCCAGGGCGCCGATCTCCTTCGTGACGTGGGCCTTGAGGGCTGAGGCGTCGGCGCTCCGGCCGGCCTTCAGCGTCACGAAGGCCACGATGGCCTCGCCCTTCACCTCGTCCGGGCGGCCCACCACCGCGGCCTCTGCCACATCGGGATGGGCGACCAGGGCGCTCTCCACCTCCGCGGTGCCCAGGCGGTGGCCGCTGACGTTGAGCACATCGTCCACCCGGCCCATGATCCAGATGTTGCCGCGGTCATCCCGCCTCGCGCCGTCCCCCGCCAGGTAGCAGCCGGGGATCTCCGCGAAGTAGCCCGCGTGGTAGCGCTCGGGGTTGCCCCAGATGCCCCGCAGCTGGCCAGGCCAGGAGCGGCGCATCACGAGGAGGCCCGCGGGCTTGGCCTCGCCATGCTTGTCCACGATGTCCGCCTCGATGCCTGGAAGCGGTCGGGTGGCGCTGCCGGGCACGGTCGTCTGGACGCCGGGCAGCGGGGCGATCATGATCCCGCCCGTCTCCGTCTGCCACCAGGTGTCCACGATGGGGCAGCGCTCCTGGCCGACCACATGGTGGTACCAGAGCCAGGCCTCCGGGTTGATGGGCTCGCCCACGGAGCCGAGCAGGCGGAGCGAGGACAGGTCGTGCTTGCGCACGTGGCCATCCCCCAGGCGGATGAAGGTCCGGATGGCGGTGGGGGCCGTGTAGAAGACCGTCACCCGGTGCCGCTCGATCATGGACCAGAACCGGTCCGGCGCCGGGTGGATGGGGTTGCCCTCGTACATGAGCACCGTGGCGCCCAGCTGCAGGGGGCCGTAGACGAGGTAGCTGTGGCCGGTGATCCAGCCGATGTCCGCGGTGCACCAGTAGAGGTCCGAGGGCTTCACGTCCAGCACCCACCGGGTCGTGAGCTTGGTCCAGAGCAGGTAGCCCGCGGTGGCGTGGACGATGCCCTTGGGCTTGCCCGTGCTGCCGCTGGTGTAGAGGAGGAAGAGCGTGTCCTCGGCGCCGCAGGGCTCCGGAGCCGCCTTGGCCTCGCCGATGCCCTCGAGGAGGTCGTCCAGGAAGTGGTCCCGCCCCGGCTGCATGGGGATCTCATGCCCGGTGCGGCGTGCCACCACCACCTTGCGGATGCCAGGGCACTGGACCACGGCAGCGTCGGCGATTTCCTTGATCCGGAGGAGCTCCCCTTTGCGCCAGCCCCCGTCCGCCGTCAACAGCACTTCGGCGCCGGCGTCCTGGATGCGGCCCGCGAGGGCCTCCGCGGAAAATCCGCCGAAGACCACCGTATGGGGCGCGCCGAGGCGGGCGCAGGCGAGCAGGGCCAGGGCCAGCTCGGGGATGAGGGGCATGTAGATGGCGACCCGGTCGCCCTTCTTCACGCCGAGGGACTTCAGGGCCTGGGCGAAGCGGGCCACCTCCCGGTGGAGCTGGCCGTAGGTGAGGGTCCGCTGGTCGCCGGGCTCCCCTTCCCAGATGAGGGCCGCCTTGTGCTCGGTGGGCGTGCCGAGCCACCGGTCCAGGCACTGGACGCTGGCGTTCAGCTGGCCGTCGCCGAACCACCGCGGATGCTCGAAATCGCCCTCGAAGGTGCGGCTGAACGGCCGGTCCCAGACCAGCTCCTCCCGGGCCAGCCGGGCCCAGGTGCCCTCCCAGTCCTGGGCGAAGGCCTCCCGCAGCGCCGCGTCCGCCTCGGCGCCGAAATTGGCCTGGGCGGCGAAGGCCGGCGGAGGCGGGAAGCTCCGGGACTCCGCGGAAAGGCTGTCCAGCTCGGCCATGGCCGCCTCCAGGATGGGAAGCCAGGATAGCGCCGGGAGCGCGAGAACGAAAAAGGCGCCCCTCGCGGGGCGCCTTCCCTTGGAGCTCGCAGCCTTACTCGGCGGCCTCGGCGGGCAGCTGGTAGTCCACCAGCTCGATGAGGGCCATCTCGGCGCCGTCGCCGTGGCGGGGCGCCATCTTCAGGATGCGCGTGTAGCCGCCGGGGCGGCTCTCGAAGCGCTTGCGGAAATCGGCGCCGAAGATCTTCTGGACGATCTCCTTGTTGCCGAGCCGGGCCATCGCCAAGCGGCGGTTGGCCACGGAGTCCTGCTTGGACATCGTGATGAAG
>DASTWQ010000046.1:0-10941 GCA_035758545.1 Holophagaceae bacterium | reverse complement strand
GGGCAGGGCGGCCCTGGAGCCGCGCGGCGCGCTGGATCAGGAGCTGGCGGAGGGTTGCGGCCATGGCGCTCAGGCCCGGGCGCTGAAGCCGCCCACGAAGAAGTCAGGCACCTGGTCCATCAGGGCGCGGGCGTCCGGATAGCCTCGGATCTCCTGGAATCCCGCATGGCTCAAGAGGCCCTGCCAGAGTTCCGGCGTGAGAAAGCCATGGACGGGCCGCAGCGCCGGATCCAGGTCCACCTCCCGGAAGGAGTCCATGAAGTTGAAGAGGAACTCCAGGTAGATGGGCTCGTCCAAGGAGGGCTTGAGGCATTCGCCGAAGGCGAGGATGCCGCCGGGGCGCAGCTTCCGCCGCAGGGCGGCGAGGGCCCCGGGAAGGTCCTTGGCCACATGCAGCACGTTCACGCCGACGATGGCGTCGAGGCTGCCGTCCTCGAGCCCCTGGCCCGTCAGGTCCCGGTTCAGGTCCAGGGGGCTGAAGGCGAGGCTCAGCTCCGGCATCTCCGCCGTCAGCTCCCGCTGGGCCCGGCGGAGGAAGGCCGAGGCCACGTCGGTGAAGCGGTAGGCGCCGATGCGGCCCAGGTAGCCCTTCGCCTTCGCGTCCGCGTGCAGCAGCCGCAGGAAGGAGCCGGAGCCCGCGCCCAGCTCGAGGATGGATGCGCCCTCGGGCAGGCGGTCCCGCAGCGCCATGAGGGACAGCAGGTTGTTGGGCCGGTAGACCGGATTGTCGTTCCGGAAGTAGGCCAGCCAGAGCGGGAAGGTACGCAGGTCGAAGAGCAGGGGCTCTCCGGGGCGGCCCTCGGTGAAGAAGGGCGGGATCACCTCCCGCACGTGGTCCAGCAGGTCGAAGGTGGCGGTCTGGCCGCCGGCCTCGGCTCCTGCGAAGGCCCGGATCTCCGCCAGGTCCACCTGGGGTTCTCCAGTCAGCCGCACGCGGCCCCCCTCCCCGGCCAGGAGGCCCTGGTCCGCGAGGAAGCCGAGCATCCAGCGCACGGGGATGCGGCACTGGGACGGCAGATCGGCGCAGAGGGCCTCGGCGTCCGTGCCCGACCGGAGCCGGGCCTCCCAGCCCAGGTCCAGGGCCAGGGCGAGGCTCAGCCGCGCGGTGTAGAGCTCCGCGGCGAGGTGCAGGGCGAGGAAGGGGCGCGTGAAGTCGCGGGTCAGCTCGGCCCACTCGGGCCCCAGGGGGATGCCCTTCAGGCCCCCTTCGAGCGCGTCCAGCTTGTGGCGGAGCCGGTCGAGCGCCACGCCTACTCCAGCATCTCGCTGATGCTGCGGCCGCCGTGGATCCTCAGGATCGCGTCGCCGAACATCGCGGCGGTGGAGAGCACCTTCAGGTTGGGCATGGCCGCGGCCTTCTCGGCGGGCACGGGGATGGAATCCGTCACCACCAGCTCGTCCAGGTTGGCCTCGTTGAGCCGCTCCACGGCCGGGCCGCTGAAGACCGGGTGGGTGACGCCCACGCGGACGGTCTTCGCGCCGAACTTGCGGAGGATGGTCGCGGCCTCCTTGATGGAGCCGCCGGTGGCGATCTCGTCGTCGTAGATGATGGCGTCCTTGCCGTCCACGTCGCCGATGAGGGCCACGCTCTGGGCCTTCTCGGAGTCGTCGAAGCGGCGCTTGTCGATGATGGCCATGGGCACGCCCAGGCGCTTGGCGAAGTGGCCCGCGAACTTGGCGGCGCCCGCGTCCGTGGCGACCACGACGGCGTTGGAGAGGTCCTTGCGCTTGAAGTGCTGGGTGAGGATCGGCGTGGCCAGCAGCTGGTCCGCTGGCTTGCGGAAGAAGCCGAGGATCTGCGGGGCGTGGAGCGTCATCGTCAGCACGCGGTCGGCGCCGGCGGTCTCCAGCAGGTCCGCCACCAGGCGGGCCGTGATGGAGATGCGCGCCTCGTCCTTCTTGTCCGAGCGGGCGTAGGGGAAGTAGGGCAGCACCGCCGTGATGCGCGCCGCGGAGGCGAACTTGAGCGCGTCGATGGTGATGAGCAGCTCCAGCAGGTTGTCGCTCACCGGCGGGCAGGAGGTCTGGATCACGAAGACATCCGACTCGCGGACGTTCTCCTCGATCTTCACCTTCATGTTCTCGTTGGAGAACCGCGTCATCTTGAGGCGCCCCAGCGGCATGCCGATGTGCGCGGCGATGCCGGCGGCCAGCTCGGGATGGCTGCTGCCGGAGAAGACCTTCATGTCGCCGAACATCCTGACCCCTTCCGCGTGAACCTCGAGTTTACCTAGACCGTGCCGCCGCTGACGCGGGTGATGCGGGCGCCGACGCCCTGGAGCTTCTTCTCCAGCCCGGCGTAGCCCCGGTCGAGGTGATAGATGCGGTCCACGGTGGTCGTGCCCTCGGCCACGAGCCCGGCGATGACGAGGGTGGCGCTGGCCCGCAGGTCCGTGGCCATGACCGTGCAGCCCGTCAGGGGGGCGGGCCCCGCGACGATGGCGGTGCCGCCGTCGATGCGCAGGTTGGCGCCCAGGCGCTCCAGCTCCATGGCGTGCTGGAAGCGGTTCTCGAAGATCGTCTCCTTGATGACGCTGATGCCGCAGGCCTGGGTCATCACGGCCATGGCCTGGGCCTGGAGGTCCGTGGGGAAGGCGGGGTAGGGCGCGGTGGTGATGTCCCGGGCCCGGAGCTTCTGGCCCTTCTCCCGCTGGATGCGGAGCTGGGGGCCGTCCTGGCCCTCCCGCTCGGTGAAGGTGCAGCCGCAGCGGTCCAGCAGCTCGATGAGGGAGCGCACGTGCTCGGGCACCACCCGGTCCAGCACCACGTCCCCGCCGGCGGCGGCGGCGGCGCAGAGGTAGGTGCCCGCCTCGATGCGGTCGGGGATGATCCGGTGCTCGCAGCCCTGGAGGGCCGGCGCGCCGTGGACCGTGAGGGTGGCCGTGCCCAGGCCCTCGATCCGCGCGCCCATCTTCCGGAGCAGGTCCGCCAGGTCGCGGATCTCCGGCTCCATGGCGCAGTTGCGGAGCACGGTGGTGCCCTCCGCCAGGCAGGCGGCCATGAGCAGGTTCTCGGTGGCGCCCACGCTCACCTTGTCGAAGGTGTGGTCCACGCTCTTGAGCCGCCCGCCGGGGACCCGGGCCTCCACGTAGCCCTTGTCGATCTCGATCTCGGCGCCCATGCGCTGGAGGGCCTCCAGGTGCAGGTTCACCGGCCGGGCGCCGATGGCGCAGCCGCCGGGCAGGGACACGGAGGCACGGCCGTAGCGGGCCAGCATGGGTCCCAGCACGAGGATGGAGGCCCGCATGGTCTTCACCAGCTCGTAGGGCGCCCGCAGCTCCCCCTTCTCCAGGTCCACCGCCCGGATGGCGGCGGTGAGGCCCAGGCCGTCGGCGTCCGGGGTGCGCTCCACGACGCAGCCGAGGGCCTCCAGCACCTTGAGCATGGTGCGGATGTCGGAGACGGCCGGCAGGCCCTGCAGGACGACCGGCCCGTCCGAGAGCAGGCCCGCGGCGATGCAGGGCAGGGCCGCGTTCTTGGCGCCCCCGACCTGGATGCGCCCTGACAGGGCGAGGCCCCCTTCGATGACCAGACGATCCACGCCGCCTCCCGGAATCTCCCAGTCTAACGGGGCCGCTCGGATTCGCTCTTGCGTGTTGCAACGCGCGGGGCTCTACTGGGGCCATCGTCTTGCGAGGTCTGCCCATGCGACGCCTGCCCCTGGCCCTCTCCTCCTTCGTCGCGCTGGCCCTGTCCGCCGGCGCGCCCATCCGCCTCCAGGTGGACGCCACCACCGCGCCCCAGCACCACCTGCACGCCGTGGAGCGCATCCCCGCCCAGGCGGGGCCGCTGACCCTCTTCTATCCGAAGTGGATCCCCGGCGAGCACGGTCCCACCGGCCCGCTCCAGGATCTGGTGGGCCTGCACTTCACCGCGAACGGGAAGGAGATCCCCTGGACCCGCGATCCGGTGGAGATGTGCGCCTTCCACCTGGAAGTCCCGAAGGGCGCGGACAGCGTCGAGGTGGCCCTGGACTTCCTCACGCCCTCCGGCGGCCAGTTCTCCGCGGGGCCCTCCAGCACGGACACCCTGGCGCTCCTCAGCTGGAACACGGTGCTGCTCTACCCCCTCGGCCAGGCCAGCGACGCGGTGTCGATGGAGGCCTCGGTGACCCTGCCCGCGGGTTGGTCCTTCGGCACGGCCCTGGACGTCGCCCGGCAGGAGGGCGCCACCGTCACCTTCAAGCCCGTCAGCCTCACGACCCTCGTGGATTCCCCGGTGCTCACTGGGAGGCACTTCAAGCGCGTGGACCTGGGTGAGAGCCTGGGCCGGCCCCACCACCTGGACATCGCCGCGGACAGCGCCGCGGCCCTGGCCATCAAGCCCGAGACCGTCCAGCACCTGAGGAACCTCGTCACCGAGAGCGGCGCCCTCTTCGGCGCGCGGCACTACCGCCACTACGATTTCCTGCTCACCCTCAGCGACACCGTGGCCCACTTCGGCCTGGAGCACCACGAATCCAGCGACGACCGCACCGCCGAGATGAGCCTGGTGGATCCCGCGGAGCTGAAGCTCTTCTCGGGCCTGCTGCCCCACGAGATGGTCCACAGCTGGAACGGCAAGTTCCGCCGCCCCGCGGGCCTGGCCACGGGCAACTACGACCAGCCCATGAAGGGCGAGCTCCTCTGGGTCTACGAGGGCCTCACCCAGTACCTCGGCTCCGTCCTCACCGCCCGGTCCGGGCTCTGGACGTCCCAGGACTACCGGGACAACCTCGCGCAGGTCGCCGCCTCCCTCGACGCCCGCCCCGGCCGCGACTGGCGGCCCCTCGCGGACACGGCGGTGGAGGCCCAGGTGCTCTACAACGCCCCCGGGTACTGGGGCGCCTGGCGCCGGAGCGTGGACTTCTACGACGAGGGCCTGCTGATCTGGCTGGACGCGGACACCAAGATCCGCGAACTCACCGGTGGGAAGAAGAGCCTGGACGACGTCTGCCAGGCCTTCCACGGCGCCCCCAGCACGGGCCCCGAGGTGAAGCCCTACGGCTTCGAGGACGTGGTCGCCGCCCTGAACCAGGTCGCGCCCTACGACTGGGCGGGCTTCCTCCGGACCCGCGTCTACCAGGTCGCGCCCCACGCGCCCATGGACGGCATCACCCGCGGCGGCTGGAAGCTCGTCTATACGGACCAGCCCACGGACTTCTTCCGGACCGCGGAGCGCGGCGGGCTGAACGCCTGGTACTCCCTCGGCCTCACGGTGGGCGAGAAGGGGGACCTGGGCGACGTGCTCCCCGGCGGCCCCGCCTTCCAGGCCGGCGCCATCCCCGGCATGGTGCTGCTCTCCGTCAACGGCCGGGCCTACTCCGCCGAGGCGCTCCGGGCCGCGCTCCGCGCGGCCAAGGACGGCAAGGAGCCGATCCGCCTCACGGTGAAGTCGGGGCCCTTCGTGAAGGATCTGGCCGTGGACTACCACGGCGGCGAGCGCTACCCCCGCCTGGAGCGGGTGGACGGCACCCCGGACCGGTTGTCCCAGATCCTCGCGCCCCACGGGGGGAAGTGAGGCTGGAGGCTGGGGGCTGGAGGCTGGAGACCGGAGGCTGGAGGCCGGGGATCCCTGGAGGAAGGGCCGGCGCCGAGGGCGCCGCGCCACAGGGCCTCCAGCCTCGAGCCTCCCGCCTGCCCCCTAGAACACCACCCGCCCCTGCAGCGCCGCCCGGGGCAGGGGGCCCCAGGCGCGGCCGTCCTCGCTGAGGGGACGGTTGTCGCCGAGGAAGAGGTAGCCGGTGCCGCAGGGCCAGGGGCCGCCGTCCTGGGCGTCCACCCGGGCCACGTAGGGCTCCTTCAGGCGCAGGCCGCCGACCCAGAGGTCGCCGCCGGTCTCCTGGACCGTCTCCCCGGGCAGCCCCAGCAGGCGCTTGATGACCGGGCCGTCGGGGCCCTCCACCACCCAGACCTGGCCCCGGCGCGGGGGGCCGGCGCACCAGGACTGGAGCGTCCACACCAGCTGGCCGTCCCGGTAGGTGGGCTCCATGCTGCGGCCCCGCACCTGCACCGGATGCACCACCGCCAGAGGCGCGGCCACGAGGAGGACCGCGGCCGCGTAGGGCCAGAGGCGCTTCACGGGCTCAGGCCTTCACCGCCAGGCGCCGGCCCCGGCCGTCCACCAGGGCCACGGAGACCAGCCGCGCCGGGGGGGGGGAGCACCGGCGCGAGCTGCGCCCGGAGCCGCTCCGCCAGGGCCAGGGGGCCCGAAAGGCCCAGGTCCGACAGGAGCTTGCCCTGCAGCGGCGCCAGCAGGCCGTCCAGGGCGGATTCCAGGTCCCGGAAGTCCACGACCACGTCCATGCCGTCCAGCCCCTGGCGCCCCGCGACCACTTCCACGAGGTAGTCGTGGCCCTCCCAGGCCCCGTCCGCCCGCCGGAACACCACGGACAGCGGCCGCTCCACGGCGGCTTCGAAGAAGAAGGAGTCGGAAGCGTGGGTCATGGCGTCGAATTGGCGGGCTTGAACGTTGCGCTCCATTGTTCCCAATCGGCGCGGGTCGCGACCCCTCTGGTTCCACCGATGTTCGCCCAAACGAAGTCCTTCCCCGTACGGATGACCTGGGCGTCGCTGAATTCCTTGGGAGACAGATACCAGTTCATGTCTTCGCCTGGATCTTCCTCCGCAACGCCGGAAATCTGGAGCCCCACCCCCAGATCCGGATCGTACTGGAGCGAGAGACCGGCGTCGGATTCAGGCGGGCAGCAGATGAAGGTCAGAGTCTCTGGATGACAGCAGTAGGCCCACTGTCTCTGGATTTCAGCCAGATCCTTGGCATAGGTGAGGCTCACCTCAGCGGACCAGTCCAGTACATTCCCGTCGTTCCAGGTGTCATGGGGCAATGCCGGCGTGAGCGTGGGATGGCCGAACGCATCCTTCAGGAGCATCAGGCGCCAGGGAGAATCGTCCTTGGATGCGGCGATCTTCATGAGGACGAGGGCGTCCCATCTCTGAAGGTCGGGGACATGAATCCAGAGGACCTGGACATTCCCCCAGATGAGCCGGATCGCTGGGGGCAACGCCTTGAGCGGATCGGCGCGGTAGGAGGGATCCGGATCATCCGCGAAGGGTGACAGGGCCTCAGGCCAGCCCTCCAGGCCCTGGGCAGCGGCAAGGGCGTTCACCTGCCGGTACATGGCTGGCAACACGGACGTCAGGTCGGCCATCTCCTTCGGCAGAAGGGCCTGGGCCTGAGCTTCTGACAAGGGAGCCAGCGCGGGGGGGGCGCTCCGTTTGGAGCCGATTTCCCGGCTGGCTTCACTGGTCGCAGGTCCGGCATTGGACTGGGCCTTGGGAATCCGATCCGCCTCCTTCCTGCGGCAGCCGGCAGGTCCCACGGCCAGAGCGAGGGCCGCCAGGGTCGCTGAGATCCGTCGAGGAACGGGCATGTCCCCAGTCTGCCAGGGCCCGGCTACACTGGGAGGTCTGCTTGGAGACGGTATGCGGGACTTCTCGACCCAGAGCGCGCGGCCCGGCGTGGAGCGGGAGGAGCTGGATTTCGATGTGCTCTTCGTGGGCGCGGGACCGGCCAACCTGGCGGGGCTCTGGCGCCTGCTGGACCACATCGAGGCCCACAACGCCCGGCCCGGCGTGAAGAAGCTCGAGGGGCTCACCATCGGCCTCATCGAGAAGGGCGACGAGATCGGCGACCACGCCTTCTCCGGCGCGGTGCTGGACCCGATCTTCCTCAAGGACCTCTGCCCGGACTTCCTTGAGCAGGGCTTCCCCACCGAGGGCGAGGTCACCAAGGAGGAGGTCTGGGCCTTCTCGGACCGCGGCGGCCTCCAGTTCCCCGTGCCCCCGCCCTTCCTGCAGAACCACGGCAACCACATCATCAGCCTGTCGAAGATGGTCCGCTGGATGGCGGAGAAGATCGAGGCCCGCTCGGTCGAGGGCGTGGACGTCATGCTGCTGCCCGGCTTCGCCGGCATCCAGGTCCTCTGGGAGGACCAGCCGGATGGCTCGAAGAAGGTCGTGGGCGTCCAGACCGCCGACAAGGGCGTGAACCCCGATGGCACGAAGAAGTCCAACTTCGAGCCCGGCAACCTCCTCAAGGCCAAGGTGACGGTCTTCGGCGAGGGCCCCCGCGGCCACCTGGCCCGGGAGCTGGAGGCGGTGCTGAACCTCCAGGCCTCGGCCCTGAACCCCCAGGCCTACGAGATGGGCGTGAAGGAGGTCTGGGAGGTCCCCGAGGGCAACATCGAGCCCGGCCTCGTCATCCACACCACCGGCTGGCCCCAGGCCGAGGGCGAGAGCGGCGGCTCCTGGGTCTACTCCCTGGGCGGCAAGCAGGTGTCCATCGGCTACGTGGTGAGCCTCGACACGAAGGATCCCTTCGTGGACGCCCACCTGATGCTCCAGAAGTTCAAGCAGCACCCGCGCATCGCCTCCATCCTCAAGGGTGGCAAGATGCTCCAGTACGGCGGCAAGGCCCTCGCCATCGGCGGCTGGCACTCCATGCCCAAGCTCGCCTTCGCCGGCGGCATGCTGGTGGGCGACGCGGCGCAGATGGTCAACGCCGCGCGGCTGAAGGGCATCCACCTCGGCATGAAGGGCGGCATGGTCGCCGCCGAGGTGATCCTCAAGGCCCTGGTGGAGGAGGACTTCTCCGATGCCAGCCTCATGCGCTACAGCCAGCTCTACATGGACTCCCTGGCGGGCAAGGAGCTCTACCGCTCCCGCAACTTCCACGGCGCCGTGGAGCACGGCCTCACCATCCCCGCCGCCCTGAAGATCGGCGCCTCCATGATCGACAACGACGGGTGGATGCCCGGCGAGCCCTTCCACGCGAAGACGGACGCCGCCATGACCCAGACCACGGAGGAGTACTACGGCAAGGCCGGCATGAAACGGGACGATCTGGATTGGGGCGTCGCCTTCGGCAAGGGCACCGCCATCTCCAAGCTGGACGACGTGTTCGCCAGCGGCACCCTCCACGACGAGCACCAGCCCAGCCACCTCAAGATCGTGAAGGGCGACGACGTCTGCGTCACCTGCTACGAGGAGAAGGGCGCGCCCTGCACGGTCTTCTGCCCCGCCCAGGTCTACGAGATGCACCCCGACCAGGCGGGCCAGGTCCACAAGGTGGACATCGCCTTCTCGAACTGCGTCCACTGCAAGACCTGCGACATCAAGTGCCCCGAGCAGAACGTCATCTGGACCCCGCCCGAGGGCGGTGGCGGCCCCAAGTGGACGATCCTCTGACCGTCCTCCCCCTTCCGAAGGCGCCGGGCGACCGGCGCCTTTCGTTTATCCTGTCCGCATGGCCCTCGACCCGCGCCTCCTGGAGCTGATCTGCTGCCCCGACTGCCGGGGGGAGCTGGCGCCGCGCGAGGCGGACCTGAAGTGCAGGGCCTGCGGCCTGGTCTACCCCATCGAGGACGGCATCCCGGTCCTGCTGGTGGACCGCGCGCGGAAGGAGGCCTGATGCGCCTGGAGAAGGCCCGCGCCACGGAGCTGCTGGAGGGCCTCAAGGGCGCGCCGGTGCTCGTACTGGGCGACCTGATGCTGGACGAGTACCTCTTCGGCGAGGTGAACCGCATCTCGCCGGAGGCGCCGGTGCCCATCGTGCGGGTGCTGCGGGAGTCCGCGGTGCTGGGCGGCGCCGCCAACGTGGCGGCGAACCTCCGGGCCCTGGGCGCGGAGCCGATCCTCGTGGGCACCCTGCGCCAGGACGCCGCCGGCGAGCGGATCCTCGGCCTGCTCGCCGACCGGGGCATCCGCCGGGACGGCGCGGTTCTGGATCCGGAGCGCCCCACCATCATCAAGACCCGGGTCATCGGCCAGCAGCAGCAGATGCTCCGCATCGACCGCGAGGAGCCCGGCGCCCTCGGCGGCGGGGCCATCGCGGATCTCTGTGGGCGGGTGGACGGCCTGCTGAAGGAGGCGAAGGCCGTGATCGTCTCCGATTACGCCAAGGGCGTCATCGGCCCCGAGGTGATGACCGAGCTGCGGACCCGCTGCAAGGCCCAGGGCCTGCCCTGGATCGTGGATCCGAAGCCGGCCCACAAGGCGCTCTACGAGGGCGCGACCCTCATGACCCCCAACCGCAAGGAGCTGGAGGCCCTGGCGGGCCTGCCGGCGGGCACGGACGCGGAGGTGGCCGCCGCCGGGGCGCGGCTGCGGGAGGCCCTCGGCCTCCAGGGTCTGCTGGTGACGCGCAGCGAGAAGGGCATGGCCCTGATCGCGCCAGAGGAGGGCCACCGGGAGCCCTGGCTGATCCCCACGGAGGCCCGGGAGGTCTTCGACGTGAGCGGCGCCGGGGACACCGTCATCGCCACCTTCGCCGCCAGCGTGGCCAGCGGCGCCGACTGGCGCGAGGCAGCCATGCTCGCCAACGCCGCGGCGGGCGTGGTCGTGGGCAAGGTGGGCACCGCGACGGTCACGCCGGCGGAGCTCCTCGCCCACTACCAGGGGCAGGAAGCCAACTAGGGCTTTTGGCTTTCGGCTTTCGGCTTTTGGCTCTCGGCTTTCGGCTTTTGCTGGCGCCGGTATGTCGAGGCTCACCGGGCATCATCGAGCGCCTGAAGGCCTCGTCCTGCGAAAGCCCCAAACCGAGAGCCCAAAGCCCCAGAATCAGTCCCGCAGCTCGACGCTCAGCAGGAAGGTGGCGCCCTTGGGCAGCCGCTCCTTCACCTGGGTGAAGTTGAGGTCGAACTCCTCGGTGGCGCCGGGGGCGACGGTGCCCACCTTGGTGCCGCCGGAGGCGACGCCCAGGAGCTGGCCGTCAGTATCCAGCACCGCCACGGCGAAGCCGGGGATGCGGGGCCGGGCGCTGGTGTTGGTGACGGTCAGGTGGGCCCGGGTGCCGAACTCGGCGTCCTTGAGCCAGCTGTACCGGGAGCGCCGGACGTTGAAGTAGATCTCCGTCACCTTGAGGCCGTCCACCTCCAGGTTCATGGGCATCGTGGCGTTCCAGTAGAACTTGTAGCTGCCGCTCGCGAAGCTGAGGGACGCCCCG
>DASTWQ010000212.1:0-3689 GCA_035758545.1 Holophagaceae bacterium | reverse complement strand
CCGGGGCCTTGCGCGAGATGCTCTGGAGGACCGCCGCGTCGGGCTGCCCCGACTCCCGCTGGCGCCGCAGCTCGGCGTAGAGGGCGGCGGTCTCCGCGGGCAGGGCCTGGGCCTTGGCGGCCCGGGCCCGGGCCTCGGCATCCCCGGCCGCGAAGGCGTTCAGCTCGCCGAAGGCCCGGTCCCAGGCCTCGGGATCCGCGGGCCCCCCGGCCACGGAGGGCAGGCTGCGGCTGGTGAAGAGCAGGCACCAGGAGGGCAGGGCGAGGGTGTGGCCCTTCACCGTCGCCTTCAGGTTCACCACCTCGTGGTGGCCGACGGCGAAGCCCTCCAGCACCGTGCCGCCCCCCAGCTCCAGGCGGAAGGGGCCCTGCTCCGGCACCTCGGCGCCGTCGAAGGCGACGAGGGCGGGGCCGCTCCAGGGCTGGCCCAGGGCCCTATGGTTCCTGGACACCTGGACGGGGCCTTCGAGGTGGGCCAGCACCGTCGAGAGGCCGGGCCGGAGCTCCTCGTCGGCGACGATGCGCTCCACCACCCTGCCGGTCAGCTCCAGGCCGCCTTCGAGCACCAGGTGATTCACTGTGCGGGCGCGGAAGGCCTCGTCCAGGCCGAAGTCCCCGCCCCGCTTCCAGGCCAGCGTGCCCTCGAAGGCCTCCAGCACCTCGAAGAGGTGGTCGAAGTCTCGGGCCACGAAGAGCTGGGGCTGCATGGTGGTGATGTCGTACTCGGTGTCCGCGCAGACCAGGGAGAGCGGCAGCTTCTTCACGGCGTCCGTGAGGCAGTGCTCGGCCTCGCCGATGGAGCTGAGCAGCCCGGCGCCGTAGATCTTCGGGGCGGCCAGGTCGCCGATGAGGCCGTACTCCGCCGTCCACCAGTAGAGGCGGCTGGCCCGGGTGTTCTCGCTCACGCAGCGGCGGCTGGCGGAGGCGGCGGCGAGCCGGGCCTCGGCGAAGGCCACGTCCTTCTGCGTCGCGGAGGGATCCTCCTTCACCACGCTGAGGTTGCGGATGGCCTCGAAGACCGCCTCGTCCTCGACCGAAGCGATGGCCTTGAAGCCCACCAGGCCGCAGCGCTGGACGTACTCGGCATAGCGGCCATGGGCGAGGATCGGCGCATGGCCGGCGCTCTCGTGGACGATGTCCGGCGCCGGGGTGTAGGCGATGTGGCGGTGGTCCCGGATGTCCTCGGCGATGGCCAGCACCTTCAGGGTCTGCAGCTCCGTGAAGACCGCCGGGGGCAGGAAACCCCGCACGGCGACGGCGCTCCAGCCGAGGCCCTCCAGCTTCTCGTTCATCTCGTCCAGGCTGGGGATGCGCTCCAGGCCGATGCCGGTGGCGGCCAGGCCCTCCAGGTAGACCGGATGCGCCTTGTCCTTCAGGTGCCCCGTCAGCCGGCGCAGGATGTGGCGCCACACGGCCTGGTCCCGGGGCGTGTAGGCGCCGTAGTCCTGGGCCACCACGAAGCGGCGCAGGTGGCGGGGCAGACGGGCGATGGCGCGTTCGGTCGGGGTCATGGCAGCCTCAGCCTTCCAATCTAGGCCGCCGGCACCATGGACGGAATTCCAAAAAAAGATGCCAGATTCGTCGGATTACCGACGAGGCTTGAGGTGCCGGGCCAGGCGCCGCAGGGCCTCGGCGGCCTCCCGGGAGGCGCCCTCCGCCGGGAACATGGCGACGACCTCCACCACCTGGGGCTCGGGCTCCACCAGGGCCGCCACCCGCAGATCCTCCGGGAAGGGGGCCAGCCGCCGCAGGTCCGGGGCGATGGCGCAGGCCCCGTAGGCCCGCAGCACGTCGAAGAGGTGGAGGAAGCTCTCCACCCGCGCCACCTCCCGCACCTGGATGCCCGCGGCGGCGAAGCGGGCGCTGTTGGCGCCGCCGTAGGGGTCGTCCCTCAGCCAGTCCACGAAAGGCGCGCCGGCCAGGTCCTTCACCTGGAGCCGGGCCTTCCGGGGCAGGGGGGCGCCGGGCGCGGCGAGGACGACGAAGGGCAGGCTCAGCAGCACCCGGTTCTCCACGCCCCGGTGGGGGGGCAGGGGCGTGAAGCCCAGGGCCAGATCCAGCTGGCGGGTCTGCACCTGCCGCACCAGCTCAAAGGCGCCGCCGAAGCTGGCCTCCAGCTTCACGCCCTGCTTCGCCAGCTCCCGGGCAAGGGGGGCGAGGAGGAAGTCCGAGAGGGTCGGATTGAGCCCCAGCCGAAGGCTCGGCTCGGGGGAGGCCAGGTCCCGGAGGCGCCGCAGGTTGAGCTGGTGGAGCGGCCCCTCGGCAGAGGCGTAGAGCCGCTCCCCCCGGGCCGTGAGCCGCAGGCGCTTTCCGGCGCTGCGCTCCAGGAGCGGCTCGCCGCCGCCCAGGGCCTCCTCCAGAGCCTTGAGGTGCTCGCTGACCACGCTGCGGGCCACGCCGAGGTGCTGGGCGGCGCCCTCCAGGGAGCCGGTCTCCACCGCCGCGGCGAAGGCCTCGAGCCAGGTCAGGTGCCGGGGCAGCTTGCGGGTCATGGAACTGTTGAACCGCAAAGGCGCGGAGGACGCAAAGGAAAATCAACGTAAAGGGCCGCAGCGCGGCGGGCTCGGTCCGGGCCGGTCGGCGCCCCTCTGCGTCCTCCGCGCCTCTGCGGTGAAGGTCATCCCCAGAGCTTTCCCGCTCTCGTTCCCCCTTCGCGCGACAATGGGGCATGGCCACCCCCATCGACCATCCGCTCTGGGTCCCCTATCGGGATCTTCGCGCCGCCGGGCGCCGGCGCATGGGGGACCAGGAGGTCTTCATCGCCGAAGGTCGCATCCTGGTGGAGGACCTGCTCCGGGCGGGGCGGGCCGGGCGCCTGGTGGTGCACTCCGTCGCCACCACGCCGGCCCTGGCGGAGCAGGTGAAGTCCCAGCTCCCGGCCAGCGCCGTGCTCCTGACGGCCTCGGAGGAGGAGCTGCACACCATCGCCGGCTTCCCCTTCCATCGGGGGCTGCTGGCCTGCGCCGAGGTGCCTGCCGCGCCTCCGGAAGCGGAGCTCATGGCCTGCCAGCGCCTGCTGGTGCTGCCGCGGCTGGACGACGCCGAGAACCTGGGCCTGCTGCTCCGCAGCGCCGCGGCCCTCGGCCTGGACGGCGTGCTGCTGGGCAAGGGGCCGGACCTCTGGAGCCGCCGCACCCTCCGCGTCTCCATGGGCGCCGCCTGGCGCCTGCCGGCCTGGCGCGCGGATGACCCCTCGGACCTGCTGGCCCGCTGGCGGGAGCAGGGCGGCGAGGTGGTCGGTGCGGCCCTGGGCCCCGGCAGCCAGGTGGCCCACACCTGGATCCCCGACTCCCGCTGTGCCCTTGTCCTGGGTCCCGAGGGTGAAGGCCTGGATCCCGCCTGGCTCCTGCGCTGCGACCGCCGCGTGGTCATCCCCATGGCCCACAGCGTGGACAGCCTGAACGTGGCCGCCGCCGGGGCCATACTCATGTTCCAGATGACGGGGCACCGGGAGGGGTGAGGCGGCGTAGTCTACCCGTGGCACGCTGAACGCAAAGACGGGGAATCTACCCTTCCGTTCCAAGCAGAGTAGGGTTTCTTGAATGAATGCTCATCGGATCAACATCATTGGCCTTGTGCAGATCTTCGCTTCCGATGCTGAACAGAATGCCTACCGTCAGAGGGTTCAGATCAACGTCGTGGATGAGCTAATTTGCCAATGGTTCGACGATTTCTATCATCCGGGTCTAC
>DASTWQ010000028.1:0-6797 GCA_035758545.1 Holophagaceae bacterium | reverse complement strand
GGCCGAAACCCTCCGGACCGGCTATGCCCGAGGGAACCATGGGGATTGGGTTGGGCCTTCCCAACCCGCAGGGGAAGGCGACGCTCGAGGGCGCCTTGAGCAGGGGGATGGCTCGTCCGACCTGATAGGGCAGCCGTTCCAATCCTGCCGCCGCCCGGAACGCCACCCGGTAGGCCGGCCTCAGGAGGCTCTCCTGGAATTCCATGTAGTCGCCGGCCTCTACGACAACAAAGATGGCCGCCGAGAGCAGCGCCGCCCGCCAGAGGGCGAGCAGGGCCCGGATCGCCCGGGCCCCCATCGGTGTGGACGCCTCGAAGACAAGGGTCGGTTGGAGGCGCAGGCGCATGGGCATCCTTCCGGCGGGTCCCTGATGATCGCAGGCCCTCGAGTCCTCGGAGGCGCCCGGCCTCGGGCACAATGGCTCCATGCCGAAGGCCCTCGCCCAGACCCGCGAACTGCTCGACATGATCAAGTTCGAGCACACGGTGTTCGCGCTGCCCTTCGCGTTCCTGGCGGCGCTGGAGGCGGCCCGGGGGCTGCCGCCCCTTAAGGCCGTGCTGTGGATCCTCGCCGCCATGGTCGGCGCCCGCACCGCGGCCATGACCTTCAACCGGCTGGCGGACGCGGATCTGGACGCCCTCAACCCCCGCACGGCCCAGCGGGCCATCCCCGCCGGACGGGTGAGCCGGGTGGGCGCCTGGATCCTCCTGGGCCTGGCCTGCGTCCTGCTCGGCGTCGCCGCCGGGGCCCTGAACCCCCTCTGCTGGAAGCTGGCCCCCGTGGCCCTGCTCATCATCCTGGGCTACAGCTGGTGCAAGCGCTTCACGAGCCTCGCCCACCTGGTGCTGGGCCTCTCCCTGGCCGGGGCTCCCCTGGGGGCCTGGATCGCCCTCACGGGCCGGGTGGAGGCGCCGGCCCTCTGGCTGGCGGGCGGCGTCCTCTGCTGGACCGGGGGCTTCGACATCCTCTACGCCCTCCAGGACCAGGACTTCGACCGGGCGGCGGGGCTCCATTCCATCCCGTCGCGGCTCGGCACCCCCTGGTCCCTGGCCATCTCCCGGAGCCTCCACCTGGCGGCCCTGGCCTGCTGGGCGATGTTCAACCTCGCCGTGGGCGCACACCTCTTCGGCTGGCTGGGCTGGCTGACGGTGGCCGGCATGCTGGGCCGGGAGCAGTGGCTGGTCCGGGGCGGGGACCTGAGCCGCATCGACGAGGCCTTCTTCACCCTCAACAGCCTCGTGGGCCTCGCCTTCTTCGGCGGGCACCTGGTGGAATGGGTCGCGGGGATCGGCCTCGCCTGAGGCCGGAATTCCCCGCCGGGCTTGTAGTGGGAATGAGCTAATCGTTGAATTAGCACATACGTAGAATTGGGCTATACTGGAATACCATGCCCAAGCCACCCCCTGGAAAGCGCGCCCTCCGCTTCAGCCGTCCGGACCGGCGGCGGTGGATGACGCTGATGGTGGTGCTGAACCACAGGACCTTCCGTTGGTCCCTCACCCACCGGACCCTGGCCTGGATCCTGGGGGTGTCCGCGAGCCTCTGGTTCCTCGGCGTGGTGGGCTCCGGCTACGGCTGGTGGGCCACCAAGAAGATCATGTCCTTCACCCGGCTGCAGCAGGAGACCGCCGAGCAGCAGGCCCGGATGAGGGCCACCCTGGACCAGGCCAAGGGCCTGGAGGACCAGGTGAAGACCCTCCGCCAGCAGCAGATGGACCTCCTCAAGGCCCTCGATCCCAAGGCCCAGCCCCAGCTCCCCGCCCTGCCCCAGACCGGCGGTCCCCAGGGCGGCCCCCACATCCCCGCCCCCGAAGGCGCCGTCCTCCCCGGCCACGCCCAGCGGCTCCAGGAGATCCAGGCGGAGCTGGACCGGGCCACCCAGGCCGCGGCCCGGATCCAGGCCAGCCTGGATCCCATCCTCGACGCCTGGAGCCGGACGCCTTCGGTGCCCCCCACCGCGGGCTACATCACCTCCGGGTTCGGCGTGCGGCTGGATCCCTTCGGGAACAACCAGGGAGAGACCGGCCTGCTGGAGACCCACACGGGCGTGGACATCTGCAATGTGGAGGACACCCCCATCCAGGTCACGGCGGATGGGGTCGTGGTCCAGGCCGGCTGGATCAACGGCTACGGCAACGCGGTCACGGTGCGCCACACGCCGCACCTGGAGACCCTCTACGGCCACATGGACAAGATCGAGGTCAAGGTGGGCCAGCAGGTCAGTCGGGGCGACATCCTCGGACTCATGGGTCATACTGGCCGGGCCACCGGGAACCATTGCCACTACGAAGTCCGCATCGACGGCCGGCCGGTGAATCCCGTTCCCTACCTGAAGCTCCAGAAGCAGTGGCTCAAGGCCCTCAGCTAGCGGCGAACGCTGGCTCACCCAGGAGGCGACCATGGCGATGTTCAGCGGCGGCAACCCCAAGCCCAAGGCGGCTCCGGCCGTCCACACCCTGCTGGGCAAGGACACCCTCTGGAAGGGCGAGATCCACTGCGGGGCCCAGAGCCTGCGGATCGAGGGCCGGATCGAAGGCAGCATCCACAGCACCGGCGAAGTGACCGTGGCTCCCACCGGCTACGTGGAAGGCACCATCCACGCCAAGCACCTCATCGTCACCGGCAAGGTGAAGGGCATGGTGAAGATCGCCGAATGCCTGGAGATCCACGGCACCGGGCTCGTGGAGGGCGAGGCCGAGGTCGGCAGCCTGGTGGTGGACGAGGGCGGCACCCTGGAAGGCCACTGCACCCGCCGGGACGCCAAGAAGGCCGCCGACCTCAAGGCCGATACGAAGGCATCCGACACCAAGGTCGCCACGGGCCCCGTCAAGAACGGCGAGGCGGTCAAGAAGGCCTGAGGCCTTCTCCCGCCCGGCTCCGCCTTACGTGAAGAGCGGGCCGGCGCTGGGCTTGAGGCCCAGATAGGCGTAGGCCGCCTCGGTGGCCTTGCGCCCCTGAGGGGTGCGATCCAGGAAGCCGATCTGCATCAGGTAGGGTTCCACCAGATCCTCCAGGGCACCCTCATCCTCGCCCAGGGCCGCAGCGAGGGTGCGCAGGCCCACGGGCCCGCCCCGGTGCTTGAGGCAGAGCCCCTCCAGGTAGGCCCGGTCCAGGCCGTCCAGCCCCAGGTCGTCCACCTCGTGCAGGGCCAGGCAGGCCTCGGCGGAGGCCCGTGAGATGGTGCCGTCGCCCTTCACCTCCGCGTAGTCCCGGCAGCGGCGGAGCAGCCGGTTGCAGATGCGCGGGGTGCCCCGGCTGCGGCGGGCGATGGCCTCGGCCCCCTCCTCCGCGAGGGGCACCCCGAGCAGGTCCGCGCTGCGGGAGGCGATGACGGCGAGGTCCTCCCGGGTATAGAACTCCAGCCGGTGCACCATGCCGAACCGGTCGTGCAGGGGCTTGGAGATCAGTCCGGCCCGGGTGGTGGCGCCCACCAGCGTGAAGGGCCGGAGGTCCACCTTCAGCGTCTGGGCGCTGGGCCCCTGCCCGATGAGGATGTCCAGCTTGCGGTCCTCCATGGCGGCGTAGAGCATCTCCTCGATGGGCGCCGAGAGGCGGTGGACCTCGTCGATGAAGAGGAACTCGCCCTCCTCCAGGTTCGTGAGGATCGCCGCCAGGTCGCCCTTCTTCTCCAGGGCGGGAGCCTGGATCACCTTGCAGGTGGCGCCCATCTCGTTGGCGAGCACGTGGGCAAGGGTGGTCTTGCCCAGGCCTGGAGGCCCGAAGAGCAGGACGTGGTCAAGCACCTCGCCGCGCTTGCGGGCCGCCTGGAGGGCGATCTCCAGCCGGGCCTTGACCTTGGCCTGGCCGATGTACTCCCCCAGCCGCTGGGGGCGCAGGCTGAACTCGACGGGATCGTCCCGCAGGGCGGTCGGGTCGAGGTCCGGGTGACGATGCTCCATGCCTCCATTCCGGCACGCGCGGGCCTTGGTGTCCAGCGCCCGGGAGGCTACCCTTGGGGGGCCCCACCAGGAAGCGCCGACCTTGCCCCAGCGCCATCAGCTCATCATCCGGGATCGCCACGGCTTCGAGCGCGCGGTGCCCCTCATCCGCCCCATGGTGCTGGGCCGGCAGAGCACCTGCGACGTGGTCCTCCCGGACAGCATGATCAGCCGGCAGCACATCAAGCTGGAGCCCGAGGGGGAGAGCTGGATGGTGGAGGACCAGGGCAGCTCCCACGGCACCTTCCTGCGGGGCAAGCCCGTGACCCGGTCCCGCTGGGAGATCGGGGAACCCCTGCGCCTGGCGGACGGAGCCTACGTCCTGGAACTGGCGGTGCTGGACCAGGCCAGCTCCGAGGCCCACCTCGCCGCCATCCTGGAGACCGCCCAGCTGCTGGCCCAGGAAGTGGAGCTGGAGGACCTGCTGGAGCGGACTCTGGACCGGCTGCTCATCATCTCGGGCACCGACCGGGGCTTCCTCATGCTGCTGGAGGGCGGCGAGCTCGAGATCAAGGTCCAGCGCAACCTGCAGCGCCAGCTGGAGAGCGACATCCACCTCTCCATGTCGAGCATCCACTCGGTCTTCGAGACCGGCGAGCCCATCTGGGTGCTCAACGCCACCGACGACGAGAAGCTGCTCAGCCACCAGTCCATCATGCGGCTGGAGCTGAAGACGATCCTGTGCCTGCCGCTGACGCTCCAGGGCAAGCGCATCGGCGTGGTCTACCTGGACAGCAAGAAGCCCATCGGGGAGCCCCCGGACCGGGCCACCTTCGAGGCCATCGTCGCCCTCTGCGCCATCGCCATCGAGCGGACGCGGCTCTCCGAGGAGAACCTGCGCGGCCAGGTGCTGGCCACCGTGGGCCAGGTGGCCAGCAGCATCGTCCATGACTTCAAGAACGGCCTCTTCGTCCTGCGGGGCCACGCGGAGATGCTGGAGCAGTCCTCCGGCGGAGAGAAGAAGGTCGGCCACCACGCCAAGAAGATCCTCGAGAACATCGAGCGGCTCTCGGGCCTCTGCGTGGACGTCCTGGATTTCGCCAAGATCCGCGAGCCCCGCCGCCGGCAGGTGGAAGTGGGCCCCTACCTGGAATCCATCCTCGAACCCCTCCGCCACCGCGCCCAGGGCCTGGGCATCACGGTGCGCACCGAAGGGGAGAGCTGCGCGGCCAACCTGGACGCCTCCCGCTTCACCCGGGTGGTGGAGAACCTCATCGCCAACGCCATCGAGGCCGTCGCCGCGAAGGAGGAGGCCGAGGGACGCAAGATCGAGGGCGAGATCGACATCGCCTGGACCCGCGTCACCGGGGGCCTGCAGCTCCGGGTGCGGGACAACGGCACCGGCATCCCCAAGCGGATCCTGCGCCGCATCTTCGAGCCCTTCTTCACCCACGGCAAGCGGCGGGGCACGGGCCTCGGCATGGCGACGGTGAAGAAGATCGTCGAGGAGCACGGCGGGACCCTGGAGGTCCTCTCGGAGCCCGGCCAGGGAACCGAGGTCGTGGTCTGCCTGCCGGACGGACAGCACGGCCTCCTCCGCGACACCAATCCCGTCCCCAACCTGAAGGGCTCGGGCCCCAGCGGCACCGGCGGCCACAAGGGCAAGGACGAATCCACGGGCAGCAAGCCCGCCTTCCACCCGTGAGCGGCCTGCCCCAGCTCCGCGTCGGCCAGGGCTTCGACGTGCACCGGTTCTCGGAGCCCTCCGAGGGCCGCAAGCTCATACTCATGGGCTGCGAGGTGCCCCACGACCGCGGCCTCGCCGGCCACAGCGACGCGGACGTGATGCTCCACGCGCTCATGGACGCCCTGCTCGGCGCCGCGGGCCTCGGGGACATCGGCCGGCACTTCCCGGATACGGATCCCGCCTTCAAGGGCGCGGACTCCATGAAGCTCCTGGAGCACGTGATGGTGGCCCTCCGGGCCGAAGGCTGGCAGGTGATGAGCGCCGACGTCTGCCTCATCGGCGAGCGCCCCAAGGTGGCGCCCCACCGGCTCCGCATGCGGGACCTCGTGGCCCCGGTGCTGGGCCTGGATCCGTCCGCCCTCAACGTGAAGGCCACCACCACCGAGCAGCTCGGCTTCACCGGCCGCGGCGAGGGCCTCGCCGCCCAGGCGGTGGCGCTCATCGGAAAGCCCTAGCCCTCAGCTCGCGTCCCGCTAGGATGAGGCCATCCTCCTGGAGCGCCCATGGGCAACAAGATCCTCCTCGGCTGCGGCGGCCTGGTCCTGCTGGTGGCCCTGATCCTCGGGCTGGCCGGCATCGGCAGCTACAACAGCCTCGTCTCCCTCGACCAGGCCACCCAGGCCCAGTGGGGCCAGGTGGAGAACGTCTACCAGCGCCGGGCGGACCTGGTCCCCAACCTCGTCGAGACCGTGAAGGGCGCGGCGGCCTTCGAGAAGGACACCTTCACCCAGGTGGCCGAGGCCCGAGCCGCAGTGGCGAAGGCGGGCGCCGGCCCCGGCACCGCCAGCGACCCCGCGGCCTTCGCCAAGTTCCAGCAGGCCCAGGACGGCCTCAGCAGCGCCCTCTCTCGACTGCTGGTGGTGGTGGAGCGCTACCCGGACCTGAAGGCCACCCAGGCCTTCCGGGACCTGCAGGTGCAGCTGGAGGGCACCGAGAACCGCATCGCCGTGGAGCGCATGCGCTACAACACGGCGGCCCAGGCCTTCAACACGAAGCGCATGAGCTTCCCCACGGTGCTCCTCGCGGGCTTCTTCGGCGACCGCTTCCGCGAGAAGCCCTACTTCAAGGCCCAGGAGGGCGCCGCCTCGGCGCCCAAGGTGACCTTCTGACCGGCGCCGCCCCGTGGGCCTGATCCGGCGGCTGCTGCGCCGAGGCGCCCTGGCCCTGGGCCT
>DASTWQ010000236.1:0-9966 GCA_035758545.1 Holophagaceae bacterium | reverse complement strand
CGGGGGAGACCCTCGCGGACGCGGAGCGGTTCGCCGGCGGGCGCGTGCCGGAGGCGGGGGCCGCCCCCGTCACCGTGCGGCGCCGGGACGCGGAAGGCCGCATCAACGCCTTCACGGTGGCCGACTCCGGAGCCGCGGCCTTCGCCCTGCAGCGCGGCGATGAGGTCGAGGCCCTGCCCCAGCGCGAGGTGGTGGACCGGGTGGTGGAGGTGGCGGGCTGGGCCCGGCTCCCCGGCGCCTTCGCGCGCACGGAGGGCCTCAAGGTGGGCGACCTGCTGAAGCGGGACGGCCAGGTGCTCCCGGACACCTACCGGCCCCGGGGCGAGATCATCCGCACCCTGCCGGACGGCTCCACGCGCTACCTCGCCTTCGACGTGGACCGGGCCCTCGCGGGCGCGCCGGCCGATGACCTGCCCCTGGCGGACCGGGACCGCATCGAGCTCTACCGGGTGGAGGACTTCCGGCTTCCGAAGCTGCTGAAGGTGGCGGGGCCGGTGGCCTTCCCGGGCACCTTCGCCTTCCACGAGGGCATGCGCGCGGCGGACCTGATCTTCCGCGCCGGGGTGCTCCAGAAGCAGGCGGACGGCCTCGAGGCCCAGCTGGCGCGGTCCCGGGACGGGGCCCCCAGCGAGGTGATCCGCCTCGACCTCTCCCGCCTGGCCTCCACCGATGCCCGCAGCCCCGTGGGCCTGACGGACGACGCGGTGAATCCCCTCCTCCGCCCCGACGACCTCCTCAGCTTCTTCGAGAAGCCGGGCTACCGGGTCCACCGCACGGTGACGCTCCTCGGCCAGGTCGCCCACCCCGGCACCTACGCCCTGGATGAGGACCACGAGACCCTGGGGCAGCTCCTCGCCAAGGCCGGCGGCTTCGCCCCGGACGCCATGCCCGAGGCCGGCATCTTCCTGAGGCCCCTCAGCCAGGGGGCGGACCCGATCCCCGCCCTCCAGGATCTCGGCGCGAACCAGGTCCCTGACCCGGGCGCCAGTGGCATCAACGACATCCTGACCCGGCTCAACGAGACGAAACGCAGCCCGGCGGGGCCGCTGCTGCCCAACCCCCTGCTCCACGGCCTGCGGGCCGGCGACCTGAACCGACTGGTGGTGGATTTCCCGGCGATCGTGGCCGGCGACCGTCAGGCGGACGTGGAGCTGCACGACGGGGACCAGATCCTCATCCCCCGCAAGTCCGACACCGCCTACGTCGTGGGCGAGGCCGCGAGCCCCTTCGCGGCGTACAAGGTCGGGAAGGGCCTGACGGTCCGGGAGCTGCTGCGGCTCGCGGGGGGGACCACCCGCAACGCCGACACCTGGAACATCCGTCTCCTCAAGGCGGACGGGCGCATCATCGATTCCTGGGTGATGCGCAAGCGGGTGGAGCCCGGCGACGCCGTGCTGGTGCCCCAGCGGATCCCCCGGGACAGCTCCTGGCAGGAGAACCTGGCGGCGCTCACGCCCCTGGCGATCCTCATCAACACGCTCAAGTAGGCGGGGCCCACCGGCTACACTGGAAGGCCCCGGCGCGGCGACCGCGCGAGGGGCCTTTCCCGCGTGACGCCGATGATCCTGCGCAAAGAATACTGGTTCGAATCCGCCCACTTCATCTACAACCACCCGGGGAAGTGCCGGAACCTCCACGGGCACAGCTACAAGCTGTTCGTGTCCATCGAGGGCACGCCCGACCCGGAGACCGGCATGATCATCGACTTCGACGACCTGTCGAAGGTGGTGAACGAGAAGGTCATCTCGAAGCTGGACCACCGCTTCCTCAACGACCTGATCCCGCTCTCCACGGCGGAGAACATCTCCATGTGGATCTGGGCCCAGCTGAAGCCGGACCTGCCGATGCTGACCCAGATCGAGGTCTACGAGACGACAGACAACTGCGTCATCTACCGCGGAGCCTGAGTTGAAGCGCCTCCTCGCCGCCGCCTCGATCCTCCTGCTCACCGGCTGCGCGGGGCTGGACCCCACGGCCGCGCTCCGGGCCGCCGCCAAGGACCTGAAGTTCAGCCTGGACAAGGTCACGCCCCGGGTGGAGCTGGCCTATCCCCTGGAGCAGAGCCGGCTGCTGCTGGACCTGGACCTGGGCGTCCAGAACGACAGCGGCCAGCGCCTGCGCACCCGCACGGTGGGCGGGGCCCTGAACCTCACCACCGGCGGGGCGGGCCACGCCCTCGGCTCCGTCGCCTTCCCCGAGGGCATGGATCTGCAGGCCCACGGCCGCAGCACCCTCCACGCCCAGGTGGGTCTGTCCTACGCCCAGATCAAGCAGGCCTGGGGGCCCATCAAGGCCGCGGCCCTGGACCACCAGGCCGCCACCTGGTCCCTGGACGGCACCGCCCACCTGGACGTGCTCGGCTTCGACGTGGCGGTGCCCTTCAAGACGAGCAAGGGGACGGGGAAGTAGATGATCCGCGCGGTCGTCTTCGACCTCTGGAACACCCTGGCCCGCAGCCCCGGCGGCAATCCCTTCCAGCGGGCCAGGGCGCTGCTGCGCCCGGACCAGCTCGGCGCCTTCGCCGACTTCCAGCGGGACGGCATGACCCGGGCCTACCCGGACCGGGAGGCGTTCCTCGCGGCCTGGCGGGATCGGCTGAACCTGGATCCCGGCCAGGAGGCCGCCCTGGCGCAGGCCTTCGCCGCCGGCGAGGCGGAGGCGGAGCTCTTCCCGGAGGCGCCGGAAGCCCTGGCCGGCACCCGGGCCCTGGCGCGGCTGGCCCTGCTCTCCAACACCCAGAGCTTCGACCTGGCGCTCATCGAGCGGCTGGGGCTGGCGGAGGCCATCCGCGTGCGGGGGCTCAGCGCCGAGCTGGGGGCGGCGAAGCCCGAGCCGGAGGCCTTCGAGGCCCTGGCCCGGCGCCTGGGGCTCTTCCCCGGCAACCTCGTGATGGTGGGCGACAGCTGGAGCGACGACGTCGAGGGGGCCCTGGCCGCCGGCTGGACCGCGATCTGGATCAACCGCCACGGCCGGTCCAGGCCGGAGCATGATCCCGAGGCCGAGCTGGTGGAGCTGCCGGATCTGCGCCAGGTCCCCGAGGTCATCGAGCGCCTTCAGGCCGGCTACCGCTGCAGCACCTGCTTAGGGTGATCCCAGGCTATCGGCTTTGGGCTTTTGCCCGCGCCGGCCCGACCGCGGCCTTGGGCCATGGCGGTGCTCCTCGTCGCGCCAAGTCCAGCGAAAGCCGAGGGCCGAAAGCCGATAGCCTCCTAGGCCCTGACCCCCGCCTCGATCTCCACCTTCACGGTGTGCCGCCCCTGGCCGTTGTCGGGGTTCCAGGCCAGCTTCGCGCCCAGCAGCTGGGCCAGCTCCGCGAGGCCGCCCGCGGCCTCGGCCTTCAAGTCCTCCAGGTCCTCGGGATGGACCCGCAGGCTGACGGTGGCGCCCTTGAGCCGCGCCCCCCGGCGCACCAGCTCCCGGTAGGCCTTCAGCAGCACGGTCTCGGGGCTGGGCAGGCGGCCCGCGCCGCCGCAGCTGGGGCAGGGCTGGGTGAGCAGGCGCTCCAGGCTCGGCCCCGTGCGCTTGCGGGTCATCTCCACCAGGCCGAATTCGGAGATGCCGGTGGCCCGGGCGTGGTTGCGGTCCCGCTTCAGCTCCTCCTGGAGCCGCGCGAGCACCGCCTCCCGGTGCTCCGGCACCAGCATGTCGATGAAGTCCACGACGACGATGCCGCCCAGGTTCCGCAGGCGCAGCTGGCGGATGATCTCGGGGATCGCCTCCAGGTTCGCGTGGTAGACCGTCTCCTCCAGGTCCTTCTTGCCGACGAACTTGCCGGTGTTGACGTCCACGCTGACCAGGGCCTCGGTCTGGTTGAGCACGATGGAGCCGCCGTGCTTGAGGTAGACCTTGGGATGGCGCGCGGCCTCGATCTCGGCCTCGATGCCGAAGGCCTCGAAGATGGGCAGGTCCGAGGTGAAGTGCCGCACCCGGTCCACCCAGTCGGGATGGAGCTTCTCGATGAAGGCGACCACTTCCGCGTGCACCGCCGGATCGTCCACCCAGAAGCTGGCGACCTCCTCCCGGAAGATGTCCCGGAGCACCTTCTGGAGCAGGCGCAGGTCCTGCCAGACGAGGGCCTGCACGGGGGTGCGGGCGGCCCGCTCCTGGACCTCGGCCCACATCTGGCGCAGGAAGGCCACGTCGCCCACCAGGTCCTCGTCCTTCTCGCCGATGGCCGCGGTGCGCACGATGAACCCCTCGCCGGGCAGGGAGTGGGACTTGATGAGGGCCCGGAGGCGCTCCCGCTCGGCGGGGTCGGTGATCTTGCGGCTGATGCCGATGTGGTCGATGCCCGGCATGAAGACGAGGAACCGGCCGGGGAAGCTGAGGTGCCGGCTCAGGCGGGGGCCCTTGGTGCCGATGGGGTCCTTCACCACCTGCACGAGGACCTCCTCGCCCTCGCGCACCTTGGGCAGGGGCGCGGGAGCGGGCGGGAGCTCGGCCTCCTCGTCGCCTTCGCCCTCCGCCCCCTCGCCGCCCTCCTCCGTCGCCAGCCCGGCGGCGGCCAGGCGCTGGCTCACGGGATCGTCCAGGTAGAGGAATCCGTCCTTGGGGCCGCCGATGGCGACGAAGGCGCTCTGCATGCCGGGGAGGATCTTGGCCACGCGGCCCTTGTAGACATCCCCCACCTGGCTCTTGCTTCGGGTGCGCTCGAGGAACAGCTCGCAGAGCTGCCCGTTCTCGAGCAGGGCGATGCGGGTCTCGAGCGGGGTCGCATTGACCACCAGCGACTTGCGGACTTCCATGGTGTTCCTCTCGTCGAACCCTGGCGGAGGCGGCGCGCCGGCCGCATCCCCTCGCCCCTCCGGCCGTGCCAGGCCGGGAGAGCCGCGCTGCTCAAGCTGTCAGTCTGCCAGAGGCAGGCCTGGATCAGACGGCCCCGAACGCGTCCAGGCAGACGGGGGTCCGTTCCTGGGTGCGGGTTTCCGTGATGCGGTTCCGCTCGTCCACGAAGACGACCTTGGGGGCCCGCTCCGCGGCCTCGGCCTCGGTCATCCACCCGTAGTTGGCGATGATTACCAGGTCCCCCTGGTTGACGAGGTGAGCGGCGGCGCCGTTGATCCCGATCTCCCCCGAGCCCGGGATGCCGGGGATGACGTAGGTGGCGAGGCGGGACCCGTTGGTCACGTCGTAGATGTCCACCTTCTCGTTCTCGAGGAAGCCGGCGGCTTCGATCAGCAGCGGGTCGAGGGTGATGGAGCCGACGTAATCGAGGTCGGCCCGGGTCACGACGGCCCGGTGGATCTTGCCAAGCAGGAAGTGGCGCAGCATGAGCACCTCCGGTCCAGGCTCCACGGCGGAGTCCCGGCCAAGGCCCCCAGGATACCCGAAGGGCCCGGCGGAGCCAGGCCCTTCGGGATCGGGTCCTGAGGACAGGGACGTTAATCGAGCAGGACGATGTGGAAATCCAGGCCCAGGTGGGGTGGGGGCACCGGGGGGGGCACCACCGGGAGGCTGAAGGTCCCGCTCAGGTCCGCCCGGAAGCGGGGGTCGTAGACCCGCCGCAGAACCCAGCGGCCTCCGATGAAGACATAGATGCGGCTGGGATCCCCGGGCACGACGGCGCAGTAGTGCCGCTCGCCAGGGGCCCACCAGCCCTGCATCCAGGGCGGGGAGAGGTACCGGCCCCCGCGGGGATGCCAGTCGTGGCGGCGCCACTCGCGGTTGCGCTCCCAATAGTGGCGCTCCCAGCGCTCCTCGCGGCGGTCGTCCTGCCGGTCTTCACGGCGGTCGTCCCGGCGCTCGTCGCGGCGGTCCTCACGACGGTCCTCGCGCCGGTCCTCGCGCCGGTCCTCGCGCCGGTCCTCGCGACGGTCCTCGCGCCGGTCCTCGCGCCGGTCCTGGCGCCGGTCTTCATGGCGATCCTCACGCCGGCCTTCGCCACGGCCCCGGCCCTGATGGCCGTGGTCCCCGTGATCGCGGGTCCAGATCAGGGCGGGGGGCTCCGGGAGGGTCCCGGGGGTGGGGGTGAGCAGCAGGGTCAGGAGATGCAGCATGGCGGCCTCCTAGTTGAACAGGACGACGTGGAGGTCCACGCCGATGTGGGGCAGGGGCACCGGGGGCGGGGCCAGGGGCAGGCGGAGGGCATCGCCGATCTCAGCCTGCACCGAGGCGGTGAAGCCCTGCTTCAGCACCCAGCGGCCGTCGATGAGGAAATAGGCCCGGTCCCGGTAGCGGGGATCGATGGCCACGTAGGGGCGCTCCGGCACCCGGGGGCCGAATTTCTTGGCCAGGCCCGGGGGCAGGCCGCCCTTCTTGGCGAGGCCCGGGGGCACGAAGTCCCCGCCCTGGCCGCGGTCGGCGTGGGGGTTGCCATGACCGTGACCATGGCCGCGGCCCTGGGGGGCGAGGGTGAGGGCGGTGGCGAGCAACAGCGGGGTGAGCATGTCGGCCTCCTTGGGGCGGTCGGCCTCAGTCCCCGTGGTTGGGGCTGAGGCTGACGTTCAGGCCGGCCTCCCCGAGGGAGGGGGCCAGCACGACGTTGTCGATGAGCCGGGTGGCGCCCACGTAGGCGGCCACGCAGAGGGCGGCGGCGCGGTCCACGGGCTCCGTGAGGGGCTCCAGACTCTGGGCGTCCACCAGCTCAAGGTATTGCAGCCGGTCCACCCCGGCCATGGCCTTCTTCGCCAGGGAGAGCAGCTTCCTGGGCTTGCGCTCCCCGTGGCGGAACGCCTCCTCCGCGGCGAATAGCCCCTGGCTGAGGCACTGGGCCCTGGCCCGCTCGTCCTCGCTCAAGTAGCTGTTGCGGCTGCTCATGGCCAGACCGTCCTCCTCGCGGACCGTGGGGATCACCACCACGTCCACCGGGAGATTCAAATCCCGTACCATCCGCCGGATCACCACGGTCTGCTGGAAGTCCTTCTGGCCGAAGAAGGCCAGGTCCGGCTGGACGATGTTGAAGAGCTTGGCCACCACCGTGGCCACGCCCCGGAAGTGCCCGGGGCGGAAGGCGCCGCAGAGGGGCTCCGCCAGGCGGCCGGGCTCCACGAAGGTCTGGAACCCGCTGGGGTAGATCTCGGAGGCCTCCGGCAGGAAGAGGACGTCGGCCCCCGCCTCCAGGCAGGTGGCCTGGTCCCGCTCCAGGTCCCGGGGGTACTTGGCGAAGTCCTCGTTCGGGGCGAACTGGGTCGGATTCACGAAGATGGACACCACCGTGACGTCGCAGCGGGAGGCGCTCTGGCGGACCAGGGCCGCATGGCCCTCGTGGAGGTAGCCCATGGTGGGGACGAACCCGATCCGCTTGCCCTCGTTCCAGAGGGGTTTCAACAGCGCCCGAAGATCCGCGACGCTCCGCACCAGACGCATGGCCAAACAGGTACCTCGAGGCTACCGGCGACGGCCGGGTTGCCAGGATGCCACAGCCGGGCGGATCTCCTCCGGAAGCTTGTAGGATTCCGCGGGTCCCGGGAAGGCGCCGGACCGCACGTCCTCGGCCCATCGGGCGGTGGCATCGCGCATCAGGTCGAATCCGTCCATGTATTTGCGAACAAACTTCGCCGGCCGCTCCGGCAGCAGGCCCAGCAGGTCGTGGAACACCAGCACCTGGCCCGAGCACCCGAGACCGGCCCCGATGCCGAGTGTCGGGATCCGCAGGGTCTCGGTGACCCGGGCCGCCAGGTCGGCGGGGATGCCCTCCAGCACGATGGAGAAGCAGCCGGCCTCCTGGAGGGCCTGGGCGTCCTCCAGGATGGCCAGGGCGTCGGCCTCGGCCCGACCCTGGACCTTGAAGCCGCCCATGGGATTCACGCTCTGGGGGGTGAGCCCCAGGTGCCCCATGACGGGGATCTCGGCGTCCACCAGGGCCCGGATGACGGGCACCCGCTTGGCCCCGCCCTCCAGCTTGACGGCCTGGGCGCCCCGCTGGAGGAAGCCCCCGGCGTTCCGCAGGGTGTCCTCGATCCCCAGGTGGAAGCTGAGGTAGGGCATGTCCGCCACCAGGAAGGCGGCGGGCTTGGCCCGGGCCACGGCCTCCAGGTGGTGGTTCATCATGGCCATGGTGACCGGCAGGGTGGTCTCGAAGCCCAGGCAGACGTTGCCCAGGCTGTCCCCCACCAGGAGTATGTCCACCCCGGCGGCGTCGGCGATGCGGGCCGTGGGGGCGTCGTAGGCGGTGAGCATCACCAGCGGCCGACCCTCCTGCTTCCCCTGCTGGAGCTGGGGGAGGGTGACGCGGGGGCGGCTCGGGGACGGGGCGTCCGAGGGGGCATGGCTCATAAAGGTCTCCGCTGGAGGGTCGAAGCCTGTCTCTGGGGATGGATCAAGCCCTGGAGGCTCCCGGCGCGGGCAGGTTGGCCTGCGTGGGGGTCCAGTCTGCCAGGGGATCGCCGCGCTCGGGGAAGGGAAGGCGCAGGCCGGCGGCCTCCACGGCCGTACGGTAGCGGTGGAGGTCCTCCCGGCCCAGGAAGCTCTGGTCGTGGCCGTCCGGCAGCCGCAGCCAGACCTGCTGGAAGCTGGCGAAGCTGTCCTGGAGCCGGGCCATGGCCCCCAGGCGCTCGCCGTGGCGGAGCATGACTTCCGCGCCTTCCAGCGCGGCCTCAAGGACGGCGGTGGGGAACTGGAGCCGCCGGGCCAGGCCCAGGGCCTCGCCCCAGGCCTGGAGAGCCTGCAGGTCCACGGGCTCCGAGGGGGGCAGGCAGGCCAGGCAGAGGGCCTGGGCCCGGGCCCATTCGAACTCCAGCCAGGGCGAGGCCGAGGCCTCCACCGGGGCCTTGAGGGCCTCGAGCCGGGCCCAGACCTCCTCCGGGGCCTCCCGGCCGGCGCGGCGGGCCTCCCGGGCCGCGGCCTGCAGAGCCCGCAGGTCCGCCAGCCGGGCCCGCCAGGGAAGGCCCACCTGGCCGAAGCGCTCGGAGGCCGCCCGGTGGAGGCGCTGGGCCTCCCGCCAGGCGCCCCGGAAGCCGGCGATCTCCGCCTGGAGCCAGACCCGGTCCCCGGCTTCCAGGCCGCCGGACTGCAGCTCGGTGGCCGAGGCCGAGAGGGCCTGCAGCTCCTCGTGCTCGGAGGTGACCAGGTCCCCCAGGGCCGCCAAGGTGCGGGCGTGCCAGAGCCGGGCCAGGGCGCCGTGGGCGGTGAGGCCCAGGCGCTGGAAGCGGTCCGCGGCGCGCTCCAGGTGGGCGAGGGCGGGGCTCACCTGTTCCAGGATGCTGCGCACGCTGCCCAGGGCCAGGTGGGCCTGGGCCTGCATCAGCAGGTCGCCCTGTCCCCGGGCGGCCTGGAGGGCCTCGGAGAGCACCGCGAGGGCCCGCTCGGGCTCCCCCTGGCTGAGGGCCATCTGGCCCAGGGCCAGCTGGATGGAGACTCGCCCCCGGGGATCCTGCTCCAGCTCGAGCATGCGCTGGGCGCTCTCCAGGTGCTGGGTGGCCCGGTGGAACTGCCCCTGGTGGGCCAGGGCCCGACCCAGCTCCAGCAGGATCGCCACCTGGTCCCGGGCCGGCGACTGGCCGCCGATGAGCAGGCGCTGGCCCTCCTCCAGGAGCTGGATGCCCTTGGCCGTGTCCCCCCGCAGGAGGTACCACTTGCCCAGGACCAGGCGCAGGCGGGGATGCTCGGGGTGCCCGGGCTCGGCGTGGATGAGGTCGAAGGCCCGGTTGAGGGCCGCGCGGGCCTCGTCCGCCCGCCGCAGCTGGAGCAGCACGCCGGCCTGCTTGCGGAGCACCCGGGCCTCCGCCGCGGCCCGGGCGGGTCCCGCCGGCGCCCCTTCCAGGGCCGCGAGGGCCGCGTCGAAGGCCGCCAGGGCCCGGTGCCCCGGCGTCTCCGCCGCGGCCTCCTCGGCCCCGTCCTCGCTGTGGGCGCCGCCCTGGGCCCAGGCATCCCCCACCCACTCCTGGAGGCGGGCGCGCTCCAGTGGGCCGGGCTCCAGGGGCAGGGCCAGGCGGAGCACCGCCTGGGCGTCCGCGGGGCTGACGGCGAGGGGGCGCTCCAGGGCCTTCATCAGCTCCGCGAGGCCGGTGCCCTCGTCGGCGGCCAGGG
>DASTWQ010000086.1:0-20448 GCA_035758545.1 Holophagaceae bacterium | reverse complement strand
GCCCGGCAGGGTGCCCTTCAGCCCCAGGCCGGTGAACCCGTAGGTCCGCCCGTTGTCCAGGGCCCGCGCCTGGGCGCGCACCAGGTCCAGCCCCGCCCGGAAGGCCGAGGCGGGGGGCAGGTCCAGCCCCAGGCGGCCGGTGACGAGGCGGTCCGCCGTGAGGGCGTTGGCGCGGATGCCGGGCACGCCGCCGCCGCCGAAGCCGCCGCCCACGGGAATCGCGTTGAACCGGTCGAAGGCATCGCCGGTGTCGAGGGCCACGGAGCCGTTGAACCAGAGGCTGCGGGTCAGCTCCCGGCTATAGCCCAGGCTGCCGCCCCAGCGGCGGAAGGCGCCGCCGTCGGGGACGAGGTGCGGATCCGCCGCCGTGCCCCAGGCGCCTTCGGGCCGCTGGCCGCGGGCGCCGTAGGCCTCGGCCCGGAGGCCGCGGAAGAGCCAGGAGGCGGCGAGGGTGCCGGTGCGGGTCCAGCCGCTGGGGGGCGCCTGGAAGCCCGGCGTCGCGTACTGGTCGTCCCGGGGCGCGCCGTAGGCGTCGTAGCGGAAGTCCCCCCGCAGCTCCAGCCGGAAGCCCAGGCCCAGGTCGTGGCCGATCCCGAAGGCCGCATCGCCGAAGCGGTGGCCCACCGCGTCCTTGTCCGCGAGGCGCCCGTTCTGCACCGGGCGCTCGTCCACCTTGAGCAGCAGCGCCGTGGCGGAGGCCGAGGCGTCGAAGCCCCCCGGCAGCCTCGGCACCGCGATCCGGGCGGTGTTGAACACGCCGGCGACGATGGCGTTGAACTGGATGCCCCGGTTGAAGGCGTTGAAGTCGAAGAAGGCCAGGCCTCCCAGGGGCACCACCGGCGGCGAGAGGCCCGGATCCACGAGGACCACGCCGGCGAGTGCGCGGCCCAGGGTCCGGGGCTTGGCCTCCAGCTTCCGCCCGCCCTGGCCGTCGGACACCAGGTAGCGTACGCCCTCCTTGGTCTGGGCGAGCATGGCCACCTTGGAGGCCCGCGCCGCCGCGAGATCCGCGTCGAAGGTCGGCGGGTCCGCCTTCACCGCCGTGAGGGCGATGCGGCGCTGGACGGGATAGACGCCCTCGGGGCCGATCCAGCGCTCGAAGGTCTGGATCTCCACGGGCCGCCAGAGGCCCGGGGCGGGTTCGCCGTAGACGAGGGTCTGGCGCTCGTCCTTCACGGTGCCGGGCAGGCCCGTGCGCTCCCGGACCTCCCGCAGCACCCGGCCCGTGGCCTCCTCCACCAGCAGCTCGCCGCGGTAGAGCAGCGGATCCGCCGCCACCGGCGCGTAGCGCACCCGGCGGCGGCCAGGCCCGTCGGGACCCGCATCCTCGTAGCGGTACCGCTCCGCGAGGCTGAGGCTCACCGGCAAGGAGAGGGAGGCCTTCGGCTCCACCGTCGGCAGGAGGACGCCCTCGGGGATCTTGGCCTTCACTCCGTCGAAGCGGACCTCGTCCTGCACCAGCTCCGGATCCCGCCCGGCGGACTCGAAGCGCCGGAAGCGGAAGCCCAGGGAGAGGTCCCCGCCCTTGCCCTGGAGCCGCAGGTCCACAGAGAAGGTGGATTCCACCTGGCGGGCCGCCGCCAGGGAGCGGAGCTGGGCTGCGCGCATGCGCCCCAGCAGCGCGCCGAGATCGTAGGTCGCAGCGCCCTGCACCGCCACTTCCGTGGCGCCCTTCTCCGGCGCGGCCTCCGCCCAGGCCCCCTGGACGAAGCGCCAGCGGCGGAGGCCCTGGGGCGTGCGCGCGGTGAGGTCGCCCGGGCCGCCGGCCAGCTCCGCCGCTGGCGGCAGCAGCGCCGCAAGCCGCGCCGCGGGGCCGCCCTCCGGCACGACGAGCCGCCCGCCGTCCCCCAGCAGCGCCGCCGCGAGGGGCCCGGGATCGACCGGCAGCCAGAGGGTCCAGGGGCGTCCCGGGAAGCGGGCCTGGGCCTCCGCGAGGCGATCCCGCCACGTCGCCGGGTCGGCGCCCAGCTCTCCCGCCGTCAGGGCGCCGCCATCCACCGCGCCCCAGGCGGCCTCGGACAGGAGGGGCGGCGCGCCGGGGTCGTCGCCGACGTAAAGGATCGCCTGCGGGGCCTCGGCCCGAAGGGCCTGGGCCGCGGCGAGCAGCAGGGCCTCCCGGGGCCCCGAGGCGGGCAGGAGGATGCGCACCGCGGCGGCGCCCTGCAACGGCGCCAGCAGGGGGACCCAGGCCTTCCGGGCCGCCTCCACCTGGGCGGGATCGCGGTTGTCCGCAGGCACCAGCGCGCCGGGGTCGGCGGCCCGCAGGTCCAGGGTCGCCGGCTCGGCCAGGGCCATCTGGATGGGCGCGGTCTGGAGGGGCGAGCTCTGGGCCGCGGCGGCCAGGGGGCTGAGCAGCAGGAACGCGGAGAGCGGTCGGCGCATCGCTCCAGGGTAAGGCAGGTATCCTGGAAGGCCCCATGCGCTTCACGGTCAAGCTCACCTCCTCCACCGGCGAGGTCCTGCTCAAGGACTTCGAGGCCGGCAGCGCCGACGAGGTCCGCGCCCGGGTCCTGGGGGAGGGCGGCTTCCCCCTGGAGATCCGGCGGACGGATTCCGCCTTCCGCAGCACCGCCACCATCAAGGCCGAGTCCCTCATCGTCTTCAACCAGGAGCTGCTGGCCCTGCTGAAGGCCGGCATCCCCCTGCTCCAGGCCCTGGAGCTGCTCCTGGGCCACGGCAAGGACGCCCTGCTGCGCCGCTCCCTGGAGGCCGCGGTGGTCCACGTGCGGGAGGGCATGGCCTTCTCCGAGGCCCTGGAGCAGGCCGGGGGCTTCCCGCCGGTCTACCGCAGCAACATCGTCGCCGGCGAACGGAGCGGCACCCTCCCGGAGGTGATCCAGCGCTGGCTCGCCTTCCAGCAGTTCGCCCAGAACAGCCGCCGCCGCATCGTCGAGGCCATGTTCTATCCGGCCTTCCTCACCTGCGTGCTGGTCATCGCCCTGGGCGTGGTGTTCAACGTCGTCCTGCCGCGCTTCGGCGAGCTCTACGCCTCCGGCCAGGTGGAGATGCCGGCCCTCACCAAAGCGCTGCTGGCCGCCGGCAACGCCTTCCGCGCCACCTGGTGGCTGCAGCTCATCGGCCTCGCGGGCCTGGCGGCGTTCCTCCGCTGGATGACCGCCACCGAGGCCGGCCGCCGCACCGGGGAGCGCCTCCTCCTCGCCATCCCCAAACTGGGGACCCTCTACCGCATGTACCACTCCTCGGTCTTCTGCCGCACCCTCGGCGTGCTGCTGAACGGCGGCCTGCCGGTGGTGCAGGCCCTGGAGGTGGTCCAGCGGACGACGCCTTCGGACCGCATGAAGAGCGGCCTCCGCGCCGTCACCGAGTCGGTCCGGGCCGGCTCCAGCCTGCACCTGGCCCTGGAGCAGGCCCGGCTCATCGATCCCCTCGCCGTGGAGATGGTGCGGGTGGGCGAGCAGAGCAGCGCCCTGCCGGACATGCTCGACCACGTGGCCTCCTTCTTCGACCAGGAGGTGGAGAAGGCCACCACGGCGGTCACCAGCCTCATCGGCCCCGCCCTCATCCTCGCCATGGGCGTCATCGTCCTGGTGCTGCTGCTGGCGGTCTACGTGCCCCTCTTCAACGCCGGCAGCGCCATCCACTAGGCCCGTCCTCGGGCCTCCAGTCCGCCTACCGGTACTTCCGCTTCAGCCACTTCTGCGGATCCTCGGGCTTGGCGAGGTGGCGGATCTCGAAGCCGAGGCGGGGGCCGTCCACGGTGTCGCCGACCTCGCCCACGGGCTCGCCGCCCTGCACCACCTGGCCCTTGGCCACCTGGGCCGACTGGAGGTGGGTGTAGAGGCTGTACCAGCCGCCGCCGTGGTCCAGGATCACCATGGGGCCGTAGCTCTGGTAGGCCTGGGCGAAGACCACCTTGCCGTCCGCCACGGCGCGCACCGGGGCGCCCAGCGCCGCGGCGACGAGGACGCCGGTCTGCACGGTCCGGGTGTGGAACTTGGGATGGAGGTGCTCGCCGAAGGCCTCCGCCAGGGTGCCCTCCACCGGCTCCGGGAGCTCCCCGCGCAGCGCCTCGAAGGGGCGGGAGGGCTGGAACGCGTCGGGGCGCTTCTTCCCCAGCAGGCTCTCCAGCAGGCGCTCCAGCTGGATGGCCTCCTCCTGCAGCTCCGCCTGGGCCTGCTTCTGGGACTGCTCATCCTCGGCCAGGTGCTCCAGGGCCGCCCGCAGCCGGTCCTCCTGCACCTGGAGCGCCGCCTGGTACTGCACGAGTTGCTGCTGCTGCCCCGCCAGCTGCGCGAGCACCTGCTTCATGGCCGCGGCCTTCTGGCCCAGCGCCGTCTGCAGCGCGCGGATGCGGTCCAGGCGCTTGCGCTCCTGGAGCCGCCACCAGGCGAGCATGCGGCCGCGGTCGAGGTACTGGCGGAAATCCTCGAAGCTGCTGAGGAAGCCCAGCTCGCCCCAGGGGCCCTCCGCCTGCATCCACCGCACCTGCTTGCGCAGGTCCTCCCGCAGCCTCTCCAGCTCGCCCTGGATGGCGGCCTGCTGCTTCGCGAGATCGTCGGCCTGGGCCTGGGTCGCGTCCCGCTGGATGCGCGCGCTCTCCGCCTGGGCGCGCACCCGGTCCCGCTGCAGCTGGATGCCCTGCAGGTCCACCAGCACGCCCTTGCGGCGCCGGCCCAGGTCCTGGAGCTGCTGGTCCATCTGGGCCAGCCGGGCCTTGAGGGCCTCGAGCTTGCGGCGCACCGCCGCCGGATCCTCGCCCTGCCGCGCCAGCAGCGCGGCGGAGGCGAGGCCCAGCAGCAGCCGCCTCAAGCCTTGCTCTTGCGGGGCGCGCCGGTGCGCGGGGCGCCGCCGGACCTGGGATCCGGGAAGAGCAGCACCAGCCCGAGGAGCAGCGGCGCGCCCAGGGAGAGCAGGAGCCCGGAGCCGGAGAACGGATCCGAGGGCAGCTGGCCCGAGGGCAGGAAGCGGTGGAGGGAGGCGATGGCGCCGGTCTGTCCGGGGCTGAGGCCCAGGTCCAGGCCGAAGTCCACGAAGTACTGGAGCCGGGCGCCGATCTCGTGGAGCAGGAGTGCCAGCAGCAGGCCCAGGCCGGGGTTGGAGCGCAGCAGCCGCATGAGGATCACGGACCAGAGCAGGAGCTGCAGGCCCAGCAGCAGGGCGAGGCCGTCCGCCTTGAGCAGCGGGCCTGGGAAGGCGTGGCCCAGCAGCCTCATGGACGCGGCCCACACCGGCAGCAGCATGATCTGGCTCAGGAAGAGGCCGTGGAGGAAGGCCAGGAACACGCCGAGGGTGAGGCCGCGGTAACGGACGCCCCGCTGAGGGGCGGTGGCCTCCGGCGCCAGCGGGAAGACGCCGCCCAGCAGCACCACCAGCGGCACCGCGGCGTAGACCAGGGCCCGCAGGTTGCCGGTGACGTAGGCCTCCAAGGTGTCCATGCCGAGGGGCACGGGCGTGCCGAGGATCATCACCGAGGCGCCGTCCTCCCCGGGCTTCACGGCCATGAAGACCAGGCCGGCCAGGAAGAGGAAGGCCAGGGTCCAGCCGATGCGCACCTTCGAGCTGCCGAAGCGGTCCATCCAGGGCTCCTTGGAAGAGGTCAGTGTAGGGGCTTGCCCAGCAGGCGGCCGATGGCCTCCGCGGCCTCGGCCAGGCGGCCGGGCTCCGCGACGGCGACGAAGACCGTGTCCTCCCCGGCGACGGTGCCGGCGACGAGCTCCTTCGGCGCCCGCTCGTCGAGGGCGTAGGCCGTGGCCGGCGCGAAGCCCGGCGCGGTCTTGAGGATGAGCAGGTTGGGCGGCGCCAGGCGGATCTCCACGCCGCCCAGCTCGCCGGCCGCGGCCTCCAGCCGCTGGTAGCGGCCCTCGTGCTTGCGGACGCCCAGCTTCTTCAGGTGCCGGGAGAGGGTGGGCTGGGTGAGGTGGCAGCCGGCGGCCGTGAGCAGGTCCAGGAGCTGGGCCTGGTCCGTGATCTCCCGGGCTTCCAGGAGCTGGAGGATGAGGTCGTCGGTGCGCATATGCAGGTCATATGCAGGGTACCCCAGGGTGGGGCCCCTGAAAAAAGGCCTTGCGACCCATCCGTGCAGATGCATATTATTCAGATTCGCGCTGGAATATGCGATTCCATGCGCTCCTATGCATGGAATCCGCATGAGCCCCCTTCCCGCCCTGCTGCCGACCTACGCGCCCTTCCCCTTCGTCCTCGCCCGGGGGGAGGGCGACCGGGTCTTCGACGACCGGGGCGGCGCCTGGCTGGACTTCTACGGCGGCCACTGCGTCAGCGGCACCGGCCACGGGCATCCGGTGGTGGTGGCGGCCCTCGCCGCCCAGGCCCAGGCCCTGGCCTTCTACTCCGCCGCCGGGGACCTGGCCATCCGGCACGAGGCCGCCGAGCGGCTCACCGCCTTCGCCGAGATGGACTCGGTCTTCTTCTGCAACAGCGGCGCGGAGGCCAATGAGCACGCCCTCAAGGTGGCCATCCAGCTCACGGGGCGGACGCGGATCCTCGCCTTCGACGGCGCCTTCCACGGCCGCACCCTGCTGGCCCTCTCCGCCACGGACGCGCCCGCGCTCAAGGCGCCCCTGGAGGGCCTGCTGGCGCCCGTGGCGCGGCTGCCCTTCAACGACGCTGCGGCGCTCGCCGCCGCCGACCTCTCGGAGGTCGCCGCGGTGATCGTCGAGCCCATCCAGAGCATGGCCGGCGTGCGGGCGGCAGAGCCCAGCTGGCTCCAGGGCCTGCGATCCGCCTGCGACCGCAGCGGCGCGCTGCTGATCTTCGACGAGGTGCAGACGGGCATGGGGCGCCTCGGCGCGCCCTTCGCGGCCCAGGCCTTCGGCGTGAAGCCCGACCTGATCACCGCCGCCAAGGCCCTCGCCAGCGGCGTGCCCATGGGCGCCGTGCTGATGACCGAGGCCGTGGCCTCGGCCCTGAAGCCCGGCGACCTGGGCTCCACCTTCGGCGGCGGGCCCCTGGCCTGCGCGGCGCTCCTCGCGACGCTCCAGGTGATCGCCTCGGAGTCCCTGATGACGCGCGCCACCGAGGCGGAGCGCCAGCTCCGGAACCGGCTCCAGGGCAGCGCCGTGCGGGCCCTGCGGGGCCAGGGCCTGCTCCTCGGGCTCGAGACCGCGGACGGCGCGGCGCTGAAGGCCCACCTCTTCCGGCGGGGCATCCTCGCCGGCGGCGCCCAGGATCCCGCCATCGTGCGGCTGATGCCACCCCTCACGATCACCGACACCGCCCTCGACGCCCTCGTCGAGGCCATCCACGCCTTCCCGGCGGAGGCCGCATGAGCCATATCACCCACCTCAGGGACCTCGGACCGGAGGGCGCCGCGGAGATCCTCACCCAGGCCGCGGCCTGGAAGCGCAAGGCCCCCGGCCGGATCTTCGAGGACAAGCTCCTCGCCATGGTCTTCTTCAATCCCTCGCTGCGGACCCGGGCGAGCTTCGAGGCGGCCATGCTGCGCCACGGCGGGAACGCGATCGTCCTGGAAGTCGGCAACGGCACCTGGAAGCTGGAGGACCGGGACGGCGTCGTCATGGACGGCGACCGGGCGGAGCACATCAAGGAGGCGGTGCCCGTCCTCGCGCGGTACGCCGACGCCCTCGCGGTGCGGACCTTCTCCAGCGGCGCCTCGGACGCCGAGGACGAGCGGGATCCCGTCATCGCCGCCTTCCGGGCCCACAGCCCCGTGCCCGTGATCTCCATGGAGAGCGCCCGGGAGCACCCCTGCCAGGGCCTCGCGGACCTGCTCACCGTGCAGGAGGCCTTCGGCACGACGAAGGTGCCCGTGGCCCTCACCTGGGCGCCCCACCTGAAGCCCCTGCCCAAGGCCGTGCCCAACTCCTTCCTGCTCACCGCCGCCACCTGTGGCGCCGACATCACCGTCGCCGCGCCGCAGGGCTACGAGCTGAACCCGGAGGTCCGGGCCGAGGCCGTGGCCTACGCCGCCGCCGCCGGCGGCTCCGTGACCTTCACCACGGACCAGGCCGCGGCCCTGAAGGGCGCGAAGGCTGTCTGCGCCAAGGCCTGGGGGCCGGCGACGGCCCCCGGAGGCGCCGCGGCGGCCCTCCCGATGCGGGACCTCGCCGCCTGGATGCCCACCGCCGCGCACCTGAAGGCGGCCGCGGAGGACGCCATCTTCCTCCACTGCCTGCCGGTGCGCCGCAACCTCGAGGTCCACGACAGCGTCCTCGACGGCCCCTGGAGCCGCGTCGTGCTTGAAGCCGAGAACCGCTTCCACGTGCAGCGGGCCCTGCTGGCCCGCATGTTCACCGCCTGAAGGACCCGACCATGCCCCTCGCCCCCGATCCCTACGAGCTGCTCCACTCCGCCGCGGCCTACGTGCGGCGGTTCCGCAACCGCACCTTCGTCCTGAAGGTGGGCGGCGCCCTGCTGGAGGACCGGAGCGCGTCCCGGGCCCTGGGCCGGCAGATCTCCCTGCTCTGGAGCTTCTCCATCCGCGTGGTGCTGGTGCACGGCGGCGGCCCCGCCCTGGACGCCCTCTGCGAGAAGCTGGCCCTGCCCGTGGAGAAGGTGGGCGGCCGGCGGGTGACGAGCCCGGCGGTGCTGGAGGCGGCCCAGATGGTGCTCGCCGGCACGGAGCACACCCGGCTCCTGGCGGACCTGCGGGCCAGCGGCATCCCTGCCGTGGGCCTCTCGGGCGTGGACGCGGGTCTGCTCCAGGCCGCCCGGCGCCCGCCGGTGACCACGGCCTCGGGCCCCGTGGACTTCGGGCTCGTGGGCGACGTCCAGTCCGTGGATCCGGCTGTGCTCCAGCGGCTGCTGGAGGGCGGCTTCCTGCCGGTGGTGGCGCCCCTCTCCGGCGACGACCAGGGCGGCGTCTACAACACCAACGCCGACACCGTGGCCGCGGAGCTGGCGGTGGCCCTCGGCGCGGAGAAGCTCGTCTTCCTGCTGGACGCGCCGGGCGTGCTGCGGGAAGCCGCCAAGCCCGAGTCCCTCATCCCCCACCTCACCCTTCCCGAGCTGGACGCGCTGGAGGCCGGCGGCGCCCTGCAAGGCGGCATGGGCCCCAAGGCCGCCGCCATCCGGCGGGCGCTGACGGGGGGCGTGCCCGCGGCGCACCTGGTGGGCGGCCACTCGCCGGAGGCCCTCCTCACGGAGATCTTCACCAACGAAGGCAGCGGGACGATGGTCGAAAGCGGCACCGCCTCCGCCGCTCCGGTGGCGCCATGACCCCCGCCGCGCTGCTCGAGCGGCTCGTCGCCACCCCCAGCCTCTCCGGGGAGGAGGGCGCGATCGCGGACCTGCTCCAGGATCTGCTGGCGTCGAAGGGCGCCGCCGTCCACCGGCAGGGCCACAACCTGTGGTTCGAGGTCGGTGCGGGCCAGGGCTCCCCCCAGGGCGGGCCCCGCCTCCTGCTCAACACCCACCTCGACACCGTGCCCCCGGCCGCCGGCTGGACCACGGATCCCTTCCGGCCCGAGTGGCGCGGCGGCCGCCTCCACGGCCTCGGCGCCAACGACGCCAAGGGCTGCCTCGCCGCCATGGCGCTGACGGCGATCTCGCTGCTCGAGGCGCCGCCCGCCGCGGGCACCGCCGTCTTCGCCTTCACCGCGGAGGAGGAGACCGGCGGTGCGGGCGTCGCCACGATCCTCGACCAGCTCGGCCCCCTCGACGGCGCCGTGGTGGGCGAGCCCACGGGCCTGCAGGTCTGCGCGGCCCAGCGGGGCCTGCTGATGCTGAGGTGCACCGCGAAGGGCGAGGCGGCCCACACCGCCCACGCCCACGCCCTCGGCGCCGTGAACGCCGTCCACCGGGCGGCCCGGGACATCCTCAAGCTGGAAGCGCTGCGCTTCGAGCCCCATCCGCTGCTCGGCGAGACCCGGGCCCAGGCCACGGTGATCCAGGGCGGCCGGGCCCGGAACCAGGTGCCCGACGCCTGCGAGTTCTTCGTGGACCTGCGGACCACGCCGAACCTGGACCACGACGCCCTCGCCGCGAGCCTCGCCGAGGTCCTGGAGAGCGAGATCGCCATCCACTCCACGCGCTACCGTCCCAAGGCGACGGATCCCGCCCATCCCCTCGTGCAGGCCGCCCTGGCCGCCGCGGTGCGGAAGGCGCCCGTGGGCAGCGCCACGGCCTCGGACTGGGCCTTCCTCGGCGACCTGCCGGCGGTGAAGGTCGGACCCGGCGACACCCACCGCAGCCACCGGGCCGACGAGTACCTCACCCTCGCGGAGCTGGAGGCGGGCCTCGCCTTCTACCGGGCCCTGGTCCCCGCCTTCCTGAAGGAGGCCGTCCATGCCTGAGGTGCTGTGGTCCAAGGGCGGATCCGCCAGCGAATCCGTGGACGCGCTGGTGCACCGGTTCACCGTCGGCGAGGATCCCGTCACGGACCTGGCGCTGCTGCCCTTCGACTGCCTGGCGAGCGCCGCCCATGCCCGGAGCCTCGCGGCCGCGGGCCTGCTGCCGGAGACCGAGGCCAAGGCCCTCGTCGCCGAGCTGGGAAAGCTGAAGGCCGCCGCCGAGGTCGGCGCCCTCGCCATCCCGCCGGCGCTGGAGGACGGCCACACCCTGCTGGAGGCGAAGCTCACGGAAGCCCTGGGCGCCACCGGCGCGAAGATCCACCTGGGCCGCAGCCGGAACGAGCAGGTGGCCCTCGCCCTGCGGCTCTGGATGCGGACGGCGGTGGTGGACCTCGGCGAGGATGCCACCGCCCTCGCCGGGGCTTTGCTTGCCTTCGCCGAGCGCCATGGCGACGCGCCGCTGCCGGGCCTCACCCACTTGCGGCGGGCCATGCCCAGCAGCTTCGGGCTCTGGGCCGAGGCCTTCGCCGAGGCCCTGCTGGAGGAGCTGGAGGCCCTCAAGGCGGTGGACGCGCGGCTGGACCGCTCCCCAGCCCACTCGGCGGCGGGCTTCGGCTCGCCCCTGCCCTTCGACCGGACCGAGGCCGCCCGGCGGCTCGGGTTCTCGCGGGTGCAACGCAACCCGCTGGACGTCCAGAACGGCCGCGGCCGCGGCGAAGGTGCCCTCCTCACCTGGCTCACGAGCCTCAGCCTCACCCTTGAGAAGCTGGCCTGGGATGGCTGCCTCTACGGCGCCGAAGGCTTCGGCTTCCTGAAGCTGCCCGCGGCCTTCACCACCGGCTCCAGCCTCATGCCCCAGAAGCGCAACCCCGACGCCCTGGAGCTGGTCCGCGGCCGGTCCCGGGAACTCCGGGGCCTCGGGGCCACGGTGGAGCGGATCGCCGGCGGCCTGCCCTCCAGCTACCACCGGGACTTCCAGCTCCTGAAGAAGCCTCTGATGGACGCGGTGCGCATCGCCCGGGAGATGCTGGCCGTGCTGACGCGGCTGGTGGAGGGCCTGGAGCCGGACCTGGCCGCCGCGTCCGCCGCCTGCACCGACGAGCTCTACGCCGCCAATGAGGCCTTCCGTCTCTCGGCCGATGGCACGCCCTTCCGCCAGGCCTACCGCGCCGTGGCCTCCCGGCTTGCGGACGGATCCTTCGCGCCGGACCGCACCGCCGCCGGCCCGCCGCCGGTCGCGCCCCTCGCATCCGCCGCCCGCCTGGAGCTGGCCCGGCACCAGGCCTGGCTCGCCGGCCGCCGCGGCGCCCTCCATCAGACCGCGACCTCCCTCTTCCAGGACTGACCATGACCCCGACCCCGCCCTCGAAGGGCACCGTCCTCCTCGCCTTCTCCGGCGGCCTCGACACCACCTTCTGCGCCCTCTGGCTGCAGGCGGAGGGGTGGAACGTCGCCACGATCACCGTGGACACCGGCGGCTTCGGCGCCGCGGAGCTGGCCCGCATCAAGGCCCTCGCCGCGAAGCTCGGCGCCGAGCACCGCACCGTGGACGCTCGGGCCCGGCTCTTCGACGGGACGCTCAAATACCTCCTCTTCGGCAACACCCTCCGGGGCCAGACCTATCCGCTCTCGGTGAGCGCGGAGCGGATCTGCCAGGCGCGCCTCGTCGCCGAGGCGGCCCGGGAGCTCGGCGTGGACGCCGTGGCCCACGGCTCCACCGGCGCGGGCAACGACCAGGTGCGGTTCGACGTGGCGTTCCAGGCCCTGCTGCCGGGCCTGCCCATCCTGGCGCCCGTGCGGAGCCTGGGCTGGAGCCGGACCCAGGAGGTGGCCTTCCTCGCTGAGCGCGGGATCGAGGTGCCGGCGAAGACCAACTTGTATTCCGTCAATGAGGGCCTCTGGGGCAGCTCCGTCGGTGGGCGCGAGACCCTCACCAGCTGGGACGCGCTGCCGGAGGAGGCCTACCCCGGCGGGCCCGTGGCCGCGCCGGCCCCCGTCTCCCTCCGCCTCGGCTTCCATCAGGGCGTGCCCGTCTCGCTGGACGGCGAGGCCCTCGACCCCGTCGCGCTGATCGAGCGGCTGAACACCCTGGGCCGGGCCTACGGCCTGGGCCGGGGCATCCACCTGGGGGACACGATCCTCGGCATCAAGGGCCGGGTGGGCTTCGAGGCCCCGGCGGCGCACCTGCTAATCCAGGCCCACCGGGAGCTGGAGAAGCTCGTGCTCTCGGGGCCCCAGCTCTTCTGGAAGGAGCAGCTGGGCCAGCTCTACGGGGCGATGCTGCACGAGGGCAAGGCCTTCGATCCGCTCGTGAAGGACCTGGAGGCCTTCCTCGCCTCCAGTCAGGGCCGGGTCACGGGCGAAGTTCGGATGACCCTCCATCCCCGCGTCGCCGCCGTGGACGGCGTGCGCTCCCCCCACTCGCTCATGGATCCCCGGATCGCCCGCTACGGCGAGGAGAACAAGCTCTGGACCGGCGAGGAGGCCGCGGCCTTCGGCAAGGTCTTCGGCGTCGCCCAGCTGCTGTCCGCGCAGGCCGGAGAAGCGTCATGAGGATCACCGTGGACAAGATCGCCTCCGTCACCCGGAACCTGAAGCTCGGCACGAAGCTGACCCTCGCGCCGGAGATCCAGGCCGTGGAGGGCGCCGTCGTCGCGGCGCGGGTGAAGGGCGAGAAGCGCACCTACAACCAGCTTGAGGATCCCCACGGGCGGATGAGCACCCTGCACGACGGGGACGTCATCGTCGGCGCCCTCGGCCACCGGCGGGCCCTGCAGGGCTATGAGGGCGCGGTGCCCGAGACGGCGAAGGCGGGGGACACGCTGCACCTTCTCAACCTCGGCGGCGTCATCGGCCGGTGCAGCTCCCACCACCCGGAGCTGGGCCCGCCCTTCGAGCTGGAGCTCCTGGGCCAGGTGCTCAGCTTCCCGGACTTCCAAAGCCGGCAGGGCAGGCCCGCGTTCCTGCCTGCCGCGGTGCCCCCGGCCAGCAGGCCGCTGCCGCCCACGGTCTTCGTGGCGGGCACCTGCATGAACGCCGGCAAGACCGCCGCCGCCAGCGTCATCGTGCGGGCCCTCACCCGGGCGGGCCTGAGGGTCGGCGCCTGCAAGCTCACCGGCGTCTCGCTCATGCGGGACGTGCTCGCCATGAAGGACCACGGCGCGGTCCAGGGTCTCGACTTCACCGACGCGGGCCTGCCGAGCACGGGACCGGAGACGGCCCTGGCCTCGGCCTGGACGATCCTGCGGGCCCTGGGGGCGGGCGGCGTGGACGTGGTCGTGGCGGAGACCGGCGACGGCATCCTCGGTGAGTACGGCGTCCAGGAGATCCTCGCGGACGGCGAGCTGATGGCGGCCTCGGCGGCCTTCGTGCTCTGCGCCAACGATCCCGTCGGCGTCGCCGGCGGCCTGGAGCACCTGAAGGCGGACTACGGCCTCGCCACCGATCTCGTGGCGGGCCCGGCCACAGACAACGGCGTGGGCGTGCGCTTCGTGGAGGGCCTCGGCGTCGCTGCGGCCAACGCGCGGCGGGACCCCGCCGCCCTGGGGGCGGCCATCCTCGCCAAGGTCCAGGCCCGCCTCGGGGTGACGGCATGAACGCCACCGCTCCCTTCGACGCGCTCGTGCTCGGAGCCTCCGGCTATGGCGGCGGAGAACTGCTGCGCTGGCTGATCCAGCACCCCCACCTGGGGGGCCTGAAGGGCACGGCCCACTCCCACGCGGGCAAGCCCTTCCACGCGGTCCATCCGAACCTGCGGGGCCTCCTGGAGGGCGCCTTCGATGCGGAGCCGGACTGGGGCTGGCTCGCGGCCTCGGCCCGGCCCGTGCTCTTCAGCGCCCTGCCCCACGGCGAACTGCGGTCGCGGCTGGCGGACTTCGAGGTCCGCTGGGCCGGACTCGGCCTCGCGGACCGGCTCACGGTCATCGACCTGTCCACGGACTTCCGGTGGACGGACGGCTGGGCCTACGGCCTCAGCGAATGGCGGCCGGAGCGACTGGCGGGCGCGCGGCGCATCGCCAACCCCGGCTGCTTCGCCACGGCGATCCAGCTTGCCCTGCTGCCCCTGAGGGACCTGAAGCCGAGCTTCGTGGCCGTCACGGCGCTGACAGGCTCCAGCGGCAGCGGCGCCCATGCGTCCGAGACCACCCATCATCCCTCCCGGGCCCACGACCTTCGGGCCTACAAGATCCTGGACCACCAGCACGAGGCGGAGGTGCTGGCCACCCTCGCCGCCGAGGACTGGGCCCCGGAGCTGGCCTTCACGCCCCAGTCCGCGCCGCTGGTGCGGGGCATCTTCGCCACCGCCCAGCTCCGGCTGCCGGAAGCGCTCCCGGAGGCCGAACTGCGGGACCGCTATGCCCGCGCCTTCCCGGGTGGCGCCGTGCGCCTCGTGGAAGGCTCACCCCGGGTGGCGGCGGTCGCCGGCTCGGCCTTCGCGGATGTGGGCCTCGCCGCAAAGGGCCCGCTCCTCAGCGTGATGGTGGCCCTGGACAACCTCGGCAAGGGCATGGCCACCCAGGCGATCCAGAACCTGAACCTGGCGCTCGGCTTCGCCCCGATGGCCGGGCTGAGATCCGCGGGGCCCTATCCGGGGTGAAATCTCACTCAAGAGGCGAATCGGCAACCCTAAAGGCGGGGATCACTTCCACCAGACGGCCTTATCGGACAAGAGCCAACCTTTGGTTCCAACCGAAAGATAGACCAACTTTCCACCGCTTCCTGCCATGGCTGTGTCACTCCAGCGGAAATGCGCGACTACTACGAACGGAGCGACAGCAATTGCACTTGACGATTCTCCCAGTGCCCTCCCCTCGGGAGAGAGGATGGGACAAGGCAGACGTTCACGCTCCACTATCTGTCGGATCGCTGGAGCCCCGACCAGTTGCGTCATCCCCCAAAGGAGCAGGTAGATGAGTGCGCCCGTTAAGGTCAGGTAGACGAGACGATTCTTCATCGCAAGGGCAACTTTAACAGCTCTCCGATAAACTGGCCCTTCCGTCTGGAGCCCCCATGAAGCCCGAGCTGCTGACCCAGGACGCCCTCACCGCCTTCGCGGCCGCGCACCGCGCCGCCTTCGAGGCGGAGCTGAAGACGCTGGTGGAGATCCCCAGCGTGAGCGCGGATCCCGCCCGGGCCGGCGACGTGCGGCGCTGCGCCGAGGCGGCGGTCTCCCTCTTCGAACGCCACGGCGGCAAGGCGGAGATCCTCGAGACCGACGGCAACCCGCTCATCCACGGCTGGTTCGGCGAGGATCCCGCCCTGCCCAGCATCACGGTCTACAACCACATGGACGTGCAGCCCGCCAACGAGCCGGAGTGGACGGCGGAGCCCTTCGTCTTCACCAATCAGGACGGCGTCTACCGCGGTCGCGGCAGCACGGACGACAAGGGCCCGGCGGTGACGGCCTTCTTCGGCGCGCTCGCCGCGCGCGAAGCCGGCGTGCCCCTCAACCTCCACTTCCTCTGGGAGCTGGAGGAGGAGATCGGCTCCCCCAACTTCGAGGGCGGCCTCAAGAAGCACAAGGACCGCCTGAAGACCGACGCCATCGTCGTCAGCGACACCGTCTGGATCACCCGCGGCAAGCCCAGCACCCCGGCGGGCCTGCGGGGCCTCAAGGGCTTCCGCCTCACCCTGGAGACCGCGGACCACGACCTGCACAGCGGCGTCGTGGGCGGCGCGGCGCGCAACCCACTCTCCGAGCTCATCACCCTCGTGGGGCGGATGTTCGACGGGGACACCGGCGACGTGAAGATCCCCGACTTCTACAAGGAGGTCGTGCCGCCTTCGGCCCAGGAGCTGGAGAGCTGGAAGGCCAGCGGCTTCACCGTGGCCCAGTTCAAGCAGGACCACATGATCAAGGGCCTGCGCACCGAGGATCCCCTGGAGCTGCTGACCCGCGTGTGGGGCAAGCCCACCATGGAGGTCCATGGCGTCGTGGGCGGCTACCAGGGCCCCGGCATCAAGAGCGCCGTCCCCGCGAGAGCTGAGGTGAAGATCAGCTGCCGCCTCGTGCCGGACATGGACGAGGCCACGGTCATGGCCCGGGTCCGGGCCTTCGTGCGCGAGCACAACCCCGACGTGGAGGTCCACGAGGAGCACGGCCTCGCCCCCTTCAAGGGCCACGTCACCGGGCCCTACGCCGAGGCCATCCGGGACGCCTACCAGTTCGCCTTCGGCGCCCCCTGCTCCTTCACCCGGGAGGGCGGCTCCATCGGCGCCGTGAAGACCATGGAGGACGTGCTGGGCTGCGAGGTCTACTTCCTCGGCCTCAGCCTCCCCGAGCACGGCTACCACGCCCCCAACGAGAACTACGACTGGGAACAGGCCAGCGGCGGCATGGTCGCCTTCGCGCGCTACTTCCAGACTGTCAGCGGCTTCAGGCGCTGACCTGGCATCGATCGGACCAAGACGAAGGGGGCCGCGAGGCCCCCTTCGTCTTGGTCCGGACCGGTCCTCAGAAGGTGTAGCTGACACCCAGGGTGAAGCCGGCCAGGCCGAAGCCGGAGGTGGTCGGCAGACCCAGATCGGTGTAGGCGTTCTTGATCTTGCCGTTGTCGGTGCCGAAGTTCCGCACCTCGTAACCCAGGTAGCCGTTGAAGCTCTTCACGAAGTTCATGTTGAAGCGCAGGTAGGCGTCGGTCTGGAGCAGGGACTGGTGGACGTCGTCGTTGCTGAAGGTCGCAGACGGACCGCTACCCGAGAGGGTGTAGTCATCCGTCTTGTTGGTGTTGTTGAGCATGGCGGCGGTGAAGCCCGTGGTCATCCAGAAGCGCTCATTGAAGTTCATGCGGCCGTGGAGGCCGGCGGTCAGGCCGAAACCAGCGCCCTTGCCCTTCATGTGGATGTTGGTGTTGTTCGGGGCGCCGCCCGCGTCGAGCTGCTGGTAGGTCCGCTCGTCGCTCACCTGGCTGGAGCGCAGGCCCGCGCTGAAGGCGAAGGAACCGGTGTCGCCCTTGATGAGGGTGTGCTTCCAGTTGAGGTCGATGATCGTGGCCTTGAGCTCACGGGACCCGGTCAGACCGGCATCCGCAAGGCTGAAGGGGAAGACCGCGAGGAAGACGCCGTTCGCAGGGTCCATCAGGGTCTGGCTGGTCTTCTTCTTCGTGGTGAAGAAGGTGAGGCTCCACTCGTCGTCGCCCTTCACCCAGGCGAGGTCCAGGCTCAGGGGGGACTGGGTGGCCTGATCGAAGTTGTGGCCGTTGACGGACTGGATGGGGCCCGAGGTCTGCTGGGTGTAGGCGAAGGAGGCCGCCTCGCCGGTGGTCTTCATGGACCCGGCCTGGATCCCGACGCGGAATCCGTCCTGGGCGAAGGCGGGCGCGGCCAGGCCCAGGACAAGGGCGGCCACGAGGGTCGTCTGCAGCTTCATGCAAGTCTCCGAAAGGTGCCCCATCTGGGGCTAAAGGGATATCTGATTGTTCGCAGAAAACTTGGCTCTTTTCAAGAAATTTACGACTTCGTCAATATACTTCACCAATAAAATAGTAGCCCCCTCCCGCGCAGCGCTGGAGGGGGCTGTCCTCAACTGCAGGATCCTAGAACCGGTAGGCCACGCCGACGATGGCGCCATTGAAACCGACGGTCGCGGGGCCGAACTGGGGGATGTTCTCGTAGCCGTAGACGGTGCCGGAATCGTTGCCCAGCACGTTCTGGAAGGACTTCATGCGGTAGCCGACGAAGCCGTCGAAGCCGGCGACGAAGTTGAAGTTGAGCTTCAGGTCCGCGTCGATCTGGACGGAGGTCGTCTTCTGGCCCTTCAGGGTCGCCTGGTAGTAGGGGTTGCCGTAGCCGGAGGAGTAGGCGGGATCGTAGTTCTCCTGGTACTCGAAGTCGTTCTTGCCGTTGGTCATGGCCACCTGCATGCCGCCGGTCAGCCAGACCCGGTCGGTGAAGGTGTAGCGGCCGTGGAGGCCGGCGCTCAGGCCGAAGCCCTTGCTCTCGGCGTCGATGGCGTCGAAGCCCATGTGCTGCATCGTGGGGGTCGTGGTGTCCCACTGGTCCAGGAACATGTGGCGCTCGATCTTGAACTCCCGGAGGCCCAGCGAGAAGGCCAGGCTGCCCTTCTCGTTCTTCACGAAGGTGCGGGTCCAGGTCAGGTCGAGGGTGTGCGCCTTGACCTCGGAGTTGCCCTTGGACATGCCGATGTTGCTCAGGAAGTCCGCGTAGGGGGAGTAGTAGGTGAAGGCGTTGTCGGCGACGAAGGTGCCGTCGCCCTTGGCCTTGCCCGCCCAGTAGGAGAGGACGAAGTCGTCGTCCCCGTTCTGGATGCCGAGGTCCAGCTGCAGGGGCGTCTTCGACTTCATGTCGTAGGTGACGGGCTCGCCGTTGTAGACCGAGGGACCGCTGTTGTTGTAGGAGCGGAGGGCCAGCTGCTCGCTGGGGCCGGTGTAGTCGCCGAACTGGCCGCTGAGGGCCACGTGGAACTGGGGGGCCTGGGCCAGGGCCGGCAGGCTGAGGACGAGGGCGAGAAGGCTGAGCTTCTTCATGAAGGAGGCTCCTGAGAGGAAATCCCGAAAACTCGGGGGAGGTTGAGAGGGCAGAGGGGTTCGATTCAATATAGGATTGAAACATAAATTTTCGATAAAATTCACAACTCTTAACATATATCAGCTAGACGTCTGTGGTAGGCGACAGGAGGGCGTGGGTCCTGGTCTGGGAGGCTTGCCTGGGGTAACGGCAGGCCGCTGCCTCGACTTGAGGCCTGAGGTTCTGAAGCCCATGCCGCCCCTCGGGTAGCCTCGAAGCCATGGCCGCGCTCGAGCTCCAGTCCGTCACCAAGGTCTACGGCGACAAGGTCGCCGTGAAGGACCTCAGCCTCAGGCTCGCCCCGGGGGACTTCCTGGGGCTGCTGGGCCGGAACGGCGCGGGCAAGTCCACGACCCTGAAGATGGTCACGGGCCTGGTGCCACCCTCGGCGGGCCGCATCCAGGTGCTCGGCCTGGATCCCGACACCGTGGAGGCCAAGCGCCAGGTGGGGGCCATGCCCGAGGACATGGCCCTCCTGGACATGCTCACCGGGCCCCAGTACCTGCGCTTCACCGGCCGCATGCACGGCCTGGAGGACGCGGAGATCGACCGCCGGGCGGCGGAGCTCTTCGAGAAGCTGGACCTGAAGCCCGGGCCCCGCACCCTCATCGCGGACTACTCCTTCGGCATGAAGAAGAAGATCGCCCTCAGCGCGGCCCTGCTGCACGGCCCCCGCATCGTCTTCCTGGACGAGCCCTTCGAGGGCATCGACCCGGTCACGAGCCGCACCATCAAGGACATCCTCCTGGGCCTGCAGACCCGGGGCGTGACCCTCGTGCTCACGAGCCACATCCTCGAGGTGGTGGAGAAGCTCTGCCCCCTCATCGCCATCCTGGACGACGGCCGCCTCAAGGGCTTCGGGCCGCTGGCGGAGCTGCGCCAGGGCGGTGAGAGCCTGGAGCAGCTCTTCGTGTCGCTGGTGGGCGGCACCCAGGGCGGGGAGCTGTCGTGGCTGTGACCCACGTCCGGGCCCTCCTCGCGGCCCACGCCCAGACCGGCTGGAACCGCGCCCGGCGGGAGCTGGGCCGTGGCGGCGCGGTGGCCCTGGCGGTGGGCGCGGCGGCGCTGGCCTTCTTCGCCCTGCTGCCGATGGTGGGCGGCCTGGCCTTCGCCGGCTGGCTGCTGGGGCGGAGCGTCAACCCCTGGGGACCGGTCTTCATCGGCGGGCTGCTCACGGCCCTCGCCCTCGGCGGCGGGGTCCTGGGCGGCGTCCTCGGCGGCTCCAAGAGCCTCGCCTGGGAGTGTCTCCGGGGCTTCCCGCTCCGGCGGAGCGAGGTCTTCGGAGCGGAGCTCGTGGCCGGCCTGGGGGACCTCCTCACGGGGACGATTGCCGCCGGCCTGGTGGCCTTCTGCCTGGGGCTCGCCGCCGCCCATCCCACCCGGTCGCCCTTCGCGCTGCTGCTGGTGGCGGAGGCCGTGGTGACCCTGCTGGCGGTCCAGCTGGTGATCGGGGGCCTGGCCTCCGCCTTGCTGCGTCATCTGAAGACGGCGGTGTTCGTGCTGCTGGGCCTGCTCTGGGTGGCCTCCGTGGCCCTGAGCTCGCCCCGGCCCCGAAAGGTATGGCTCCCTCCCGCGCAGGCCGCGACGGCATCAGCGCCCGCTCCCGCGCTGCCGCGCGCCGCCGCGCGCCTGGCCATCTCGGAGGACCGCCTGCTGCGGCTCGCGGCCTTCCTCCCCGCCGTGCAGGGGGCCC
>DASTWQ010000242.1:0-4627 GCA_035758545.1 Holophagaceae bacterium | reverse complement strand
CGTCGCCGAAGGCGCCCTGCTCGCCGGCATGAGGATTGAGTGCGGCCAGGGCGATCCGGGGCTCGTCCAACCCCGCCAGCCGCCCCAGCTGCTCCGCGGAGAAGGCCAGAGTGTCCGCCAGCGCGCCGGCCTCCAGCTCGTCGATGGCCGAGCGCAGGCTCTGGTGCACCGAGTGCAGCACCACCCGGAGCTTGGGTCCCAGGAAAGCCATGCGCACCTTGGGAGCGCCCGTGAGCGCCTGGAGGTACTCCGTGTGCCCGGGGAAGGGATGGCCGGCGGCCTGGGCGGCGGCCTTGGAGATGGGCAGGGTCACGAGGGCGTCCGCCCGGCCGTCCAGGACCAGGCGCGCGCCCAGGCGGATGGCCTCCACCGCGCAACGGCCGGAGGCGGCGGAGCCCTGGCCGAGGGCGATCTCCGACTGGAGGCCCGGCATCGGGTCCACCCAGTGGGCCTCGGATTCCCCTCGGCGGAGGGTCCATGCGGCCCCGAACTCGCCGCCGGTGGCGGGCTCCCAGGACCAGGGAAAGGGCGCGCCGCCCCGGCGCTCCAGCAGCTCCACCCCGGCCCGGGCGCCCACCACCACGAGCTCCGCGGCGGCGTTCAGCGCCGGCAGGCTCTTCAGCAGCAGTTCCGGACCGATCCCGGCGGGATCGCCGAGGGTGATCGCGAGTCGGGGGCGGCGGGCCATGGCGGCGCGGGTCCCCGCGCTCAGTCGTAGAGGTTCAGGTCGACGTCCGCGGGCGGCGCGGCCTCGTCCTTCTTGGAGGGTTTGCGCCGCACCCGCGGCTCCTCCTCCTGCTTGTACATGTACTTGATGTTGTGCTTGGGCACGAGCAGGTTGGGCTCCTTCACCCGATTGATCTTGAGGCAGTGCTTGTCGTACCACTCAATGACGCCACGGAGCTTCTCATCGTTGTGGAGGACGATGACCATCGGGGTCTTCGACTGCATCTGCTTCAGGTAGTAGAAGCTCTCGGCGTTCGTCTGCTCCGGCGGCGCGATGCGTCGGCGGGGACTGCCGAGGCCCTGCGGGGCGGTGGCGGCGTTCAGATCCGCGGCCGGATTGGGTTGGCCGTCCGGCCCTACCGGGGAGGGCGCGGGCGTCAGGATCTCCTGCGCGCCGCCGGAGCCGGGACGGCCCAGCTTCTCCTTCAGCTCGCTCAGGTTGGGTCGGATGAGCTTGCGGTTCATGGCGGTGCCGGGACCTGTCAAGGAGGCGGTGCGCAGGGGGGGACCGGGTGGATCCGCCTGGAGCCGGGGGATGCCGAAAGGGTGGCAGGGCCGGTTCCACGCCCGCAAGGGGTGGGGTCTGTATCCTGTGATGCCGGAAGGGCGGGATTAGTTTACCCGCCCAGGGAAGCGGGCGCCTTGATCTGGCGCACAGGCAGGCTGACGCGGATACGCGTGCCTTTGCCTGGGGCCGATTCCACCTGGATCTCCCAGCCGAGGGACTGGACGAACTGGTAGACCAGGGAGAGGCCAAGGCCCGTCCCCTCCTCGAAACCGGAGGTGAAGGGGACGAAGAGCGTCCGCAGGCGCTCGGCGTCCATGCCGCAGCCGTTGTCCCGCACCAGCAGGCTGAGCCGTTCCCCCTCGAGCCGGAAGCCGAGGCTCACCTCCGGGCGCCGGACCCCGGCGACGGCCTTCCGGGCGTTGGCCAGGAGGTTGGTCAGCATCCGATGGAATCCCACCGGGTCGGTCTCGATCCAGACGTCCGGGGGCCGCTCCAGCTCGAGCGCCAGCCCTTCGGTGCGGGGATCGGTCTCCCAGCTGGCCTGGACCTCCTCGATGGCGGCGGGGAGGTGGCGCAGCTCCCGCTTGGGCTCCGAGGGACGGGCGAAGTCGAGGAAATCCCGGACGATCGCGTCCACCCGGCCCGACTCCCGGGCGAGGATCCCGAGGATCCGCCGCTGCATCTCCGGGCCTTGGCGGTCGTCCTGCAGCAGCTGGACGCAGCCCATGATCGAGGCCAGCGGATTCCTGAGTTCGTGGGCCAGGCCCGCACTGAGATGGCCCACCGCCGCAAGCCGTTCGGCCACCCGGGTCCGGTCCTCCATGGCCTTGAACTCCGTCAGGTCCTGGAAGATGAGCAGGTGCCCGGGCGGCTCGCTTCCGAGGCTCTCCTTCAGGGGGGCGCTCTGGCCTCCCAGGATCCGGGACTCCCCATCGGGGGCGGTCATGGGCAGCTCGAAGCGGCGGGCCTCCTGGATGGCGGATTCCAGGGCCTCAGCGCCGGGGAACAGCGAGGCCAGGGGCTGCCCGGCCTGGACCGGCCGCTGGAGGATCTGGGACGCGGCCGGGTTGGCGGAGGTGATCCGGCCTGACCCGTCCAGGGTCACGAGGCCTGAGAAGAGCGAATCCACCACGCGACGGTGCAGGGCCTCCAGCTCGTCCACCGCCGCCTCGGAGGCGACGAGGCTGGCGTCGAGCCGCTCGATGTTGCGGCGCAGCATCACCACCACCAGGGCCGCCGCGAAGATCTGGAGGGTCGCCAGCGAGAGGATCAGCGCCGTGTCGGCCGGATCCCGGCCCAGGGCCGGCAGGGTCCGGCCGAAGGCCGGCAGCCAGCCGGCGTCGAAGGCCAGCACCATGGAGATGTGGGCGCCGGCCGTGAGCATCGCGACGCCCAGGATGTCCAGGGTGCCCAGGTAGAAGGCCGACGCCAGGACCGGCAGGACGTAGAAGGTGAAGAGACGCTCCTGGTTCACGCCCTGGAAGGCCACCACCAGCAGCACCACCGCGATGTCCAGGGCGAGGTTCCAGCGGATCCAGCGCTTGGAGGGAACCGAGAAGGGATCCCCCCGCAGGTCGAAGCCCCGGTAGGCCTCCACCACCCCCTCCAGGAAGACCGCCGCGAGGAAGCCCAGGTAGAAGGCCTCGCCAGGCAGGGGGCCATCCGGGGGCAGCGCCAGATGAAGGGCGCCCAGGCCCAGGCTCGCGCCGAGACGGAAGGCCAGCGGCAGGAAGGGCGGGCCCTGCCGGGGGCGGGAACGGTCGGAGGGAGGCATGGCACCAGCATCGGACAAGGGAGCCTGCGCGTCAGGGGCGTTTTTGAGACACTGGACCCATGCCTGCCCGAGCCTCCTCGATCCCTTCCCTCCGTGACGCGGGGTTGAAGCAGACGCCCCAGCGCCAGGCCATCCTTGCGGTGCTCCAGGGCTCTGACCGCCCGCTCACGGTGGAGGAGATCTGGGAAGGCATGGAGGGCCGCCGTTCCGGCCTCCCGACGGTCTACCGGAACCTCGAGCGGTTCGTCCAGGAGGGCTGGGCCGAGAGCATTCTCGGGCCCGACCAGGTGATGCGGTTCGTCCGCTGCGAGAGCGCGCACCACCACCACCACCTGCAGTGCGAAGCCTGCGGGCGCATGGTGGAAGTGGACGGCTGCGGACTCGACGAAGCGCTCTCGCGCATGGTGGAACAGGCCGGGTTCACACTCACGCGGCACCAGCTCGCGCTCTTCGGGCTTTGCCCGGCCTGTGCTGCGAAAAAAGGGCGTTGACCTCCGCCGCCGGTTTGGTAGGATCAAGGTTCGACGCGGGTGTAACTCAGTGGTAGAGTGCAACCTTGCCAAGGTTGAAGTCGTGGGTTCAAATCCCATCACCCGCTCCACCACACCCGGGCCGCGCAAGCGGCCCGAGTCGTAAGTAGGCAGCAACACAGCAAGGCGCCGTAGCCAAGTGGTAAGGCCCGGGACTGCAAATCCTGTACTCATCGGTTCGATTCCGATCGGCGCCTCCAAGCAGAAAGCCCCGCGGACGCGGGGCTTTCCTCTTTCCCGGCGCGGCTCAGAGCTTCGTCAGGGACACCGAGTTGATGCAGTAGCGCAGCTCGGTGGGCGGCGGGCCGTCCGGGAAGACGTGGCCCAGGTGGCCCTCGCAGCGGGCGCAGTGGACCTCCGTGCGGACCATGCCGTAGCTGGTGTCCGTGCGGGTCTCCACCGCTTCCGGCAGCGGCGCCACGAAGCTGGGCCAGCCGGTGCCGCTGTCGAACTTTGTCTCGGACCGGAAGAGCTCCAGCCCGCAGCCCGCGCACGCGTAGGTGCCCGGCGCGTGGGCGTGGCAGAGCTCGCCGGTGAAGGCCCGCTCAGTGCCGTGCTCCCGCAGCACGCGGTACTGCTCGGGCGTCAGCCGGGCGCGCCACTCGTCGTCGGTGAGGTGCAGCTTCTCGATCATGGTGCCTCCGCTCTTGGGACGGCCGCGGCCGGCGGCCTGTGACCTCAACCTGAGATCCAGCCGCCCCCGAGCACCGCGTCGCCGTCGTAGAGGACCACGGCCTGGCCCGGCGCGATGGCGCGCTGGGCCGCGTCGAAGCGGATCTGCGCCCGTCCCCCGGGCAGGGGGGTGACGGTGCAGGGGGCCTCGGCGCTACGGGCCCGGATGCGGGCGGCGCAGCGGAAGGGCGCCTCCGGCGGCGCGCCGGTCCAGCTCAGCTCCCGGGCCTGCAGGTCGAGCCCGCCGAGGGACTCGTCCTCCGCCACCCAGACGGTGCGCGCGGCGAGGTCGAGGCGCGTCACGTAGAGGGGCGCCGGATGGGCGATGCCCAGGCCCTTGCGCTGGCCCACGGTGTAGCGCCAGGCGCCTTCGTGCCGGCCCAGCAGGCGACCATCCTCGTGCCGGATCTCGCCACC
>DASTWQ010000164.1:0-3099 GCA_035758545.1 Holophagaceae bacterium | reverse complement strand
TCTCGGTGGACGAGCCCCACAAGCGCCTTGAGGCGGTCCTTCCCTGGCTGGAGACCTGGTCCGAGCTGCCCCTGACCCGCAACGCCACCGTGGTGGCCGTGGGCGGCGGTGTGCTCACGGACCTCGCGGGCCTGGCCTCGGCCCTGTACCTCCGGGGCGTGGCCTGGCAGGCCTGGCCCACCACCGTCCTCTCCATGGCGGATGCGGGCCTCGGCGGCAAGACCGGCGCCGACCTGCCCGCCGGCAAGAACCTCGTCGGCGCCTTCCATCCGCCCCGCCGCCTAGTGGCCTGCACGGACTTCCTGAGGACCCTCCCCAGGCGGCAGCTGGAGAACGGCCGCTACGAGCTCATCAAGACCGCTCTGCTGCTGGGGGACTCGGACTGGCTGGACGCCCTGCTCTCCCCGGCGCCGGTGTCCACGGTCTGGATCGAGCGGGCCCTCCGCTTCAAGGCGGAGATCGTCCACCGGGACCCCACAGAGAAGGGTGAACGCCGCCTGCTCAACCTGGGGCACACCCTCGGACACGCGCTGGAATCCGCCAGCGGCTATGCCCTGCTCCACGGCGAAGCCGTCGGGATGGGCCTCATCGCCGCCTGCCACCTCTCCGAGTCCCAGGGGCTCCAGCCCTTCCCGCCCTCGGTCCTCGGGGCCCTGGCGGCCCGGCTGGCGCCCCTCGCCACCCACCTTCCGGACTGGGAGGCCCTGCGCCCCTGGCTGGCCCGGGACAAGAAGGCCATCCAGGAGGGCGGCACCTTCGAGATCCATTGCATCCTCCCCCGTCCCGGCGGGCCCGCGCTGCAGCGGCGCCTACCGCCGGAGGCCTGGGCCGAACCCTACGCCCGCCTGAGGCATCTGCTCCTGGAGGACCCTGCCCGTGCCTGATCCCCGGATCTCCCCCATCCTCCTCCTGGCCGGCGCCCTGGCCCTCCCGGCGGCCGCCCAGGCCCCGGCGCCGAAACCTCCGGCCGGGACCTCGGCCACCACGGCCACGCGCCAGGACGATCCCCGCGCCCTCATGCTCCGGGCCCGGTCGCTCCAGCTCCGGGATGGCGGTGACGATCCCAAGGGCGCGGCGGCGCTCTACCGGCGCGTGATCGCCCTGGTGCCCCGCAGCGCCGAGGCCCACCTCCGGCTGTCCGAGGCGCTGGAGGAGTCCAACGACCTCGACGGCGCCATCCCCGAGGCCCGCCGGGCCATCGCCCTGGAGCCCCGCTCCGGTGAGGCCCTGGGCCAGCTGGGCAGCCTTCTCTACCGGAAGGCCCGCACGGACAGGGAGGCCCTGCCGGAGGCCATCACCGCGTTGAAGGCCGCCACCGCGCGGCTGCCCACGGACGCGCAGATGTGGGCCTACTTGGCCCAGGCGGCCGAAGCCGCCTCGGACGATGCCACCGCCCTGGAGGCCTGGCTCCACCTCGGTCGGCTGCGGCCGGACCTCGTTCCCGCCTGGGAGCGGGCTGCCATCCACGCCTGGGTGCTGAAGGACTACGCCGGCCGCCGGGAGGCGGTCATGGCCCTCTGCGACCGGCCCGGCCCCCGGCCCGAGGACCTCAAGCAGCTGGAGCAGCTGGCCCGGGACCAGATGAAGAGCGGCTTCCTCGCCCACGCCGAGGACAGCTACCGCCTGCTGGCCCGGCACCTTCCGAACGAGCCGGGCGTCTGGGAGAGCCTCGCCCTCGTGGAGCTGCGGATTCCCGACTACCCGAAGGCTCTCGCGGACTTCCAGCGGGCCGAGGCCCTGCAGGAGAACCCCGGCACCTCCTTCAACATGGCGCTCTGCCTGATGAACATGGGGCGCTTCGGGGAGGCCGCCGCGCGCCTCGAGGCCCTGAGGAAGGTCCTGCCAGCCTCGGATGTCCCGGAGAAGGTCCATATCCAGGACCTGGTCCAGGTGATCCACGCGGAGGCCCTGCTGCTCCAGGGTGAGCCCAAGGACCTCCTCGCCGACCTGAAGGCGGACCCGCCCCGGCCCGCCATGGCCGGAGACCTGGCCTCCCTGCAACTTCAGGCCCTGGTAGAGACCGGCGACTTCCGGGGGGCCGCCAAGGCCCTCGCCGCGGGGGCCGCCCGCTACCCGGACCGCCCCTTCTTCAAGGAGGCCGCGGCGCTCCCGAAGGGCCGCGCCGCTCGCGAGGCCCGCCTGCGCCAGCTGGATCTCGAGACCCTGGCGGAGCTGAAGGCCGGCTTCGGCCAATGGCAGGACTGCCTGGACACCCTGCTGCGGGCCAAGGCCCTGGGGGCGCCGGACACCGCCGACCTGCTGCTCCTGGAGGCCAACGCCTATGATCAGCTGGACCGGCCCGAGGACAACCTCCGGGCCCTCCGGGCCGCCCAGAAGCTCGCCCCGGGCAACGCCACCCTCCAGAACAACCTGGGCTACCTGCTGCTGGACCATGGCGGCGACCTGAAGGAGGCCGCGGCCCTCATCGAGGCGGCGGTGAAGCAGGAGCCGGACAACGGGAGCTTCGTGGATTCCCTCGGCTGGCTCCGGTTCAAGCAGGGTGACGCCCAGGCCGCGGAAACCCAGCTCCGCCGGGCCGCCGAGCTCCGCCCCTTCAGCGCGGACGTGCGCCAGCATCTCGGCGAGGTCCTGCTCAAGCTCGGCAAGACCGATGAGGCCATCACCCAGTGGGAGCGGGCCCTGGCCTTCGCCTTCCCGGGCCATGACGCCCTCGAGAAGCGCCTGGAGGACGTCCGCGCCGCCCAGGCCAAGGCCCGTGCCCGCGCGGAGGACACCGGCGATGACACCGGCGCCCCCGATGGGGACGAGGAGTGATCCCGACCCCCCCGGCCTTCTCGGCCCAGGCCCCACCGGCCCCGACGCCGCCAGCCCACCCCCCGACGGCCCAGCCCGCTCCCGCGCCCCCGGCGCCGCTGCCCTTCGCCTCCGTGCGCGCGAAGTACAAGTGGAGCCTGCGGGACGGCAAGGAGAGCGGCAGCGGCACCCTGGTGGTGCTCCTGGCGCCCGCCTCCGGAAAGCTCGTGCTGGAGATCTTCTCCTTCAGCGACCGGCTGGCGCTGGTGGATGGCGACTCGGCGCGGGGCTACCAGGTGGTCCTGCCAAGGCAGCAGGTGAACCGCACCGTCCCCACCCTGGCGG
>DASTWQ010000158.1:0-2713 GCA_035758545.1 Holophagaceae bacterium | reverse complement strand
CCTGCGGGACGGCCTGCGCCACGCCGCCGCCTGCCCGGCGCCGGACCACTTCGCCTGCCCGAGCTTCCAGCGGCTCCTGCGGGCGGCGGGGCGGGGGCTCCTGCCTGCGGAGGACGCGGTCCGGCGGGGCAGGGGCCGCTGAGCCCGGCGGAAAATCCGACCGAGTTTCCCCCGCGGCCCGTGCCCTCCCGCTACCCTTTCCTTTTGGGACGCCCGTGATCCAGCACCCCGGCAACGTCTTCGTGGTCTCGGCCCCTTCGGGGACGGGCAAGTCGACCTTGTCCCAGCGGCTCATCGAGCGGGTGCCGGACCTGGTCTTCTCCACCTCGGTCACCACCCGGCCGCCCCGGCCCGGGGAGGTGGACGGGCAGGACTACTTCTTCGTGGACGACGACCGCTTCGACGCCATGGTGCGGGCCGGCGACTTCGTGGAGTGGGTGCAGGTCTACGAGCGCCGCTACGGCACCAGCCGGCCCTGGCTGGAGGAGGTCCTGGCCTCGGGCAAGGACGTGCTCCTGGACATCGAGACGACGGGGGCCCTGAACATGCGCCGGGCCATCCCGGACGCGGTGATGATCTTCATCCTGCCGCCCTCGGCCCAGGCCCTGGAGGCCCGGCTGCGGGGCCGGGGCAAGGACAGCGAGGACCAGGTCCGGCTGCGGCTCCAGCACGCCCGCCACGAGTTGGACCTCTACCACGCCTACGACTTCCTCATCGTGAACGACGACCTGGAGCGGGCCTACCGCCAGTTCGAATCCGTGATCTGGGCCACCCGGGCCCGGAAGGAGCGGATGATCCCCGCCGCCCAGGCCATCCTCAGCGGCTTCCCCAAGGGCTGAGGGCGCCCGACGCCCGCCCCTGGAAAGCGGCGTATCCTGGAGCCTTCCCCGGGAGCGCCATGGCCGCCTGGATCAAGAAGCACTGGATGTGGGTGACCGTCCTGGGGACGGCGGTGGTCTACGTGCCACTGGCCGGCCGGGGCGGCGAGGACGCCGGGCGCCTGAAGACTCTGGACACCCTCACGGAGGTGATGGGCCTGGTCCAGAAGGACAGCCCCGAGCCGCCCACGCCCAAGCAGATGACCCACGCCACCATCCAGGGCATGCTCCACACCCTGGATCCGCATTCGAACTACTTCGACGAGACCGAGTTCCGGCTCATGCGGGAGGACCAGCGGGGCAGCTTCTTCGGCATCGGCGCCATCATCACCCAGCAGGAGCAGGGCGTCGCCATCATCAGCCCGATCCCCGGCGGCCCCTCCGAGCGCCTGGGCATCCGTGCCGGGGACCTCATCAAGGAGATCGACGGCCAGAGCACCGAGGGCTGGAGCAGCAACCAGGCCCTGGAGAAGCTCCGCGGTCAGAAGGGCACCCCGGTGGAGCTGGGCATCCAGCGGCCCGGCGTGCCGGACCTGCTCCACTTCACCGTCGTCCGGGCGGAGATCCCGAGCAACAGCGTGCAGTACGCCTTCATGCTGTCTCCCACCACGGGCTACATCTCCATCAAGGACTTCGGCGAGACCACCAGCGACGAGTTCCAGGCCGCCATCGGCCGGCTCAAGAAGCAGGGCATGCAGAGCCTCGTCCTCGACCTGCGCAACAACCCCGGCGGCCTGCTGGACGCGGCCATCGGCGTCTGCGGCCAGCTGCTGGGCCCCAACCAGCTCATCGTCACCACCAAGGGCCGGGACGAGAAGGATGTCCAGGAGACCCGCACCCCCGCCGGCGCGCCGCCGGAGACCTTCCCCGTCGTCGTGCTGGTGAACCGCGGCACCGCCTCCGCCAGCGAGATCGTCACCGGCGCCATCCAGGACCACGACCGCGGCCTGGTGGTGGGCACCACCTCCTGGGGGAAGGGCCTGGTCCAGAGCGTCCTGCCCATCGGCCGCACCCGGGGCCTCGCCCTCACCACCGCCCGCTACTACACGCCCTCGGGCCGCTGCATCCAGCGGGACTACTCCCACGGCCTGGACGACTACTACAACCCCGATGACGAGCCCGCCCAGGCCCCCCAGGGCCCGGTCTACAAGACGGACCTGGGCCGCACGGTCTACGGCGGCGGCGGCATCACGCCGGACGTGGTCGCGGCGCCCCCCAAGGCGGACACCGTGATGATCGACCTGCGCTTCCGCAAGTCCGCCTTCTTCCGGTTCGCCGTGACCGAGAAGGAGCGCGCGGGGTTCCGGCCCGCGGAGCCCGTGGACGAGGCCCTCCTGGGCCGCTTCAAGGCCTGGCTGACGGCCCAGAAGATCGAGGTGCCCGACAGCGCCTGGACCAAGGACCTGGCGGACATCAAGGACCAGCTGGCCATCGAGCTGGCCAACGTGGGCTCGGGCCTGGAGTCCGGCGCCAAGGTCGGAGCGGGGATGGACCCCGTGGTCCAGAAGGCCATCGAGCTCATGCCTCAGGCGGAGAAGCTGCTCCAGAAGCAGCAGCTCCAGCTCCAGCTGAAGACCAAGGACAAGGCCGATGCCGTCGCCGAGGCCGGCCCCCGGGAGGCGGAGCTTCTGCTGGCCTAGGCCTTCATAAGAATTCCTTATAGAGCCATAAATCGGTCTCCATCGCGCGCTAGGCTGGCCCTCCTTTCGAAAGGCGAAGGCCATGGATGTCACGCTGCCCGATCACGTCGAAGCCCTCCGCGAGGAGGTCCGCAAGTTCGCCGAGAAGGAGATCCGCCCCAAGGTCATGGCGTGGGACGAGGCCAAGACCTTCCC
>DASTWQ010000136.1:0-5122 GCA_035758545.1 Holophagaceae bacterium | reverse complement strand
GCCATGCGGGGCAGGGGCTTGTAGCAGAACTTGCAGAGCCGCTGCTGGGTGGCGCTGCGCAGGGTGGGATGGCCGCTGGAGCTCTGGGTGAGCGAGGCCACCGCCGCGCCCAGGGGGCGGGTGTCCTTGGTCACGCCCTGCCGCAGGCGCGTGAGGTCGTCGAGCATGGCGCGGGCGCTGAGGTAGCGGTCGCCGAGGTTGACGGAGAGGGCCTTCATCACCACCTCGGAGAGGGCCTTCGGCACCGCGGGGTTCCGCAGGTGCGGGGGCACGATCTCCTGGCTGGTCTGGGCCTGGGCGATCTTCAGGGGATCCGCGTCGTAGAAGGGCACGGTGCCGGTGAGGAGCTCGTACAAGGTGATGCCCAGGCTCCAGAGGTCCGACTGGAACACCGCCCGCCCGCGGAAATGCTCCGGTGCCATGTAGGGTGGGGAGCCGATGCGGGTCGGCGCGAAGGGGACGTGCTGCATCTCCAGCACGCGGCTGGTGCCGAAGTCCGTGACCTTGGCCACCCCCTCCTTGGTGACGAGGATGTTGGCGGGGCGCAGGTCCCGATGGAGGACCTGGTGGCTGTGGGCGAAGGCGATGGCCGAGGCCACGTCCATGCCGATCTCGAGGGCCCGGGAGGGGTGCAGCGCGCGCTCCCGGCGCACCATGCGGTCCAGGCTCTCGCCGTCCACGTATTCCAGCACCATGAAGAAGATGCCGTTCTTCCGCTCGACGGTGATGAGCTCGACGATGTTGGGATGCTTGAGGGAGGCCATGATGCGCGGCTCCTTCAGCAGGTCCACGATCTCGTCCTGCTGCTGGTGGGGCACCTTCAGGGCGACCTTGCGGTTCACCCAGGTGTCCATGGCCAGGTACACGGCGCCGAAGCCCCCCGACCCCAGGCGGTCAAGGATCTGGTACTTGCCCAGCATCTGGTCTTTGGAAAGCACGGGGGAGCCTCTCCTCAGGATCACAAGGCGGAGGCACTCCGGTCAACGGGATGCAGGTGGGAGCTCGAGGCTGGAGTCCGGAGGCTGGAGGCTGGAGGTCGTCTGGTGCGGCGCCCTTGGCGCCGGACTTTCTTCATGTGACGCGCCCCGGGGCGTCGAGTCCTGAGCTCCAGCCTCCAGCCTCCAGCCTGAAGAACCTACTCCCAGATCCGGTCGATGAGGGTCTCCTGGTCCTCCCAGGCGGCGACCAGGTGCCGGATGCGGGGGCGTCCCTCGGGATCCAGGCGATAGGCCGCGGCGAAGATGCCCCGGTCCTCCACCGTGGCCCTGTGATGCTGGCGCAGGTGTTCGCCCCAGCTGGAACTGACGAAGCTCTCCTGGAAGGCCACCGACGCCTCGTCCCCCGCTGCGGGCTCCTCGAAGAGGGACCAGCGGATGGCGCCGTCCCGCTTCCGGATGCGGCGGACCTCCCGCATGGCGGCGCGGAACTCGTCGCACCGCTCCTTCGGGATCCGGTACTCGAGCTGGATGAGGATGGGGCCGGCCTCCGGATCCATGCCGGCGTCCGGATGGGGCGCCGCCCGGTGGGGGCTGAGGTCGGGCTCGTGCTCCAGGGCCTCGATCCGGAGCCGGTGCACCAGGAGGAGGGCGACGAGGAGGCCGGTGGCGGAGGCCAGGAAGGCGGCGCGGATCCCGAAGCGGGAGCCCACGGCGCCCCAGAAGGCGGCGCCGAGGGCCAGGGAGCCGCCCCAGCTCATGGTGTAGCACCCGAAGGCCCGGGCCTTCACCCAGGAGGGCACCGACAGCTGGATCGCCGTATTGATGGTGGAGAGCACCGATAGCCAGCTCATGCCGCAGGCCAGCAGGGCCGCCGCGGCCACCCAGACGTTGCCCGAGTAGCCCAGCAGCGCGATCCCCGCCACCGCGAGGAGGTGGAAGGCCAGCAGGAGCCGGTTCGTCTCCATCCGCGCCCTGAGCCGGGGCAGGAAGGCCGTCGCCGTGACGGCGCCGGCGCCGATGCAGCCCAGCAGCAGGCCGAAGCCCTCGGAGCTGGTGTGGAGGTGGTGGATGGCCAGGCTCGGCAGCAGGCTGAAGATGATCCCGGTGAAGAACACGAAGGCCACGGCCCGGGCCAGGATCACCTGGAGAGGCCGGCTGTGGCGCACGTAGCGGAGCCCGACCTTCACGGCCCCCAGGAAGCGCTCCCCGGGCAGATCCTGGGTGGCCACCTGGCGCTTCCAGCCCCAGAGGGCCGCCACCACCGCCAGGAAGCTGACGGCGTTCACCGCGAAGGCCCAGGCGGGGCCGAGGAGCCCGACGATGAGCCCGCCGATGGCCGGGCCCACGGCCCGGCTCACATTGAACCCGGCGGAATTGATGGCCACCCCGCTGGGGATCTGCTCCCGGGGCAGGAGCTCCGGCACGATGGCCTGCCAGGCAGGCTGGGTCAGGGCCGCGCCCACGCCCAGCAGCAGGGACATGGCGATGAGGACCGTGGGCGAGATCAGGTGGGCGAAAGTGAGGGCGGACATCGCCGCCGCCACCACGAGCATGTAGGTCTGGGCCGCCAGGAGCAGCTTGCGCCGGTCCAGGATGTCCGCCAGGGCGCCGGCGGAGAGCGCCAGGAAGAGGATGGGCAGGGTGGTGCCGGTCTCGATGAGGGAGATGAGCAGCGGCGAGCGGGTCAGCTCGGCCATCTGCCACTTCTCGCCCACGTTCTGGATCCAGGTCCCGATGTTGGACGCCAGGTTGGCGGTCACCAGGATGGCGAAGACACGATGCCGCAGGGGCTCCCAGGGGCCGGATCGGGGGGCGGAGGCCATGGCATCAGCCTAGACGAAAAAGCCCCCGCGGCTGCGGGGGCTTGACGGAGCGCCGGGCGGCATCAGCCCAGGAAGGCCTTGAGGGTCTTGCTGTAACGCGGGTGGCGAATCCTGTTCGCATCCCTACGGGATGTTCCTTCGGCCCTGCGGGCCTCAGCTCACAAATTCGCCGACCCACACCGGCGGTCCTCCCGCATTCAGCCCAGGAAGGCCTTCAGGGTCTTGCTGTAACGCGGGTGGCGAATTTTCCTCAGGGCCTTGGACTCGATCTGGCGGATGCGCTCGCGGGTGACGGCGAACTCGCTGCCGACCTCCTCCAGGGTGTGCTCCGTGGCCTCGTCGCCGACGCCGAAGCGCAGGCGCAGGACCTTCTCCTCCCGCTCGGTGAGGGTCTTGAGCACGTTGCCGACGGTCTCCTTGAGGCGGGACTGCACCACTTGGTCGATAGGGCTGGAGACGGTCTTATCCTCGATGAAGTCGCCGAGGTGGGAATCCTCCTCCTCGCCGATGGGGGTCTCGAGGCTGATGGGCTCCTGGGCGATCTTCATCACCTTCCGGACCTTGGACACGGGCATGTCCATGGCGTGGGCGATCTCCTCGGTGGTCGCCTCGCGGCCCAGCTTCTGCACCAGCTCGCGCTGGGTGCGGATCAGCTTGTTGATCGTCTCGATCATGTGGACCGGGATGCGGATGGTCCGGGCCTGGTCCGCGATGGCGCGGGTGATGGCCTGCCGGATCCACCACGTGGCGTAGGTGGAGAACTTGAAGCCGCGGCTGTACTCGAACTTGTCCACGGCCTTCATGAGGCCGATGTTGCCTTCCTGGATGAGGTCCAGGAACTGCAGGCCGCGGTTCGTGTAGCGCTTGGCGATGGACACCACCAGGCGCAGGTTCGCCTCGATCAGCTCCGCCTTGGCGGCGCGACTGATGGACTCGGCGGCCTTGAGGTCGTTGAAGTCCCTGTGGAACCGCTGGCTGTCGGTCTCGAACTTCAGGAAGAAGTCCTGGAGGGTCTTCTCGATGTGTTCCTGCTCCTGCTTGTACCGTTCCTTGAGCTTGGCGAAGGCGGGGTTCTTCAGCCGGTCCTTCAGCTCCCGGAGCTTGCGCTCGCCGGCCATGACCTGGGCGTGCTGGGCGGTGATCTTGTCGATGAGGCGGGTGACGGCCAGGCTGTTGAGGCCCAGCTTGCGGACCTGCCGGGCCACACGGCCCCGGGCGCGGAGGATCTCCCGCTCGATCTTGCGCTTCTTGGGCAGGGTCTTCTCGCCGGCGTCCACGAGCTTCTTGAGGTCCAGCAGCTCCTGCAGGGCCTGGTCGTAGACCAGCAGCTTCTCGAACTGGTGGTGGACGTGCTGGGTGGCGCTGGTGTTCTCGGCGTCCTCGTCCTCGTCCACCTCGTCGGAGAGACCCACGACCTCGCGGATCTTGCCGGGGTTCTCCTTCAGCATCTTGCCGATGTCGATGAGCAGCCCCACGGCGAGGCGGGAGCGGGAGAGGGCGCGCATGACGCTGCGCACGCCGATCTCGATGCGCTTGGCGATCTCGACCTCGTCCTCGCGCTTCAGGAGGGGCACGGTGCCCATCTCCTTGAGGTACATGCGGACCGGATCGTTGTACTTGTCGCTGTCGGAGCTGTCCAGGTCGACGTCCATGTCGTCCTTGGACTGCTTCACCGGCTGCTCGATGACCTCGTACTCGGGTTCGAGCTGGGCCTTGGCGGCCAGGGCCGCCTCCGGGGTCTCGCCCACGCCGATGCCGAGCCGGCCCAGCAGGTTCAGGGCGGTCTCCAGATCCGCCGGGCTGGAGGCCGAGGCGGGGAGGAAGTTGTTCAGCTCGTCGAAGAGGAGGTAACCGCGGGACCGGGCGAGGGAGATGAGCGCCTTGGTGTGCTCGTAGTAGGCTTCACGGGAGAGCGTCAGCTGCATTCAATCCTCTGGAAAGAACCGGCAAGCCATTCAGGGGGCAGGACCGCCGGACGTGCCCGGGCACACGGACCCCAGTGTGCGTTTCGGGCCGGAACCATTCAGTATGAAACGTTTGCGCTTCCGCGCAAGGGCGGGATCGGCGAGGACGCCCTAGCGGGAGACACGCAATTGACGGGCCAATTGGCTCTTGCGGGCCAGGAGGCCGGTCAGGCGGCCTTCCAGGCGCCCCTGCAGTTCCTTGTCGGCCATCACCCGGGGTTCCTGTAATTGACGCTGCAGGGCCCGCAGCTCCCGGTCCACGTACTGGGCCTCCACCCGGCCCAGCACCGGATCGGGGTCCAGGGCCGCGTCCAGTTCGTCCCGGCGGGAGACCTGGGCCTCCAGGCCCCGGACGAGCGCGAGCAGTTCGCGCGGCAGGAGGTCCTCGTCGCCGGCG
>DASTWQ010000133.1:0-12073 GCA_035758545.1 Holophagaceae bacterium | reverse complement strand
GACCTCCGTGGCCTCGCTGCCGCCGGTGAGGGTGGCTGCGGCCACGGCGAGGGTCTCGCCCGGGCCGGCCTTGGGGTCGATCCCCGCGTCCCGGAAGGCCTGGGCCGCGGCGGCCCAGGCGAAGCGGCCGGGCCGGTCCAGGCGCCGCAGCTGCATGGGCGGGATGATGCCGGCGGGGGCGAAGGCGCGGCAGGCGGCGCCGCGGCCGGTGCCCAGCTCCGGCGGCAGGTCCGCGAAGGCCGGCGTGCCGTGGGCCAGGGCCGCCCGGGCCGCCTCGATCCCATCCCCCGGGGGCAGGACCAGGCCCAGGCCGGTGACGGCGATCGCCGGCGGAAGGGGGCTCATCGGCCCTCCCAGCGGCTCAGGGCCAGGGACACGTTGTTCCCGCCGAAGGCGAAGGCGTTCACCAGGGCCGCGCGGAGCTCCCGGGCCCGGGCCGCCTTGGGTGTGCAGTCCAGGTCGCAGGCGGGATCCGGCGTCTCCAGGCGGAGCGTGGGACTGACCACCTGGTCCCGGAGGGCGAGGACGGCGACCATGGCGCCCACGGCCCCGGCGGCGCCGAGGGTGTGGCCGAACTGGCTCTTGGAGCTGGTGACGCTCACCCGGTCCGCCGCCGCGCCCAGGGCGCCGCGGATGGCCCGGCACTCGGCGCCGTCGTTGGCGGGGGTGGCGGTGCCGTGGGCGCTCACGAGGTCGATGAGGTCCGGCGCCAGGCCGCCCATGGCCAGGGCCTGCCCCATGGCCCGGCGGGCGCCGTCGCCCTCGGGGTGGGGCGCCGTGGGATGGTGGGCGTCCAGGCTCGCCCCGTAGCCGCGCACCTCCGCGAAAATCGCCGCGCCCCGGGCCTGGGCCCGCTCCAGGGGCTCCAGCAGGATCTGCACCGCGGCCTCGCCGAGGTTGAGCCCCGCCCGGTCCGCGGAGAAGGGCCGGCAGGGGGCCGGATCCACGGCCTTGAGGCTGGAGAAGCCCGCCCAGGTGCTCACGCAGAGGCTCTCGGCGCCGCCGGCCACCGCCAGGTCCAGCTCCCCGGCGGCGATGCGCTCCCAGGCCTGGCCCAGGGACAGGAGGCTGGAGGAGCAGGCGTTCATCACCGTGGACCGGGGGCCCTCGGCGCCCAGCCGGGCCGCCAGGGCGTCCGCCACCGTGCAGGGGGACTGGAAGGCCGCCTCCGCCAGGGGCGTGCGGCGGCGGCCCTGGATCTCCGCCTCCAGGAAGGCCTCGGGGATGGGCAGGCCCGAGGTGCCGGCGCCCTGGAACACGCCGATGCGGGCCGGGTCCAGATCCGGACGCCAGCCGTCCAGGGCCTCCTCCAGCGCCGCCAGGGACCAGGCCTCGCAGAGGGTCTGGCGCTTGGCCAGGGCCGGGGTCCAGGCGATCTGGGCCGCGGTCTGGGCCGGCTCCCGGGGGAGGTCCAGCCGGGTCAGGGGCCCCAGGCCGTCCCGGCCCGCCAGGGCCGCGGCCCAGGTGGCCTCCCGGCCCCGGCCCAGGCTGGTGACGGCGCCGAGGCCGGTGACGACGACGCGCCTCATCCGAGCACCTTCACGAGCAGCTTGGCGGTGCAGAGCTCCCGGCCCTCGCAGCTCACGGTGCCGGCCACCCGCATGAGCCCGCCGAAGGCGGCGTCGAAGGCCACCTCCAGCCGCAGCCGGTCCCCGGGGAAGGCCGGGGCCTTGAAGCGGGCGTCCTGGACGCCGGCGAGGAAGATGGCCCGGCCCCCCAGGGGCTCCGCCTCCAGGAAGCCGCCGGCCTGGGCCAGCATCTCCAGCATCAGCACGCCGGGCACCAGGGGCCGGTCCGGGAAGTGGCCCTGCAGGTAGGGCTCCGCGGCGGACACCAGCTTCTCCGCCACCACCCGCACGCCGGGCTCCCGCTCCAGGACCCGGTCCACCAGCAGGAACGGGTAGCGGTGGGGCAGGTGCTGGTCGGGGGTCGCCATCGGGGCCATCAGGCCTTCTGATGCTCCCGGATGAACGCCGTGAGGGCGTCCACGCTCTTGAAGGCCTGGAGGCCCGAGGCCTCGTCCTCGATCTTCACGCCGAAGACCTGCTCGATGCCCAGCACCAGCTCCAGGGCGTCGATGGAATCCAGGCCCAGGCCCTCGCCGAAGAGGGGGGCCTGGTCGTCGATCTGGTCCGGCGCCATGCCCTCCAGCTTCAGGCGCTGGATGATCATCTCTTTGACGCGGAGCTTCAGGTCGTCCATGGCGGCCCTCGGGCAAAGGGCGATTCTACCGCCCCCCGGGCCGATCCGGACCCGGTAAACTGTGGGGCCTGGACGCGCCATGCCCAATCCCGCCACGCCCTTCCTTCCGCTCCTGATCCTGCTGCTCCTGGCGGTGGGGGTCGCCGCGGCCATCCTCGTCCTGTCGGGCGTGATCCTGCCCCGGTTCAAGCCCAACAACCCCCGCCACGAGAAGCTGAGCCCCTACGAGTGCGGCGTGCCCGAGGTGCAGCCCGGCGCCCGGCACCGCTACTCCGTGAAGTTCTACCTGACGGCCATGCTCTTCATCCTCTTCGACGTGGAGGCGGCGATCCTGCTGCCCTGGGCCGTCCAGTACAAGCAGCACCCCGCCACCTTCGCCGCGATGCTGACCTTCTTCGCCACCCTGCTCGTCGGCTTCGTCTACGCCTGGGGCAGGGGCGCCTTCGAGTGGGAGAAGTAGCCCATGGCCGCGATGGACCTGAACGACGCCGTGATGACCACCCGCCTCGACGCGGTGGTGAACTGGGCCCGCAAGAACAGCCTCTGGCCCATGCCCTTCGGCACCGCCTGCTGCGCCATCGAGTTCATGAGCGTGATGGCCTCCAAGTACGACCTCTCCCGCTTCGGCGCCGAGGCCATGCGCTTCAGCCCCCGCCAGTCCGACATGATGCTCGTGCTCGGCACGGTGACGAACAAGATGGCCCCGGTGCTGCGAACCATCTACGCCCAGATGGCCGAGCCCAAGTGGGTCATCTCCGTGGGCGTCTGCGCCAGCTCCGGCGGCATGTACCGCACCTACGCGACCCTGCAGGGCATCGACCGTGTGGTGCCCGTGGACGTCTACGTCCCCGGCTGCCCGCCCCGGCCCGAGAGCATGATCTACGGCGTCATGAAGCTGCAGGAGAAGATCGAGCAGGAGAGCCTCTCCATGCGCAAGGACCACATCGCGCGCTTCTACGAGAGCCTGGACCGCCAGCGGGACCTGGAGCGGGCCAAGGGCCTCACCGAGCAGCAGGCCGTCCGCCAGATGGTGCTGGACGCCGCCGACCGCAACCTCGCGACGATCTACTGAGGGCGACGATGATCCTCGAGCGCATCCAGGAACGCGTGCCCGGCGCCGTGGTGGACCACCACGACTTCCGCGGCGATGTCACCGCCGTCGTGGCGAAGGAGCAGTACCTCGCCGTGGTGGAGGCCGCCTTCCAGGAGGGCTTCCAGCAGCTGATGGACCTCACGGCGGTGGACTGGCCAGAGCGGGAGATCGACGGCCGGACCGTCCGCTTCGACGTCGTGCTGCACCTGCTGAACCTCGCGAGCCAGGAGCGCCTGCGCCTCAAGCTGCGGGTGGCGGAAGGCGAATCCGTGCCCACCCTCACCGGCCGCTTCCACAGCGCCGACTGGGCGGAGCGGGAGGTCTTCGACCTCTTCGGCATCCCCTTCGAGGGCCACCCGGACCTGCGCCGCCTCATCACCTGGGAGGACTTCCCCGGCCACGCGCTGCGCAAGGACTTCCCCCTGGATGGCGGCGATCCCTTCTGCATGGCGGACTCCACCGCCCCCTACACGCACTGAGGCGCGGACATGGTGGCCATGGACTCCATCGCAATGACCCGGACCCAGCTCGACGGCGATCGGATGATCGTCAACTTCGGGCCGTCCCACCCCACCACCCACGGCACCCTCCACATCGTGCTGGAGCTGGAGGGCGAGCTCATCCAGAAGGCGACGCCCCACATCGGCTACCTCCACCGCGGCGTGGAGAAGCTGGGCGAGAACCTGGCCTACAACCAGTTCGTCCCTCTGACGGACCGCCTCAACTACTGCTCCTCCATCATGAACAACGTGGGCTACGCCCTCGCGGTGGAGAAGCTGCTCGGCATCCAGGATCCGCCCCGCTCCCGCGTCATCCGCGTGCTCGTGAGCGAGCTGGCCCGCGTGGCCGACCACATCATCTGCCTCGGCATCAACGCCGTGGACCTGGGCGCCTTCACGGCCTTCCTCTACCTCTTCCGCCAGCGGGAGACGGTCTACGACCTCTTCGAGATGAGCGCCGGCCAGCGCCTGCACACCAGCTTCACCCGGGTGGGGGGCCTCTTCCGGGACCTGCCGGAGGACTTCTACCCCCTCTGCGAGCGCTTCCTCGTGGAGTGCCCCGAGGCCATCGACGAGCTGGAGAAGCTCCTCACGAAGAACCCCATCTGGCACGACCGCACCAAGGGCGTCGGCGCCATGAGCGCGGCGGACGCCATCTCCTGGGGCTACACCGGACCCTGCCTGCGCGCCTGCGGCCTTGCCCAGGACCTGCGCGTGGCCCAGCCCTACCTGGACTACGACCAGTACGAGTTCGACGTCCCCGTGGGCACCACCGGCGACGTGTTCGACCGCTACCTGGTCCGGGTCGAGGAGATGCGCCAGAGCCTGCGCATCATCCGCCAGGCCCTGGACAAGCTGAAGGAGCTCGGCCCGGGCCCCGTCATCGTGGACGACTACAAGGTGGCCCTGCCGCCCAAGGAGAAGGTCTACACGCGGATGGAGAGCCTCATCCACCACTTCAAGCTCATCATGCACGGCATGGAGATGCCCGTCGGCGAGGTCTACAGCGCCACCGAGGCCGCCAACGGCGAGCTGGGCTTCTACCTCGTCAGCGACGGCGGCAAGAACCCCTACCGCATCCACGTGCGCCCGCCCTGCCTGCCCATCTACTCCAGCTTCGACAGCAAGGTCCGGGGCCGCCTCCTGGCCGACGCCGTCGCCGAGCTGGGCGCCATGAATGTGATCGCAGGCGAGCTGGACCGCTGAGCGCCCAGCTCGGCGAAGAGGCTGGAGAGCTGGGCGCCATGAGGACGCGCATGGCGCGTCCCACCGCGCCGGAGGCGCGGCCCGGAGGGCGAGGCGCGCAGCGCCGAGTGAGCGTCATCGCGGGCGAGCTGGATAGGTAGCGAGGGCCGAGGTTATGAGGTCTGAAGGCAAGATGATCACCCTGCCTTCGGACCTCACCACCTCGCCGCCTCAACCCTCCAAGCGGCCCCGGTAGTCCGCCCGCAGGCGCTCCAGGTACTCGAGCAGCCGGTCCCGCTCCTCGGGCTGCAGGGCCCGCTCCAGCTGGGCCATGAGGGCGTCGAGGCGCTCGTGGACCCGGGCCTCCAGGGCCAGGCCCTTCTCCGTGATCCGCACCATGCTGCCCCGCTTGTCGTGGGGGCAGGGCGTGCGCTGGACGAGCTTCTGGGCCTGGAGCCGGTTCACGAGCCGGGGCACGTCCGCGAAGCGGTAGATCACCCGCTCCCGCAGCTCCTTGATCATGTAGCCTTCCACCGGCCCGCCCCGGAGGATCCGCAGCAGGTTGTACTGCTGGCTGGACAGGCCCTCGGGCTCGAAGACCTCCTGCTCCTGGATGTGCGAGACGTACTCCCGGGTCAGGAGGATCGCCAGGGCCAGCTCATGTCCAGGCCCCAGTTCCTTCGAGATCTTGAGCTCCTCACGGATCCCCATCGCCCCAGTATGCCGGAATCTGACCAGGAGGTCCCGCCTGCGGAGCCTGGACGGACCCTTCATGCCGGGCGCGGAATCCATGGGCCCCCGAGGCCGTGTCACCGTCGCGCCACCGATCCGGCGACTACCGGTGGGAGGACGCGGGAGGGATGGGATCCGACCGGTCACGGCCGCCCCCTCCGGGCACCGAAGAGAGGAAGGCGGGGCTGGCGCCGGCAAGAGCCAAAGGCCCAAATCCCTGAGCCTTGTTAAGCTGGAAGGTCTGGAGAGGCGCCATGAACCATCCCCTGCCGCCGGAACCCGCCGACCACCCGATGGCCCCGGGCGAACGCCTGCCGAAGAGCCAGCGCACGGACTTCAGCCCCGAGGCCCTGGCGGAGATCGCCGGCATCGCGGCGAAGTACCCGGACAAGCTCGCGGCCACGCTGCCGGCGCTGCACATCGCCCAGCGGGAGTTCGGCTTCGTGAGCCTGGACGCCATGAAGGCGGTGGCGAAGGCGCTCGCGATCCCCGAGGGCCACGTCTTCGGCGTGGCGAGCTTCTACACCATGTATCAGAAGCGCCCCGTGGGTAAGTTCCACCTCCAGGTCTGCACCAACCTGCCCTGCGCCCTGGCGGGCGGCGCCCAGCTGCTGGAGAAGGTCTGCGCCAAGGCCGGCGTGAAGCCCGGCGAGGGCCCCAGCGCCGACGGGCTGTGGAGCGTGGAGGAGGTGGAGTGCCTGGCAAGCTGCGGCTCCGCGCCCTGCCTCCAGGTGAACGCCGACGTCTACGAGGAGTTCGTGGACGAGAAGAAGCTCGACGAGATCCTCGACGCCTGCAAGCGCGGCGAGGTCCGTCCGTGGGCCCAGTAGGGAGCAGGACGATGGCCACCATGCGCACCAAGCCCGATCCCCAGCGCTACACCTTCGTGGGCTACGGCTCCGAGAAGTACCCGGCCCTGCTCCTGCGCGGCGCCGGGAATCTCGACAACTGGACGCTCGACACCTACGAGGCCAAGCACGAGGGCTACCAGGCCCTCCGGACGGCCCTGAAGATGGAGCCCGCCGCCGTCATCGAGGAGGTCAAGACCTCCGGCCTGCGGGGCCGCGGCGGCGCCGGCTTCCCCTGCGGCCTGAAGTGGTCCTTCATGCCCAAGGACACCGCGGACCGGAAGTTCACCCGCTACCTGGTCATCAACGGCGACGAGGGCGAGCCCGGCACCTTCAAGGACCGCGCGATCCTCGAGTACAACCCCCACCAGCTCATCGAGGGCATCGTCATCGCCTGCCACGCCATGCAGGCGAACACCTGCTTCGTGTACATCCGCGGCGAGTTCCTCTGGCTCATCGAGAAGCTGGAGGCCGCCATCGAACAGGCCCGGGCCAAGGGCTACGTGGGCAAGGACATCCTGGGCAGCGGCTTCGACTGCGAGATCGTCGTGCACCGGGGCGCCGGCGCCTACATCTGCGGCGAGGAGACGGCCCTGCTGAACTCCCTGGAGGGCCGCCGCGGCGAGCCCCGGGTGAAGCCGCCCTTCCCCGCCGCCAAGGGCGCCTTCGGCCAGCCCACCACCATCAACAACGTGGAGACCATCGCCACCGTGCCGCCGATCCTCCGCATGGGCGGCGCCGAGTACGCGAAGCTGGGCACCCCCAAGAACAGCGGCACCCGCGTGTTCTGCATCAGCGGCCAGGTGAAGCGCCCGGGCCTCTACGAGCTGCCGCTCGGCCTGCCCCTCGACTTCATCATCAACGAGCTGGCGGGCGGCACGAGCACCGGCAAGAAGATCAAGGCCGTCATCCCAGGCGGCGCCTCCGCCCCGGTCTTCGGCGAGGCCGAGCTGTCCACGCCCATGGACTTCGACGCCGTGCGCGGCGCCGGCTCCATGGCGGGATCGGGCGGCATCATCGTCATGGACGAGGACACCTGCATGGTGCAGGCCTGCCTGCGCCTCATCCGCTTCTACGCCCACGAGAGCTGCGGCCAGTGCACCCCCTGCCGCGAGGGCTGCAACTGGCTGGAGATGATCCTGAGCCGCATCGAGCACGGCGAGGGCCGCATGGAGGACCTGGCCACCATCGAGCAGATGACCCCCCGCATCGCCGGCCGCACCCTCTGCCCCCTGGGCGACGCCGCCTGCGGCCCCATGGACTCCATGCTCAAGAAGTTCCGCGCCGAGTTCGAGCACCACATCCAGCACAAGACCTGCCTGACCAAGGGGTCGAAGCTGCTCAGCGAAGTCGGTGGGCACCACTGAAGGGAAGGAATCCCGGGGAACAAGGGCTCGCAATGCGAACCCTTAGTTAAGGGCTCTTAATGGCTTTGGTAAAACAAGGCTCATGCTGCCAGTAGATCCTTGATCGCCTTTCTGTCGGAGAGCGGCATGACCTCTGAAAAGTCCCTCAAGCGGGCCAAATCTTCGTCTCGATAGACGTCTGAATTATCATCAAATATCGTTACCTTCGCTTCCACGCGTTCCGGCAGGTTTAGGTCGTACCAAGTTCGAAATACTTCGTTCGCTCTGTTGTGGCCAACGCTAGGATTGCCAGTTCCCATGATCATTATAAGAGAGGTGGTTCGCAACCCCCAGACTTGATAATCCACTTTTACCGGCGTGCCTTGGCGACCCGTGAATTCCGCGTTCGGTTGATAAGTTAGTTCAAAATCCTCTAACAGCTCTTCTACTACCTCGTTTAGTGGGAGAGAGAGCGAAGATCGCCTCGTATAGTGCAGGTCTGCCATGCGAATACATGCCTGACTGAGACACACAATCCCATCCATCAATCGTTCATTCCCAGAAAATTCAAGCTCCAGAGCACCGCCATTCATGTGCACTGCAAGGTCTTTGAGTGATAACTCCAACAATTTTTTCCTCTTTGGAGAAAGCCAAGGCTTAACTTGTAAATCTAGTAGCCAGGATGATGTATTTCCAAAATCTGTTAAAATTCTTGGCTCTATAAACGGCCCCTCGTCTTTAAGGAAAAGGTCGATTTGAGAACCATCGGGATACCTGAAAGCCGTTTCCAAACGCAAGTGTCCTCGATCAAGCTGTTCGATCCCAGTCACAAGATGGTGGCCGACCAAGTATGGAGAGAGAGTTTCAAGATTAATCATGTCCACCACCTCACTGGGTTTCCGGAGCGTGGAACGCTCCAGTGTGGTTGATGTTGGCCATGATGCAAAAATCTCTGAACAAGTCTTCCAACGTTTTACCGCTCAACTCAGAGCGACCTGTAACCTGAGGCAAATTTTGATCGGGACAATCTGGGGTGTGCAGTGAGTGCTTGTGCGAACGTCCAGCAGGTCGATGATCCTGATCATCCACATCAAGCCTGCAAATCGGACCGACTCCTGAGAGATGAACGTTGAAGTTTTTAGAACCAGTCTCTGGATTAAATTTGATCGTGAGCCTTAGGTCGTAGCCAAGACTGTTCTGGATTCGAATTCCCTCTGCTGTGAAGAGAGGACCAAGGTTGCGCTTTGATGAGAAGCGAATGTCCTCCTCAATCTTCTTGTCGGGAAGATCCCTCAGGGCTTCGAATTCAGGGCGATTCATCAAGTTCTCCTGCGACAGGAGGGATTAATGAATCATCCCACAATCTCAAGTTCTACCGCACCAGCTACAAAATCTGTCTCCGCTCCACCACCATCCTCAACCCGAACTTCGGCCTGAGCGTGAAGAGCGGATCCAGCACCACGGGATGGCCCTCCTTCTGCCTCAGCTTCCACTTCTGCGCGAGGGTCGCCAGCAGGAGGACGCCTTCCATCCACGCGAAGGGTTCGCCGATGCAGTTGCGGGGGCCGTGGCTGAAGGGGAGGTAGGCGAACTTGGGGCGCGCGGCCTTGGCCTCGGGGGTGTGGCGCAGGGGGTCGAAGCGCTCGGGGTCGGGCCACCAGCGGGGGTCGTGGTGGATGACCCAGGGGCTGGTGAGCAGCAGGCTGCCGGCGCGGATGCGGTAGCCGCCCAGCTCGAAGTCCTCCATGGCCTGGCGCCCGAAGGCCCACACGGGGGGGCGCAGGCGCATGGACTCGGCGAAGACCATCGTCGTGGTGGGGAGCTTCGGCACATCCTCGAAGGCCGGCGGGCGGCCCTGGAGCACCGCGTCCAGCTCCGCGTGCAGGGCGGCTTCTGCGTCCGGGTTCTGGCTGAGCAGCCACCAGGTCCAGGCGAGGGCGTTGGCGGTGGTCTCGTGGCCCGCGAGGAAGAGGGTCATGGCCTCGTCCCGCACCTGCTCATCGGTGAGGCCCCGCTGGTCGCCCTCGTCGTCCTGGGCGTGGAGCAGCATGGCGAGCAGGTCGCCGTCGTCGGTCCCGTGGGCGCGGCGCTCCTGGATGACCCGGTAGATGGTCTGGTTGAGCCGGGCGAGCGCCGCCTGGAAGCGCAGGCTCTGGGGCAGGGGCAGCTTCAGCAGCACCTCGGCGAAGGGGTTCGTGAGGGTGTTGAACATGCCGATGCAGGTGGTGAGGGCCTCGCCGATCTCGTCGGCCTCGTGGCCCACCTGGCTGCCGAAGAGGGCCTCCGCCACGATGGAGAGGGTGAGCGCCATCATCTCGTGGGCGACGTCCAGTTCCTGGCCCTCGCGCCACGCGTCGCGCATCTTCAGGCTGTCGCGCACCATGAGCTCGGCGTAGCCGGCGACCTTCCGGTGGTGGAAGGCGGGCTGCATCATGCGCCGCTGGCGGTCGTGGGCCTCGCCCTCGGAGGTGAGCAGGCCTTCGCCCAGCAGGAGCTTGGCCCGCTGCAGGGCGGGGCCCTTGTGGACCTTCTTCGCCTGGACCAGCGTCACCTCGCGGGCCAGGTCGGGGTTCGCCACGAGGTGGAAGTGGCGGCTGCCCATGCGGAAGTGGACGAGGTCGCCGTACTTCGCGTGCAGGAAGTCGAGGAAGCCGAGGGAGTCCTTCCGCAACCTGAGGAGGTTGGACCACGGCAGGCTCGGCCTCGGGCCGGGAGCGTAGGGCAGGGTCATGAGATCTCGGCCTGATCCTAGGCCTGCCTGACGCTGCCTTGCAAGGCTCTTGGCCTTCGGCTCTGGGCTCTTGCTGGCGCCGACTCGTACCAGCATCCGTTCAGGATTCGGGCAGGGCTTTCGCGAGCCCCATCCATCAAAAGCCCAGAGTCCAGAGCCGAAAGCCGAAAGCCGAAAGCCCTATTTCGCGGCCCGGTACACGACCTTGTAGCTCAGGTCCTTGGGCAGGCCGTTCACGTGGACCTGGACGCTCAGCATGAGCCGGCCGTCGGGGAGGAGGATGAACTCGTTGGTGCGGGTGCCGTCGGCGGCCTGGTAGGTCTGCAGGAGGCCGGAGAGGGAGGGGCGCGCGCTGACCTGGATGGGCTCGCCGGCGCGGGTCCAGGTGACGGCCTGGCCGCTCAGGGGCAGCAGCAGGGGGTTCCGGCGCTCGAAGCTGAGGCTCAGGGCCTCGCCGGCGGTGCCGAGGGCCACTTCCTTGTAGAGGGGATCCACGTCCTTGAGGCGGGCGGCGAGCTGGGCGCGGCGGCCGGCGGGGGCCTGGGCCACGAAGGCCTGGATGCCCTTGTCCAGATCCGGGGCGCGGTCCAGGACGAAGGTGCCGTGGGGCAGGGCCGACTGGGTCATGGCCACGGCCGCGGGCACGGCGGCCTGGGCGGCGAGGGCGAAGGGGACGAGGGCGGCGAGGGCGGCGGCGCGCAGGCTCATGGGGGCTCCGGGAGAAGGGGTCGAGGACGGGGACGGAAGGGGGCGAGAGGGCCCTTGCGGGCACCCTACAAAAATGCGAGCCTTTGCTCAGGTTCTCAACTCGCGTCCATGAAACCGGCCCCCATCCGCAAATCCCCGCGCCAGGCGCGGTCCCAGGCGACCGTGGAGGCCATCCTGACGGCGGCGGCTCGCATTCTCACCCGGGAGGGCTTCGAGGCCCTCACCACCAACCGGGTGGCCACGGTGGCCGGGGTGAGCGTGGGCTCCCTCTACCAGTACTTCCCCAACAAGGAGGCCCTGGTGCGGGCCCTCTGCGAGCGGCACACCCACGGGGTGCGGGACCGCATCCGCCAGCGGTTCCAGGAGGCCTGGGCGCGGCCCGTGGACGAGGTGGCCCGCACGGTCATCGAGGGCATGGTGGAGGTCCGCCGCCACGAGCCCCGGCTCCACCAGGAGCTGCTGCGGCTGGCCCCGGCGGTGGGCGGCCTGGAGGAGCTGCACGCGGTGGAGCAGGAGGTGGAGGCCCTGCTGGCGGGCTTCATCGCCTCCCGCCCGGGCGAGTTCGGCCCCGGGGACCCGGAGCGCCGGGCCTTCCTCGTCTGCCACGCCGTCCAGGCCTGCGTCCACGGCGCCGTGCTGGAGCGCCCCGCCTGGCTGAAGGAGGACGGCTTCCTGGAGGAGCTCGTCTCCCTGGTGACCCGCTACCTGCGGGGCTGAGCGGCCTTTAG
>DASTWQ010000102.1:0-7542 GCA_035758545.1 Holophagaceae bacterium | reverse complement strand
CATGAAGGGCGCCTACGATGGTCTGCGTTCGGTGAAGTGGACCTGCGGCTACTGCGGGGCCCAGGCAGGCATCCAGGAGCTGAAGGACGAGGAGCTGCCGCTCACCGCCCGCCGGCGACTCGGCCTGGATCCCGATCCGATGGCGAACGGCATGCAGCCGGGTTACGGGCCTGGACCCCAGGGACCCAACCTCGGCGGGCTGCTGACGGGCGTCCTCCTCGGCGAGATGCTCAGCGGCGGGAACCGGCCCTCGCAGGGCGGCCAGGGCGGGGACTGGGGCTCCACCCCGGACACCGGATCGAACCAGGACTGGGGCGAGTCGGATCTCTCCGGCGGCGGCTCCGACTGGGGCGATTCCGGCGGCGGGGACAGCGGCAGTTCGGACTGGTAGTCCCTACAGGACCTTCGGCACCACGAAGTGGCCCTGGCGGGCCTCCGGGGCGTTGGCCAGGGCCTCGGCCTGGCTGAGGCAGGAGCCCGGCTCATCCGCGCGGCGGGGCAGGGCCAGGGGCAGCGGGTGGAACATCGGCTCCACGCCGTCCAGGTCCAGGGCGTCAAGCTTGCGGGCCCGGTCCAGGAGCTGGGCCATGGCGGCCCGCAGGGGCTCGATCTCCTCCTCGCGCAGGCTCAGCTTCGCCAGCTCGGCGCAGCGCAGGACCTCTTCGCGGGTGATCTCCATGGGGTCAGCCCACCGCCAGCCGGAGGTCCGAGTCGGCGTTGAGGGCGAAGCCCTCCGTCACCGGCAGCATCGCGCCGGCCGCCGCGATCATGGCGCCGTTGTCGGTGCAGAACCGCGGCTCGGGGATCGCGAGGGCGAGGCCCTCCCGGGAGGCGAGCGCGGCGGCCCGCTCCCGCAGCTCCGAGTTGCAGGCCACGCCGCCGCTCAGGATGAGGCTCTTGGCGCCATGCTCCGCGGCGAGGGCCGGCAGGGGCTTCAGGAGCCAGTCGGCGACGGCCTCCTGGAGGCTGCGGCAGAGGGCCTGGACCTCCGGATCCTCGGCCCCGGCGCCCGCCAGGCGGGGGTTCCGCTCCACCCGCAGCTTGAGGGCGGTCTTCAGGCCCGAGAAGCTCCAGGCGGGCTGGCCATCGCGGAACCGGGGCGCGGTGAAGGGCTCGGCGGCCTTCGGCGCCCGCCGCGCGCAGGTGTCCACCGGCGGGCCGCCGGGATACCCCAGGCCCAGCACCCGGGCGGCCTTGTCGAAGGCCTCGCCGGCGGCGTCGTCCCGGGTCTTGCGCAGCAGCGCCAGGGAGGTCCAATCCCTCGCCAGGTAGAGGTGCGTGTGGCCGCCGCTCACCAGCAGGGCCAGGGCGGGGAAGGGCAGGTCCGGCGATCCGAACCGCGCGGCGTTCAGGTGCCCGAGCAGGTGGTGCACGCCCACCCAGGGCTTGCCCGCCCGCCAGGCCAGCGCCTTCCCGGCGCTGAAGCCGCAGAGCAGGCTGCCCACCAGCCCCGGGCCGCGGGTGACGGCGATGCGGTCCAGGTCGTCGGGCTTCAGCCCGGCCTTGTCCAGGGCCTCCTGGATCGTCGCGCGCACCTGGAGCAGGTGCTCCCGGGCCGCCAGCTCCGGCACCACGCCGCCGAAGGGTCCATGCAGGGCGTCCTGGCTGCGCCGCACGAGGGAGCGCAGCACCGGGCCCGCGGCCGTCTCCTCCACCACCGCGGCGGAGCAGTCGTCGCAGGAGCTTTCCACGCCCAGGATCCGCATCCCTCCGATTGTATGCTGGGAGGCCGGACACCCATGCGACTCGCCGCCCTTCCGCTCCTCGCCGCCTGCCTGGCGGTCCTGCCGACCCGTCCCCTCGGGGCCCAGGCCGCGATGATCCAGTCCACGCGGGAGTCCGAGCCCAAGCCCGCCACGGTCCTCCAGTGGGAGGCCAAGGTCCGCAAGGACGGCTGGCCCCAGTGGGTGCTCATGCCCGGCACCGGCGGGGCCTGGACCGGGGAGCTGGACGCGCTCCTATCCTCGGATCCCGGGCTGCTGGAGATCGGCCTGGGCCAGTGGGAGATCCCCACCCGGGAGCCCCTGGGCCAGGAACTCTGTGCTCGCGAGCACTGGGGCCCTGAGACCCGCTGGGCCCTGGTGGACGCCCAGGGGGCCGTGCTGGACACCGGCACCACGCTGCCCTCCGCCGACCAGCTCCGTCAGATCCTGGACCGCCGGGCCATCCAGGGCCCGATCCAGGTGCTCACGGCCTACCTGGGCCGCCATCCGGACCGTGTGGATGCCCTCGAGGCCCTCCTCACCCGGCGGGTGCTCTTGGCCCGCAAGCTGATGAAGCCCTACCTGCAGCCGGTCCCCAAGCCCAAGGAGGAGGATCCCTTCCAGCCGCCGAAGCCTCCCGCCTTGGCCAGACCCCTCCCCGAGGCGGAGGAGGCCCGGATCTGGGGCCCCGTGGCCCGGCTCATGGACCGCGCCGTCCAGGACAGGGTGGAGGTCTCGCTGGATGGCGCCTGGTGCTACCTCCTCCTCTCCGCCGGGGCGGACGCTTCCCCCACGATGCAGGCCGCGGCGGCCCGTTGGCTCCCGGACCTGGAGGGCCAGCTCCGCGTCCAACCCAATGACTACAGGAGCTGGGGGCTCTGGGTCCGCCTCCAGGACATCGCCGGAGGCAGGTCCCTCCGCCAACTCCTGGATCAGCTGGAGCCGCTTCCCCTGCCGGGCGCGAAGGTGGATCCCGGTTCCTACTCTCTTGGGGTCTACATCGCCGGCGCCCGGCGCCGCCAGCGCTGGCAGGACATCGTCGACCTGGTGCAGCCCTGGTGGGACCAGGCCCGGGAGACCCACTACAAGGTCGTGATGCTGGATGGGGACGGCCGGCGCATGGACAGCCTGAAGGGGGACTGGGACCGGCTCCTGGCCCCGCTGGTGGAGGCCTACCTGCGGCAGGGACAGCCCGCGGACGCGGACCGGGTGGTGCGGGAGGCCATGGACTGGCGGCCCTCCTCCGGCCTGCCCAGCTGGGCCTCGGCCCTGGCCCGGGCCTGCGGCGACGAGGCCTCGGCCGCCCAGTGGGCCCGCCTGCCGGTCCCCCCACCCATTGCGCCGGCCCGGACGCGATGAGCCTCCAGCCCATCCGCGTCGCGCTGAACCGCCCGCTGCCGCCGCTGACCTACCTGGCGCCGGAGGGCCTGCCGCCGGGCGTGCGGGTGAAGGTGAAGGTGCGCAACGCTGCAGCGGTGGGCCTGGCGCTGGGCCCGGATCCCGCGCCCGCGGCGGTGAAGCTGCGGCCCATCGAGGCGGTCATCGACCCCTTCCCGCTGCTGCCGCCGAGGCTCCGGGAACTGCTGGCCTTCGCCGGCCGCTACTACGGCGCCACCGAGGCCCAGCTCCTGCCCCTCAGCCTGCCCCAGGCCCTGCAGCCCCGCTGGGAGACGGCCCTGCCGGACGGCCGCACCCTTGAGGACCTCCGGGAGGCCGGCGCCTGGGCGGAGTTGGCGGCCCTGGGCGAGGCCTGGCACGCGGGGGATCTGAAGCTGGAGACCCTGCTCCACAAGGAGGATCTCCGGGGCGCGGGCCTCGTGGAGGTCCGCCTCACCGGCGCGCCCCATCCTTCCAAGGTCACGGAGACCCAGGCCCGGGTGCTGCTGGCGCTGGAGGAGGCGGAGGGCGCCCTGCCGGAGGCGGAGCTGCTGCGGGCGGCCCGGGTGAGCGGCGCCGTGCTGGGCACCCTGGAGCGCCACGGCCTCGTGGCGAGGCTCAAGCGCATCGATCCGCTCTCCCAGCGGCGGGAGGCCGGTGTGGACCGCACCGTGGTCCTCAACGCGGAACAGCAGGCCGCCGCGGATTCGGTGGACCTGGACGGCTTCCAGACCCATCTGCTCTACGGCGTCACGGGCTCAGGCAAGACCGAGGTCTACCTGGACCTGGTGCGTCGGACCCTGGCCCGGGGGAAGCGCGTGCTCTGGCTCGTGCCGGAGATCGGCCTCACGCCGCGCCTCCTGGCCCGGCTGGAGGCCCGGTTCCCCGGCCGCGTCGCCGTGGGCCACGCGGGCCTCAACGCCACCGAGAAACAGGCGGATGTGGTGCGCCTGCTCCAGGACGGGGCCGAACTCTTCGTCGGCGTGCGCAACGGCGTGCTCGCGCCCCTTCGGGACGTCGGCCTCGTGATCGTGGACGAGGAGCATGAAGGCTCCTACAAGTCCGAGGAGCACCCCCGCATCCAGGCTCGGGACCTGGCCATCAAGCGCGCACAGCTGGAGGGCTGCCCCGTGGTGCTCGGCTCCGCCACGCCCTCCCTGGAGAGCTGGCAGGCGGCCCGGACCGGCCGCTACCGGCTGCTGCGCCTGCGGGAACGCCCCGCCGGCGCCGTGATGCCCGAGGTGGAGGTGGTGGACCTGCGGGAGGCCTACAAGGCGGCGCGGAAGAAGGTGCTGCTCTCGCCCCGGCTCGAATCCGCGATCCACGACACCCTGGCGAAGGGCGAGCAGGCCATGCTCCTCCTCAATCGCCGGGGCTACGAGGCCTTCTGGATGTGCCGGGCCTGCGGCCAGTCCCTGGACTGCCCCCACTGCTCCGTGAGCCTCACCTTCCATCGCGCCGCACACCGCCTGAAATGCCACCTCTGCGGCCACGAGGCGGCGCCGCCGGAGGCCTGCCCCTTCTGTGGCGAGCCCCACCTGCGCGGCGTGGGCGAGGGCACCGAGCGGGTGGAGGAGGAGCTGACCCGGCGCTTCCCCGCCGCGCGCATCCTCCGCCTGGACCGGGACACCACCTCCCGGCGGGGGTCCCTGGAGGCGGCCCTGCTGGCGGCGGAGCACGGCGAGGTGGACCTGCTGGTGGGCACCCAGATGCTCGCCAAGGGACACACCTTCCCCAAGCTCACGCTGGTGGGGATCCTCGGCGCGGACCAAGGTCTGAAGATCCCGGACTTCCGCGCGGCGGAACGCACCTTCCAGCTCCTGACCCAGGTGGCGGGCCGCGCAGGGCGGGCCGACCGCCCGGGCCGGGTGCTGCTCCAGACCTACGCTCCGGACCATCCGGCCATCCGCCACGCCGTCGCCCAGGACTTCGAGGGCTTCGCCGCCGAGGAGCTCCCCTACCGCGAGGCCCTGGCCTATCCACCCTTCGCCGCCCTCGCCCTCTACCGGGCCGAGGCGGAGGATCCCCGGGAGGCCAGGGAGGCCCTGGACGCCGTGCGGGCCCGCCTCGCCCGGGTGCCGGACCTCCGCATCCTCGGACCCCTGGAGGCGCCCGTCGCCCGGCTCAAGGACCGGTGGCGCTACCAGCTCCTCCTGAAATCCCCGCGGCGGGAAGCCATCGGCGAGGCCCTGCGCTTGGCGCCGCCCCCGCCCGGCGGGCGCATCAGCCTGGATCGGGACCCCCAGCAGTTCACGGTGTGACTAAAAAGATTACACTTGATGCGGATCGGCTGTGACAGACCCCCGACCGCGCGTATAACTAGAGACCGCTCAAGCTCATAAAATTCCTGGTTGCGGCCAGGGATCCTCTCCAACCTTCTCGTCGAGGTCCACATGCGACTGAGATCCCGTCAGACGGGTTTTTCGCTCATCGAGCTGCTGGTGGTGCTGGCGATCATCTCCATCCTCGCCGGCGTGGGGCTCAACTTCTCCCTCAGCCGGCCCTCCACCGCTGTCCGAGGCGTCACCAACGACGTGTTCGGCGTGCTGCGGGCCGCCCAGACCCTGGCCCGGAACTCCGGCCGGAACGTGGCCCTGCAGACGAGCGGCACGGAGCCCGGGAAGACCCTCAAGCTGGAATACGGCTTCTTCGTCCAGAACGCCGACGGGACGGACGACTTCACCAAGGGCCCCGGCAGCACCGTTGCCAATCCCGTCATGGGCAGCCTGGTCATCGACCCCTCCCTCAGCCGCTACGCCCAGGTGAGCGATGCCACCACGGACCAGTTCGGCACCGCCGCCCCCAGCCCGGCGCCCTCCAGCGACACGGTGCTGAAGACCCTGGAGCCCGCGGGATTCTGGACCACCTCGACGAACAACCTCTTCAGCGGCAACACCTCCCCCGCCTCTCCGGCAGTCTTCTACTTCAAGCCGAGCGGCCAACCCAGCAAGGACTTCTTCATTTCCATCGTCGGCGTCCGGAGCGGCGCCGTCGGCACCGACCTGCCGGTGGGCCTGATCCTGGGTTCCAGTTCCAACGGGCTGCTCTCCTTCCTGAAATCCGACAGCGGCAATTCCGCCAAGCCCTGGCAGCGCCTATGACCTCCCGAGCCCTCGTCCCCTCCCGCCGCGCCGCCGGATTCTCCATGGTGGAGTTCTTCCTCGTGGCCCTGATTCTCGGCGTGGGCCTCCTCGGCCTCGCCGCCCTCACCGCCATGTCGGTGCGGGGCTTCGGCGGCAGCCGCACCCGCGGCGCCGCTTCCAGCCTCGCCGCGAGTGTGCTGGACCGCCTCTCCCTCGACGGCCGCCTGAGCTCCACGGTCCGGGCCAACGGCGGCAGCGTCCCGCCCACCGCCCTGGTGGCCAACGCCACGGACGGCACCGTGAACACCTACGCGGACCCCGCCACCGCCCTCACCACCTTCGACTTGCAGGGCCAGCCCTCCGCCACCTCCCCGGTCTACACGGTCTCCTGGGTCCGCCGGGCTTCCAAGACCGGCCTTGTGCCGGCGGCCACCAGCCTCACCGCCAATGCCGAGGTGGTGGTGAACGTCACCTGGAACGAGGCCGTGAAGAACAACGCTGGCGTCACCACCGCCGTCCCCCGCTACCTGAGCGTCTCGCGCTCCATCCGCTACTAGAGGAGCCTCCCGATGACCGCCCCTCGCACCCTCCGGAACCGCGGATTCTCCCTGGTGGAGCTCCTGATCGCCCTCGTGTTCATCTCCCTGCTGATGGCCGGCATGCTCCGGGTCTACGGCTCCGCCATCCAGGGGTTCAGCGCGAGCAACGAGAGCGCCAAGGCCCAGCGGGACAACCGTGCCGCCCTGGACAGCATCTCGGACGACCTGGAGTCCGCGGGCTTCTTCTTCTATTACGCTGGCCGCCCGGCGGTGTCGGGCATCAGCGTGAGCAGCGGGTCCCAGAACCCCCTCATGCTCTTCCCGAGCCAGACCGTCACCAACAAGGTCATCGCGGATCCCCTCAATCCATCCAGCGGCACCGCGAGCGAGACCATCACCTATGACGAGCTGCAGTTCCTCCGGGATGACATCCTTCCCGTCACCGGCCAGCTGTCGGCCCAGCCTACGGATCCCTCCCAGATCAGCGTGAAGCTCAGCAACGGGGACCTGTCCCAGCTGAAGGCGGGAGATTTCGTGGTCCTGCTGGACGCCGCGCCCTACCAGATGCTGATGATCACCGCCGCGCCCGGCTCGGGCACCACCGGCAACATCTCCCTCAGCACCACCGCCGTCCAGGATCCCAACACCGGCGCCGTGCTCACCTCCGGCATCCTCAGCCTCACCCATCAGCCGGGTGTGGATCTGACCTTCGTGCGCCCCTATCAGGTCGTGCGGTACACGGTGCTGCCCCTCAGCCTGGACCCGGCGAACACCTCCGCCACGGTGCCCTGCCTGGTGCGCGACGAGGCCCCTTACCCGGCCTCCGGCGCCTTGATCACC
>DASTWQ010000085.1:0-11634 GCA_035758545.1 Holophagaceae bacterium | reverse complement strand
GATGAAGGTGGCGAAGCCCGCCAGCAGCCCCAGCAGCGCCGGGTAGGGCACGCCCAGCAGCGCGAGGGCCAGGCCCTGGAGCAGGCTCATGACGAGGGCCACCGCCAGCTGGCCCCGGATGTAGCCTCCGAGGCGGGCATGGACCGCCGTGAGCATGCGGTCCGCCCGGGGCCGCAGACGCGGCGGCACCAGGGCCTCAAGCGCCCCCAGCAGGGCCCGGCCCTCCATCAGCAGGTAGTACAGGATCAGCGGGACGAGGATCAGCTCCAGCAGGCCCAGGACGAAGCCCAGCAAGCCGCCGCCCGTGCGTTTGAGGCCCTCCAGCAGGTCCGCGGCCTCCAGGCCGGCGGCGGCGGCCTTCAGCTTGGCGGCGGTCCAGGGATGGGCTTCCAGCCAGGGGCCCGCCTTCCGCCCGAAGGCCGCCTGCCATTCGGGGAGGTTGGCGGAGACCTTCTGGGCCTGGTCCCCCAGCCAGGGGAGGAAGAGGGCGAGCAGGCCCGCCGCCGCGCCCACCGCCAGCACCAGCACCAGGGTCACGGCCCAGGTCCGGGCCATGCGCCGCTCCAGCCAGGCCACCAGGGGATCCAGCAGGTAGGCCGCCACCAGGGCGATGAAGAACGGGGCCAGGGCGTGGCGCAGGAACCAGAAGGCCGCCAGCAGGGCCCCGCCCGCCAGCAGGAAGCGGAGCGGAAGCCGCTCCCGCATCAGGCCGGCTCCGGGTGCCGGGAGGCCCGGTGGAAGTAGTGGATGCCCGAGGCCAGCACGAAGGCCGCCATGGCGTAGTAGATCCAGGGCGTCACGAAGGCCTGCCAGGGACGGGGGCCCAGCGCGTTCACCAGGAGGCAGACGCCGATGGCGACGATCTCCGCGCCGGTGGTGAACTTGCCGAGGAAGGAGGGCTTCACGTTGAGGGGCTCCGCCCGCATGAAGGCCGCCACCGCCACGAAGGAGATGATCACGTCCCGACAGATGGAGAGGATGGCCACCCAGACCGGCATGGGCATGGCCAGGTGGTCCTTGGGCAGGCTCGTGAGGATGAAGGCGGTGGTCATGAGGAGCTTGTCCGCCGCCGGGTCCAGGATCCCCCCCAGGCGGCTGCGCTGGTTGAAGGTCCGGGCCACCCAGCCGTCCAGCAGGTCCGTCAGGCCCGCGCCCACGAACAGGGCCAGCGCCACCCACATCCGGTCGTACCAGAGCATGATGGCGAAGAAGGGGATCGCCAGGATCCGCAGCAGGGTCAGGACGTTCGGAAGGGTCATCGGGGACTCGTCTCAAGAGTCTAACCTCCCGGCTGCCCCAAATCCGGACTGGGGGCGTTGTGCCCTCAAATCCCGACGGATCATAATGATGAGATCGGTTGAATCGCTTTATTGCATTTGGGTGCGATGTGATCCTCGTCGACTTCCTGGCCAAGTTCCGGAAATCCCTCTATCCGCTGGTTGCTGCAGGATGCTTGGTCTGCGCAACCGCCTGCGGAGGTGGAGGCGGAGGCAGCTCTTCCGGCGGCACCACCCAAGGTGGATCCGGGAACTCCGGGGGGGGCACTCCCCCGGCATCCAAGCTGCCGGCCGGCGCCTTCCCCATACACCACCTCTACGCCGGGAATCCCAACCGGAACGACATCATTCCCGTTTCCCATGGGATCGCCGCGGGGGGTGGGAAGATCTATTTCCTCTGCAATGGGGGCCTGGTGTCCTTCGACCCGAAGGCGAACGCGTTCGCCTATCTGGTCTCGAATGGCCTTGAAGGCTCCTGCCTCGTTTATGAGGGAGCTCCCTGGGTCATCGGCTCCTTTGGGAGCTTCCAGACGGTTGTGAATGGGTCCATTCAGGTCAAATTCCCAGGATTGGATCAGGGATTCTTGAATGCAGCCACAGCCGATGGGCAGGGCCATGTGTATCTCGTCTTCCAGGGCAGGCCCGCACTGAACCTTGGAACACCTGTGCCGCCGCAATTGATTCGGGTTGATCTCGCGACCTGGTCCTACACCAGATACACGATCCATGAATGGGGAGCGTCTGACGACGCGCGGAGCACGATGTATCCCTACTCGGGATTGGCGCTCGATCTAGCCAACAATGCAGCATGGATCCTGGATTCCTACCTCCACAAGATCGTGAAGATCGATCTCGGATCCAGCGCCGTCACGGATTTCCCAGATTCCCGGATCACCTTCAATGGCTCCCTGATCCTCGACCACCACGGGAATCTGGTGGCCGACCAGCTTGACGGGCTACTGCGCCTTTCACCGAGCGGAACCTTCACCCTCCAGCCCTGGCCCAAGGGATACGAGCCCGGGAACTACATCGTAGGAGGATTCCCTCAGCGGCTGTTGGCGGAGGATGCCCAAGGCCGAATTTGGAGCGTGTCGGACTGGAGCAGCGTGGTCGCCTGCATGACGGATTCTGGCGAATCCTCGAAATTCCAGGATTCGCAGGAGGGGACAGGCACCTGGGCCTGGGAGGAACCAAGAGGCATGTATTTCGATGGTCGGAGCCTCTGGCTGGTCGCAAACGGGCAATCCAACGACCCTGTCGGAGTCCTCCACGAGTTTCAGATACAGTCGGCGGGCGACACAAGCCAGGCGCAGGTCCCCACCGGAACCCTCGGGATCTCCAGCCCCATGGTCGTTGAGGATGACCCTGTCCAGCTGACCGTCGACGCGACCGGGAACGGATCCCTCACCTTTCAATGGTTCAAGGACGCCGTCCAACTGCCCGGGGCTATGTCTGCGACCTTGGCGATTCCACAGGCCACCGATTTCGACCAGGGCAGCTACACCTGTACCGTTCAGAACCACCTCTTCGGAAGGACGGAGTCCACCACGCTGGGGCCGAAGTCCCTGTCCGTGGTCCCCCATCCGAAAATCGCGGTCTTCAAGTCGAATGTGGATGAGATTGCGAAGGGCGGCACTGTCCAGCTGTCTGCTTGGTTCTCTGCCGGCATTGGTCGGATCGAGCCAGGTAGCCTCACCGTGACCTCCGGGATTCCTGTCACGGTCACTCCCGACTCGACCACAGAGTACATCCTGACGGTCACAGGCGAGTCCGGCGAACTCGCTTCGGGGACCTGCACGATCACCGTTGATGATCCGGGCCCCTCCCTACAGGCATATTCCGTGAGCCCCTCCGTGGTGGATCTCGGACAATCCACCTCCCTGGCATGGCTTCTGAACGAATCACCCTCCTCCGCATCGCTGCAGGACGACCTCGGCTTCCTGGGGCCGGTGGATGTGACGAGCATCTCGACGCTCCCCATCGCGCCCCACCGTCGACAGAGGATCCGCCTGGTCGCGACGACTCCTTCCGGCCAGGGATCCGCGATGGTGAAGGTCGCTGCCCGAGGCCTGGAATCCATCGCGGGACTCCCCGGAGGGGCAGGCTACCTGGACGGCACAGGCGACCGGGCGCGGATCACGGCTTCGGGGGCCATGGCCTTCCGAAGCGACGGTTCGCTCCTTTTCGCCGAGCGCTTTGCGCCGGAACTCCGGATGGTGGACGCGGCCGGCACCGTGACCACCGTCGCGGGCCGATGGAACGAGCCAGGAGATGTGGATGGCGCGCTCACGGACGTCAGATTTACATCCATCACTGGGCTCGCCACGATGCCAGACGGCTCGGTCGTTGTGGCCGATGACAAGAAGCTCAAGCTGTTGTCGCCCCCAGGGACAGGGCAGTCCATCCGGACCTTAGTCAAGGGCCTCGCAGAGACTGGTCCTCTTTGTTCGGGGCCCGACGGCTGCGTCTACATGTCTCAGAGGAACCTGGGAAACATCCTGAAGGTGACGCTCGCAGGGGTCGTGACCACCTACGCATCCCGGGTCACCGCGCCTGGACCATTGACCTTCCTTAGTGATGGCCGGCTCCTGGTCCTCAGCGATATGGGGCCGATCTGCGAGATCAGCACGGATGGAATCGCGACCGAGCATTGGCCGGTTCTGGCAGCCGGCGATCCCGCGCCGCACTTCGCCCCCATCACGGGCATCACCCGTGATGGCTCTGATCAGGTCTACGTCTCCGGCAGCGCAGGTGTCTTCAGCCTCGATTCCACCTATTCGCTCCATTCCCTTTGTCACCTCGAAGGGTTGGAGCTGGAGAACTACCCTGGGTTGGCCTGGTCGGACAGGGACGGGGCGATCTGGGCGGCCCACATTGGCCTGGGCACCCAATTCGAGCGGATCGTCCCGGGGCAGGCTCCGGTAAGAGTTGCAGGCCTCATGCGCTCTCCGGTGGGACAGGTGAAGACGCCTGCCGGCACCCTGGGGAACAACCTCTGCGTGGAAGTGAGGCCGGACCGCTCGCTCCTCGTAGGTGATGCCCAGCAGGGGAAGCTGTTCGCCGTCTCGGCGGGTGGGGCTCTCCAGGAAATCCCATTGGGCACCTTAATCGGGGATGGTGCAGGAGCCCCGCTCTGGACGGATGGAAGTGGGCGAGTCTATTTCACCGTCATGGGCTCGATCCGCCGGTATGACCCTGCCCAGAATTCCGTGACCCCGGTGATGGGTCTATCCCCTGATGGGCGCTTCCATGATGGAGACCCCGGCAGAGCTTCCGCGGGCGTTATCACCGGCATGATCGGGGACCGGGAGGGTGGCCTCTACGTCGTGAGCGCCATCAATCCGGACGATACCGTTTATGGTGTGGACTACATCCGGAGGATCACGCCCGGCGGGCAGGTGATCACGCTGGTTGGCGGCCAAGCAGGCTTCTCGGATGGCCAGGGATCCAACGCGCTGTTCAGAGGGCCAAGGGGCATCGCACTCGACCCCCAGGGCAATCTGGTCATCGCCGACACATGGAACCATGCCATCCGGAGAATGACACCCGACGGAACGGTCACCACCATCACCGGTTTCCACGGACAGGGATTCCTTGACGGGGATGCCTCCCAGGCGGCCTTCAGCTGGCCGACCGGGGTTGCCGTGGATACGGACGGGACCATTTTCGTGGCCGACCAGGGGAATGGGGCCATCCGGATGATCGACCCGGACGGCCAGGTCAGCACCCTTCTGGGGAATCCTACCCAGCCCGGCGCGCGGGATGGGGATCTTGGCAGTGCGGGCCTCTACCAGCCCGTGGATATCCGAATCACGCCGGATGGCGACCTCATCGTGTCCGATCGGGGACAGGTCTTCCAACTTTCGGCGCCGCGGGGGAAGTAAGCCCCCTTGGCGCCGTCCTGCGATTGCACTGGTGCAGGAGCGGAGTACACTGGAGGTCGGAGTTGAGACTATGACTCAACCTCAAGGAGTCCCCCTGAGCACGCTCCAGCCGGGAGCGTCGGGGGAGGTGCTGCAGGTGCTGGCCTCCGGCCCCATCCGCCAGCGGCTGCTGGAGATGGGCTTCGTCCGCGGGGCGACCCTGCGGGTGGAGAAGCTCGCCCCCATGGGGGATCCCATGGAGCTGGTGATCAAGGGCTACCATCTGAGCCTCCGCCGGGAGGAGAGCGCCTGCATCCTGGTCCTGCCCCTGCCGGCCCGGGCCATCGCCTGATCATGGACGCCAAGCGCTTCTCCCTGGCCCTGGCGGGCAACCCGAACTGCGGGAAGACCACGCTGTTCAACGCCCTGACCGGCGCCCGCCACCACGTGGGCAACTGGCCCGGCGTCACCGTGGAGAAGCGCAGCGGCGCCTTCTCCGCCGAGGGCCTCGCCTTCGAGGTGGTGGACCTGCCGGGCTGCTACAGCCTCGCGGCCCGGAGCGAGGACGAGCGCATCGCCGCGCGCCACCTCGGCACCGGCGAGGTGGACCTCATCCTCAACGTGCTGGACGCCTCCAACCTGGAGCGCAACCTCTTCCTGACGACCCAGCTGCTGGAGCTTGGGAAGCCCATCGTCTACGTCCTGAACATGATGGACGACGCCGAGAAGCGGGGCATCGCCATCCACGTCCCCACCCTGGAGACCCTGCTGGGCGGGCCTGTGATCCCGACCGTGGGCAACCGGGAGGAGGGCATCGCCGAGCTGAAGGCGGCCCTGGCCTCCGCCGCCCGGGGGGAGGATCCCCGCCTGCGCCGCATCCCCGTGGACTACGGCCACGATCTGCAGGGGGAGCTGGAGAGGCTGGAGACCGAGATCGCCCGGGACGAGCGCCTCGCCGCCGTGATGCCCCCCCGCTGGCTGGCCCTGCAGCTCCTGGAGGGCGGAGCGGAGGCCGCGGAGCTCGCGGAGGCCAGCCACGCCCGGGAGGCCATCCAGGCCCAGGTGGAGAAGTCCAAGGCCTTCCTCGAACCCCACCTCGGCAACGACGCCGCCGGCCTCATCGCCGAGTATCGCTACGGGTTCGCCCATGGGCTGGTGGCGGAGGCGGTGAAGCATCCCGACCAGGAGCCCGACAGCCCCACGGGGCGGCTGGACGCCCTGCTCACCCACAAGTGGCTCGGCATCCCGCTGTTCATCGCGGTGCTCGCCCTCATCTACACCTTGAGCTTCGTCCTGGGGCAGTACCCGCAGGACTGGATCGCCGCGGGGTTCTCCTCGCTGTCCGGCTTCCTCGCGGCCCACCTGCCGCCCGGCGAGCTCACGAGCCTGCTCACGGACGGCGTGATCCCTGGCGTCTCCGCGGTGATGGTCTTCCTGCCCGTGATCATGATCCTCATGGGCTGCATCAGCTTCCTTGAGGACACGGGCTACATGGCCCGGGCGGCCTTCATCATGGACCGCGCCATGCATCTCATGGGCCTGCACGGGAAGAGCTTCATCCCGCTGCTGATGGGCTCCGGCTGCAACGTCCCCGCCATCCAGGCCACCCGTACCATCGAAAGCCGTCAGGACCGCCTCATCACCATCCTGGTGACTCCGCTGGTGTCCTGCTCCGCCCGCCTGCAGGTCTACATCGTCATCGCCGGGACCTTCTTCAAGCCCCTCTACGCGGGCCTGGCGATCCTGGCCATGCACCTGCTGGGCTTCGGCCTTGCCATGGTCATGGGCCGCCTGTTGCGCAGCGCGCTCTTCTCGGGCTCCAACTCCCCGTTCGTGATGGAGCTGCCCCCCTACCGGCTGCCGGTGCTGAAGACGACGGCCATCCACATGTGGGACAAGGCCAAGGTCTTCCTCCAGCGGGCGGGCACGACCATCTTCGCGGGCGCGACCCTGGTCTGGTTCCTCTCCCGCTACCCCGGCATCGCCGACCAGGACCTGGCCCTGCAGTACCACCAGCAGCGGCAGGCGGTCATGGCGCTCGGCCTGTCCGCGGACCAGCAGGCCGAACGCCTCCGGGACCTGGCCCTCGTCCACGAAGGGACCATCGTCAACACCAGCCTCGCCGCGCGGCTGGGGCAGAAGGTCCAGCCCCTGCTCCGTCCCATCTTCGATCCTGACCACACCCGCCAGGAGGGGTGGAAGGACGTCATCGCCCTCACCGCCGGCTTCGTGGCCAAGGAGATCGTCGTCTCCACCATGGCCGTGATCTACCAGGCCAGCGAGGAGCCCCGGGCCGGCGAGCGCCTCAGCCCCCTGCAGGTGAGCCTGCGGGACCGCTCGGGCCTCACGCCGCTGACAGCCCTCGCCTTCATGATCTTCACCCTGATCTACACCCCCTGCCTGGGCACGGTGAGCATGATCCGGCGCGAGTCGGGCTCCTGGGGCTGGGCGGGCTTCACGGTGGCCTACGGTCTCGCCTTGGGCTTCGGCCTCTCCTGGGCCACGGTGGCCATCGGCCGTATGATGGGATTCTCATGAACTGGCAGACCCTCACCGTCCTCCTGCTCGTCGCCGCCGCGGCCCTCTACTTCGGCCGGGGCTTCGTGCTCGGCCTGCTGGGCCGGGGCGGCTGCGCCAGCGGGGGGAGCTGCTCCAGCTGCGGGGAGGGGGGGTGCACCCTCTCCAAGGTCGAGGCCCTCAAGCGCGAGTACGAGGCCCGGAAGGCCGCCGGCCACTGAGCCCGGATATCCGCTGGCGGAACCCCGAAGGGTCAGGGCCCTGACGGCCGATCCTCTACATCGCCTGGCCGCTGTTCCGGCCCCGGTCGTCGGGCACTTCTCCGGATTCGACCATGAAGGCGAGGGTGCGCTGCAGATCCTCGGTGGTGAAGATCCCCCGGCGCTGAAGGAGCTTGATGAGGCCCATCAAGAGGGTGTGGTCCCGGTAGGCCTCCAGCCGCTGGGGCGGGGCGCCGAGGGTGCGGCCGGGCACGATCCCGGAGCCGGTCACGGTGCCCACCGCGGCGGCAGGCGCCGGCCGGGGCGCCGAGAGGATGGTCAGGTCCAGTTCCGGGAGCTGATCGAGGTTGGCCAGGGGGATGGTCACGCCGTTCGATGCCGCCTGCAGCTGCACCTCGTCGAAGAACGGGTCGGGCTTGAAGGGCGGAGGCCTGGGCGGGGCGCCGGAGGACTTCACGTCCACGGGCTCGAAGTTGAAGTTCACCGGCAGCCCCTCGTCCAGGTTGCCGACGGTGTAGGTCGTGGGCTGGGCCTCCTGCACCTTGCGGTACTGCTCGGCGATGGCGCCTTTCATGGCGCTATGGGCCGCGACGACGGTCTCGATGTTGAGGCCCGTGGCGAACCGGGCGCTGTCCACGGCGTTCAGGTCCATGGGATCCGCCATGGCCAGCACGAGGGTCTTGGGCTCCTTGAAGCCTACGGGGAGCACCAGGTACTGCTCCGCCATGCGCCGGGGGATGCGCCGGAGCAGGTCCTCCGGGATGTCCAGGCCCCGCACGTCCACCTTGGACACCCCCAGCTGCTGGCCGAGGAAGTCCATCAGGGTGTCCTCGGTGATGAAGCCGAGGGCCACGAGGTTGCTGCCCAGCCGCCCCTTGGCGATCTTCTGGTGCGTGATGGCGCTCTGAAGCTGCTCGGCAGTGATGAGGCCGGCTTCGAGGAGCAGATCGCCCAGTCGCTTTTGTGCCATGGGGAGCGGCGCTCCTTGGGTGGGTGGATGAACCTAAGGTAGCCTGACGGCAGCAGCAAGTGTCAGAAATTCGTGCCAGGAGGCGCGCCGTGGCGAGCGGATCTTCCCAACCTGCTGAACCGGAAGGCGCTTCGTCCTCCGCGGTGTGGCATGCCCTGCTCCACGACCTGCGGGGCTGCCTGGGCGGCTTGAAGGCCACCCTGGACCTGCGGGAGCCCCAGGCGGGGCTGGAATCCCGGGATGCGCTCCGGATGGAGGCCGGCGTCCGGGAAGGCTTGGCCCTGACGGAACTCGCCCGGGCCTTGGCCTTCGGTCCCTGGCCGGACGGGGCGCTGGAACCCGTGGATGGCTGGGCCGGCGCCCTGGGCCCGGACCTGGGCGCACTGGCGGAGACGTTCCGCGGCCGCTGCGGCCTGGTCGTCAAGGGTCGGGATCCCTGGCCGGGGGCGCTGCTGCGGAGCTTCATCCTGTCCCTGGCCCGGCAGCTCCTGCCCCAGGCCCTGCCGGAGGCCCTCGCGGTGGAGGCCGAGGCCTGCCCCGACGCCTGGATCCTGGCCTTCAGCCCCGTCCTGGCGGCGCCGCTGGCCCTGCAGCCCGAAGGCGCGCCGAAGGACCTGCACGGCCTCTGGATCCGCGCCGTCGCGGCCCGTTGCGGCATCTCGGCCAGCCATGCGGGCGAGCGGCTGGAACTGAGGATTCCGCGGGGGGGCGGTGGCCTCCCGCCGGTAGAATGAAGGGTTCGAGAGGGCCCGCCATGAAGTTCCACGTGCAGACCTGGGGCTGCCAGATGAACGACCACGACGGGGAGCGCCTGGCCGGCCTCCTTGCGGGGCAGGGCTTCCAGTCCGTCGCCAGCAGCGACGAGGCGGACCTGGTGCTCCTGAACACCTGCTCCATCCGCGAGAAGGCCGTGCACAAGGTCTATTCGGAGCTGGGCCGCCTGCGGGCGGAGAAGGAGAAGCGGCCCCTGCTCATCGGCGTCACCGGCTGCCTCGCCCAGCAGGAGCAGGAGGCTCTCTTCAAGCGCGCGCCCCAGATCGACTTCGTGCTGGGCACCATGGCCCTCAAGCAGCTGCCCACCCTGGTGGAGCAGGCCCAGGCCGGGCGGAAGCGCCTCATCGACACCGGCGAGTATCCCGACAACCACCTCTTCCCGCCGGAGGTCGCGGTCCGCCGCAGCACCGCCAAGGCCCTCGTCACGATCACCGAGGGCTGCAACCACGCCTGCACCTACTGCATCGTGCCCACCACCCGCGGCGCTGAGCGGAGCCGGCCCTGGCAGGACATCGTCGCCGAGGTCAGAGGGCTGGTGGAGCGGGGCTGGAAGGAGGTGGAGCTGCTGGGCCAGAACGTGAACAGCTTCGCCGGCGGCTGCACCTTCGCCGAGCTGCTGGACCGCGTCGCGGAGGTGGACGGCCTGGAGTGGATCCGCTTCACCACCAGCCACCCCATGAACTTCACCGAGGCCCTGGCCAGGACCCTCGTCACCAACCCGAAGGTCGCGCCCTTCCTCCACCTGCCGGTGCAGAGCGGCTCCGACGCCGTGCTGCGACGCATGCGCCGGGAGTACACCATCGCGCAGTACCTGGAGCGCCTGGGCTACCTGGGCGAAGGACGGAATCGGCTCTGCCTCAGCACGGACTTCATCGTCGGCTTCCCCGGCGAGACGGACGAGGACTTCGAGGCCACCCTGCAGGTGCTGGAGACCGTGAAGTACGACGCCTCCTTCAGCTTCATCTACAGCCCCCGGCCCGGCACCGCCTCGCTCCGCCTCAAGGACGACCTGCCCATGGCGGTGAAGTCCGAGCGCCTGAAGCGCCTCCAGGCCCGGCAGGCGGAGCTCACCCTCGACAGCAACCGGCGGTTCGTCGGGAAGGAGCTGCCGGCCCGCATCGAGAGCCACGGCCCGACGGCCGAAGGCTACTGGCTCGCCCGCACCGGCGAGTGGAAGGTGGTCCACCTGGCCACGGGCCCGGGCCGGGACCTGCCCTTCGGCGGCCTCGTGCCCGTCCGCGTCACCGACGCCAGCCCCCACTTCCTGGCGGCGGAGCTCGTCTAGGCGGATACTTCCGCCATGCGCTCCCTCGCCGGCTGCCTGGTCGTCCTGCTGCTCGCCTGCGGCGGCGGAGGATCCTCATCCAGTGGACCCCCGCCGGGGCCGACGGACGCCGGTAGCCCCGGCGCGGACCTCAACGGCTGGGTGCCCTTCCCGGCGGACAACCCCTGGAACACGGACATCTCCGGGGCGCCGGTGGACCCGGCCTCGGACACGCTCATCGCCAGCATCGGGCTTGGCACCGGGCTCCACCCGGACTTCGGCACCACCTACCAGGGCAAGCCCAACGGCATTCCCTACACCGTCATCCCCGCGGGGCAGGCCAAGGTGCCGGTGAGCTTCTCCGTGGCGGGCGAGAGCGATCCCGGGCCCTACCCGATCCCGCCGGCCGCGCCCATCGAGGCGGGCAGCGACGCGCACGTGCTGGTGGTGGATCCGACCCAGGACCGCCTCTGGGAGCTGGACGCCGCCCAACCCCAGAACGGCGGCGCGAGCTGGCGCGCCTATTCCGGCGCGGTGTTCGACACGACCTCCAACGCCCTGCGCCCGGACGGCTGGACCAGCGCCGACGCCGCGGGCCTGCCGATCTTCCCGGGCCTCGTGCGCTACGACGAGGTGGCCCTGCACGGGGCCATCCACCATGCGCTCCGCTTCACGGCGGCGCACACCCGCCACGCCTACGTCCATCCCGCCACCCACTACGCCAGCAGCTACACCGGCGCGGACCGCC
>DASTWQ010000041.1:0-5015 GCA_035758545.1 Holophagaceae bacterium | reverse complement strand
CGGGGCTTCGGATCCTTGGCGTCCGGCAGCCCCCCGAGCTCGCTCAGGAGGTCCGAGAACATGGACCAGACGTTCAGGGTGGCGCTGGCGTGCTCGGCGTCCTCCTGCACGGTGCCGGCGCTCCTGGCCTCCAGCACCAGGCGGAAGGGCGTGGAGAGGTCCCGGGGCGCGGTGTAGGTGAAGGGCCCCAGGGCCTCGGCCTTGAAGGCGTCCTTCACGTAGCCCTCGAGGGTCTCCTTCACCTTCTTCGGATCGGAGTCGAGGTAGTCCGAGCGGTAGTGGGCGGCGAAGTAGCCCTTGGCGTCCGTGGTCTCCTTCACCCGCCCGGGGGCCTCGTCCCCGAACCAGACCTCCCGGGACTCGGACTCCCAGTTGTCGGCGGCCTGGGCCTGGGGGATGCGCGCCAGGGCGCGGGTGCCGGGGGCGGCGATGAGGGCGTAGCGGCCTTCGTCGCCCAGGTAGGCCGTGCCCAGGGGCGACAGGTCGGCGGTGGCGTCGATCCAGAGGGGGTGGTCCCCGGGCACGTGGACGATGGCGTGGTTGAACTGGCCCAGGCCCGGGATCTCGGGATCCACGTCGGCGCCGGGACCGGTCTGCAGCAGGGCCACCTCGGCTGGGATGCCACTGGCCCGCAGCGCCGCCACGAGGAGGGTCGCCTTGTCCTTGCAGTCGCCGTAGCCGCGCTTGAGGACCTCCGAGGGCGGCGCCGGCGTGATGGCCCGGTCCCCGAACTCGATGCCGGTGTAGCGCACCTGCTGGTGGAGCCGGGCGAGGATCCGGGCGATCCGGGCCTCCCTCTCGGCGCCGTCCTTCAGGTCCTTGACCGCCTCCGCGGCCCAGGCGGCGATGGCGGGATCCGCGGCCTGGCGGTCCACGATGGCGGCGTACTCCGCCGCCGCGGCCTGCCAGGAGGGCGTGGTGGTGTAAGCCACCGCCGCGGACGTGGCCTGGTCCGCGGGGAGGTTGGCCGGCTTCCGCTTGGAGGCGGGCTGGGGACCCAGCTCGAGGCTGAGCCGGACCCGGCCACCGTCGACGCTGCGCTGCAGCAGGGCGCCGGGAAGGCCGAGGACCTTGGCCTTGAGGGGTGCGGCGGCGGGCGCGGAGATGGACAGGACCGTGCGGCGGACGGGGAAGGGCTGGGCGAGGCCGCACCAGCCCGTGGCGCCGGTGGCGGAGAAGGGCCGGTCGTCCTTGCTGGTGATGACCACTTCGGCGAGGGCGCCCTTCTGGAGCTGGGGCAGGGGAGCCTTGAGGCTGCGGCCGTCGCCGTAGACATCCTGCTCCCCGCTCGCGTCGCTGTACTCGCCGATGGTCTTGGGATCGAGGGTGTGGACCTGGCCGTCCGGCGTGATCACCCGGGCGCGGATCTCCGGGCGGGCCTCCCGCCAGGGGGACCAGGTGGCCCTCACCTGCCGCCAGTCATCCACGGCACCGTCCTGGTCCACGCGGAAGACGTAGCGGTAGACCGTCGTGCGGCGGCCCTCGGAGTCGATCTCGATGCGTGTCTCCTCCAGCAGATCCTGGATGCCGGCGTCGGGCTGGGCGGGCACCTCCGCCGAGGCCTGCCGCAGGGCCTCCACCGGGGCGGTCAGGGGCGGCAGCTGGGTCCAGTCCCCTGCGGGGGCGCCCGCCAGGGCCGGCGCGAGGAGGCCGCAGGCCGCGAGGCCGGGGGTGAGCAGGGAGGGGCGGATGGGCGGCATGGGTGCACTCCAGACGGCCTCCGCACCCGGGAGCCGGTCATCGCGATGCCTGGCGGGGACGGAGGCCCCCATGGTAGCGGACACTGTCCCCATGCCCGCCCTCCCGAGGATCTCCGCCCCCGACGCCGCGCGCCTCTTCCTCGGCGCCCAGGGGCTGCTGGAGGACCCGGCGCGCAAGGCGACGAAGGCCGCGCTGAAGGGCGTCCTGGATACCCTGGGCTTCCTGCAGGTGGACACCATCAACGTGCTGGCCCGGGCCCACGACCTCATCCTGCGGACGCGCCTTGAGGGGTACTCGCCGGCCCAGCTGCAGGCCCTGGTGGAACAGGACCGGCTGCTCTTCGAGGGCTTCACCCACGACGCCAGCTTCATCCCCCTGCGCTGGTACGCCCAGTGGAAGCCGCGCTTCCGCCGGGATCGGGCGCGGATGGCGGCCCACGCCTGGTGGCAGCACCACTTCCGCGGCACCGACGGCGAGTCGGTGGTGCGGGCGGTGAAGGACCGCATCGCCGCCGAGGGGCCGCTCATGTCCAAGGACTTCGAGCATCCCGAGAAGCGCGGGCCCTGGTGGGGCTGGAAGCCCCAGAAGGCGGCCCTCGACTTCCTCTGGCGCAGCGGCGAGCTGGCGGTGCCCCGGCGGATCCAGTTCCACAAGGTCTACGACCTCGCCGAGCGGGTCCATCCCGAGGCCCACGCCGCGCCGGAGCCGGATCGGGAGGTCCACGTGGCCTGGGCCTGCGCCGAGGCGGCCCCGCGGCTCGCGGTCTTCACGCCGAAGGAGCTGGCGGCGTTCTTCGCGGCCATCGAGGCGCCGGAGGCCAGGGCCTGGTGCGAGGCGGAGGCGGCGGCGGGCCGGCTCGCGCGGGTGGAGGTGGCGGACGCCACCGGCGCCGCGCCCCAGGCGGCCTACGCGGTCCCGTACTGGGAGGCCCGCCTGAAGCGGCTGCCGGAGCCGCCCGGGGGCCTGCGGCTCCTGGCGCCCTTCGATCCGGTGATCCGCGACCGGGCCAGGGCCCTGCGCCGCTTCGGCTTCGACTACCGCTTCGAGGCCTTCGTGCCCGAGCCCAAGCGCCAGCACGGCTACTACACGCTGCCCATCCTGGAGGGCCTGCGCTTCACCGGGCGCCTGGACGCCAAGCTGCACCGGGAGGAGGGCCATCTGGAGGTCCGCGGCCTCTGGTGGGAGCCCGGCGTGCGGCCGACAAAGGCGCGGCGGCAGGCCCTGGACGCGGCGCTGGAGCGGCTCGCCGCCTTCACCGGCGCCGGGACCTTCAGCGTCCCGGGGTAGACTCGGCGCCATGGACGGATCCCGCGGCACCGCCCCCTGGCTCGCGCCGGACCTGCTGCCGGAGGCGGAGCCGGGCGGCGGCTGGGGCTGGTGGACCGGGGGCCGGACCTGGCCCATGGACCTGGACCTGCTGCGGGACGAGCTGCGCCAGGACCCGCTCCGGACGAAGCCGCCCCAGGTGGTCCTGGTGACGGCGCCCGGCGCGGCGCGGGCGCTTCCGGCGGCGGAGGTGCCCGAGCTGAGGGAGGCCGTCCTCGGCAAGTTCGAGACGATCCTCGGCGGGAAGGTGCGGCGGTCCGCGCCTCTGGCGGCGCTCTTCGGCGGGCTGGCCGTGCTGGGGTTGCTGCTGGGCGCGCCGCCGGGTCTGCTGCTGCTGGTGGCGATCCTGTTCCTGGATCCGGCCTCGCGGCTCAGCGAGGCCTGGCTGGACCTGCGGCGGCTGCGGCGGCGGCCGGAGGCCTTCCTTCAGCAGCTGGGCCGGGAGATCCGCTTCGGCTGGTGGCTCCAGGGCCAGGCCCGGCGCAAGCCCTGGACCACCTGGATCCTGGCGGGGAGCTGGGCCGCGATCTACCTCCTGCAGGTGGCCACGGGGCTGGATGCCTCCGTGGGCGCCGCGGGGCTGGTGAAGGCCAAGGTGGCCGCGGAGCCCTGGCGGCTGCTGACGGGGACCATGCTGCATGGCTCGTGGCTGCACATCGCCATGAACGCCTTCGCCGCCGTACTGCTGGGCACGCTCATCGAGCGGGTGGCCCACCGCCACCTGCTGGCGCCGGTGTGGCTCCTGGGCGCCCTCGGGGGCTCACTGGCCTCCTGGTGGCTGCTGCCGAACGGCGATTCCGTCGGCGCCTCCGGGGGCCTCATGGCCTGGCTGGGCTTCCTGGTGGTGCTGGCCTGGCGGCGCCGGGAGCTGCTGCCGCCGGACTTCTTCCAGGGCATGGCGCGGGCGGTGCTCGCCATGGCCCTGCTGGGCCTCTTCGCCTGGGGCATCGTGGACAACGCGGGCCACGGCGGCGGCCTGCTGGTGGGCGCGCTGGCGGCGGCGCTGATCTTCCGCGCCCCCAGCGGCGACCTGCCGTTGGAGGCAGGCTGGGGCCTTCGCATCTCGGGCCTGCTCGGCGCCGCGGCCTTCCTCGCCCTGGCGGTCTTCACCGCCGCGAAGGTGCTCAGTCCTTGAGGCCCTTCAGGACCTCCACGACCTCCTCCACGTGCCCCTTCACGCTCACCTTGGGCCAGACGTGGCGGATGACGCCCTCGGGATCCACGAGGAAGGTGGAGCGGATGATGCCCAGCACCTCCTTGCCGTACATCATCTTCGTGCCGAAGGCGCCGAGGGGCTTGAGCAGGGCGGTGTCGGGGTCGGACAGCAGCGGGAAGGTGAGGCCCTGCTTGGCGATGAAGTTCTGGTGGCTCTTGAGGGAGTCGCGGCTGATGCCGTAGACCTGGGCGCCGAGCTGCTTCAGGGCCGCCTGGCGGTCCCGGAAGTCGCAGGCCTCGGTGGTGCAGCCCGGGGTGCTGTCCTTGGGGTAGGCGTAGAGGACGGTCCAGCGGCCCTTCAGGTCCGCGTTCGTGACCGTGCGGCCCTGGTCGTCCTGCAGGGAGAAGGCGGGGAGGGGTTTGCCGACAAGGCTCATGGGGCGGGCTCCGGGGACAGGGCCCATGCTAAGGCCAGGACGGCGGTCAGCGCAGCCCAGGCGGTGGGCGCGCCCTCCGCGAGGCGGGGCAGCTGCTCCGCGAGGAGGCGGCCGAAGCCGTCGGTCTGGGGCCCGGGGCCGAGGCCCAGGGCTGCGAGGGTCACCTCGCTCCAGAGGGCGCCGAGCCAGGCGCCGGGGAAGAGGGGGGCGGAGGCCGACAGGGCCCAGGGCGCCCAGACCGCCAGGCGATGGAGAGGGCCCGCCCCCTGGATCCGCCCCAGGGCCCAGGCGGGGCTGCGGCCCAGGGCCAAGGCCTTCACCCGCAGGGGCGCGGTCAGATGGGGCGCCAGCAGGGCCGGGAGCAACAGGGCCAGAGCCGGGCGCTCCAGGCCCCCC
>DASTWQ010000231.1:0-3936 GCA_035758545.1 Holophagaceae bacterium | reverse complement strand
GAGCACCACGGCGCGCATGGCGGGCAACCTGGGCTTCGACACCACGGTGGTGTCCGACGCCTGCGCCACCTTCGACTTCCGGGACGACCAGGGCGTGATCCCGGCGGAGACCATGCACCGCATCGGCCTCGCGGAGCTGCGGGACGAGTTCGCGGCGATCCGTACGACGGACGAGGTGCTCGCTAGCCTTCGATGAGCACCGCGCGGACCGGCGAGGCGTCCGCGCCCTCGATCCGCAGCGGCAGCGCCGCGAGGGTGTAGAGGCCTTCGGGCACGGCATCCAGCACCAGCCCCTCCAGGTTCCGCATGCCGGTCCGGAGCAGGGCCTGGTGGGACTCCAGGGCCTTGCTCTCGTAGGGATCCACGCTCGGCGTGTCGATGCCCACGAGGACGACCCCCTGGGCGTGGAGGGCGTCGATCAGCTCCGGGGAGAGGCTGGCGAAGTCCGTGTTCCAGGCCTCCGGATCCGGGAAGGTGCCGGTGTGGAAGAGCACCCGCGGCGCGGCGACGGGCCCGGTGAGATGCTCCGGGCGGATCCGCTCGCCCCGGCCCACGGCCACCCGCAGCACCTGGCAGGGGCCGACGTAGGGCGCGAGGTCCACGGCGTCGATGCCCGGCGCCGCGGCCCCGTAGTGGGAGGGCGCGTCGGCGTGGGAACCGAGGTGCAGGGTCGTCGTGATGCTGCTCAGGTCCAGATTCGCACCCTCGGCCATCGAGAGGGCCACCCGCCGGCGGAAGGTCACGTCCCCCGGCCACACCGCGAGGCGCGGGCTGATGCGGGGGGAGAGGTCGTGGAGCTTCATCGGGCCTTCGCGATGACCTTCATCTCCACGGCGATGGGCGTGGGCAGGGCGCGCACCTCCACCGTCGTGCGGGTGGCCTGGATGTCCTTGAAGTAGGAGGCGTAGACCTCGTTGAAGGCCTTGAAGTCCCTGCCCATGTCGATGAGGAAGCACTGGCAGTCGACCACCTGGTCCAGGGAGGAGCCGCTGGCCTCGAGGATGGTCTTGATGTTCTCGATGACGGCCTTGGTCTGGGCCGCGGCGTCATAGTCCCGGGGGCTGCCGTCCGGATCCCGCACGGGCCCGCCGGGGATGGCGTCCGTGCCCGCCTGCCGGGGGCCGATGCCGCTGAGGAAGAGGAGGTCCCCCTCCCGGCGGGCGTGGGGATAGGCGCCCACGGGCTTGGGCGCGGCGTCGGTGCGGATCAGGCCGGAGGCGCGAGGCTGAGGGCTGGGGAGCGCGGATGCCGGGGAGGTGCCGCTCAGCACGCCGCGGTCGCCGGTGAAGGTCTGGACATCGCCCTCGTCGAATTCGCGGCTGAGGTCCTTGGCCGGGTTGGGCGTGAGGCCCACCACCGCGGCGCCGCTGCCCCAGAGGGGGCCGTAGGCATGGACGGTGCCGTCATAGCCGTTGTGCTGGCCCATGGCCGCCGCCAGCCACCAGAAGGCCTTGCCCCGCTGCTCGCCGTGGGCCTGGGCCGCGAAGTCCCGGGCCACCTGGCTCACGTCCTCGAGGCGTCCCTCGCCGAGCATCTCCAGCAGCTTGCGGTTCCACTCGTCGTCCTTGGCGGAGTAGACCCGGTCATCCTTGGGGTCGATCTGCTTCGAGAAGACGCGGTTGGAGAGGGCGGACACCGCCACCACCACCGCCTTGCGCCCGCTGCGCGCGATGGCCTCCGCGGCGGCCTTGCCGAGCACCACGGTCTCCGCCCGGTCCGCGTACATGTTGCAGCCCACCACGCAGGCGGGGATGGCGTTGTCCGGATCCAGCAGCGTCAGCGCCTGGATGACGCCGCTGTCCAGGGGGAAGCCCTTGTAGCTCACGGTGCGGGCGTGGAGTCCCCGGGCCCGGGCGGTGGCCTCGTAGGCCTTGGCGAAGTTGGGATCCATGCGGAAGCGGTAGGGCATCGTCCCGAAGGCGTGGAAGTCCTGGTCCACGTGCACCCACTCCGGCGCGGGATCCGCCTGGATCTGGTGGCCGATGACGTTGATCCACTGGGTGGAGTAGATCAGGATCAGGTCCGCGCCGCTGGCGGCGATCTCCTGGCGCGCCGCCTCGAAGCCCTTGCGCAGCTCCGCCCAGGCGGGGTTCTTCTCCGGCGCCAGCAGGGGCAGCGGCTTGCCGGGGACGAGGTAGCCCTTGAGGATCATGCGGTCACCTTCGCGTCGTCCGGATGCCAGCCCACCACGGCGTTGCCGGTGCCGATGACGGTGCCGTAGGCGTAGACCTCGGCGGGATAGCTGGGATAGCCCAGGGCCGCCAGCATCCAGGAGAGGCAGCCGTCCTTGCACTCGCTGAGGGCCTGCTCGATGAAGTCGGGCATGAGGTCCGTCAGCTCCCGGGTGCGGCCCTCCTTCATCATCTGGATCACCTTCATGTCCCAGAGGTACTGGCCGTGGTGGTAGATGTGCTCCTTCGACATGTCCTCGGGCAGCTCGGGCTCCGTGGTGAAGTGCCGGTGGCTGAGGCTGTTGGAGGCCAGCAGCACGGCCTTCCTCCCGGACTTCTCGATGGCCTTCGCCGTGGCGGCGCCGAGCTTCGCCATCTCGTCCTCGCCGACCTCATTGCTGTAATCGAAGTGGCCGCTGTTGCTGGAGATCGCCACGATGGGCTTGTCCCAGGCGGGGTTCACGAGGTGGCAGCTGATGATGGTGCCGTAGTCCACCCGGAAGGCGGGGTTCTCCATGGGCACCATCTCGAGCCCGGCGGCGCGGCCCTCAGAGACGATGGCCTTCGCCAGGTCCACATCCACCTTCAGATCGAAGCGGTAGCGGAAGAGGTTCGGGAAGATGGGATCCACGCTGAGGCCGGAGAGCTCCGGGACGCAGAGCACGTGGTTCCCGGTGCGGGTCTTCCAGTGGGGCGAGTGGACGACGAGCACGTCGTAGTCCGTGGCCGCCAGCTGCTTCCGCAGCCGCTCATAGCCCCAGCGGAGGCCCTCCCAGCCGCCCTCGGAGCGGGGCTCGTTCTGCGGCGGGTTCTCCGCGTAGACCAGGTGGGGCGGGTGGGGGGCGAGGATCCCCGCGACGATGCGGCCTTGGCTCATGAGTGCCTCGAAAAACATCCAGCGATGGCAGCGATTCCTGCGAGGGTGGGGGCCTGGAGCCCCGAGGTGGGCTTCGTGGGAATCGCTGAAATCGGCGGATTCATCTTCAATCCAGCTTGATGCAGATGTTCTTGGCTTCGCTGAAGAACTCCAGGCTATGGCGGCCGCCTTCGCGGCCGACGCCGCTGGCCTTCACGCCGCCGAAGGGGACCCGCAGGTCCCGGTGGAGCCAGGTGTTCACCCAGACCATGCCGCTCTCCAGGGCCTGGGCCACGCGGTGGGCGCGGGTCAGGTCGGAGGTCCACAGGCTGGCGGCCAGGCCGTAGCGGGTGCCGTTGGCCATCGCCAGGGCCTCCGCCTCGGTGTCGAAGGGATGGACGGTGACGACGGGGCCGAAGATCTCCTCCGTGGCCGTGCGGCAGGTGGCGGGCAGGCCCGTGATGACGGTGGGCTCCAGGAAGAAGCCGCCGTCGAAGGGCGGCGGCAGGGCCGGACGCTTCCCGCCGCAGCGGATCGTCCCGCCTTCCTCGGCGGCGAGCCTCAGGTAGCCCTCCACCTTGTCCCGGTGGGCGGCGGAGATGGCGGCGCCAATGCGGGTTCCGGGATCCGCGGGATCGCCGACCTTCCAGGCCTTCAGCTCCTGGAGCAGGGCCTCCACGAAGTGGTCGTGGAGGGACCGTTCCACGAGGATGCGGGAGCCGCAGAGGCAGATCTGCCCCTGGTTGAGGAAGGCCGACCGCGCGACGCCGGGCACCGTCCTGTCCAGGTCGCAGTCGGCGAAGACCAGGCTGGGATTCTTGCCCCCCAGCTCCAGGGAGAGCTTCTTGAACTGGGGCGCCGCCGCCGCGGCGACCCGGGCGCCGGTGACCGTGCCGCCGGTGAAGGAGA
>DASTWQ010000220.1:0-7067 GCA_035758545.1 Holophagaceae bacterium | reverse complement strand
TGGCCCGCCGACAAGTCGCCAAGTTCCGCCGCCTCCGCGCCGTGGGCGAGGAGCCCCCCTGGCGGCGGCAGCTCCAGGGGAAGGGCGGCGCCTTCCTTCTCATCCTCGCGGGCCTGGTGCTGGGCACGGCCCTGTTCCTGGCGCCCTACGGCTGGGACGCCTTCCGGTCCTCCCAGCTCCAGCAGGCCTTCACCGATGCCCACTGGAACGACATGGACGCCGTGGAGCGGGCCTGGAAGAGCCTGCCCCTGCTGCCCACCTTCGAGCGGGGCGACGAGCGCGAAGTGCAGGCCTTCCTCGAAGCCCAGCCGCTCATCGTCGGGGTCTTCGACCGCTTCGGCCAGCGGCGTCTCTGGCTGCGGCAGGGCAACCGCCTGCTCCCCGCGGACCCGGGCGCCTCCGAGGCCTCCGAGTACCTCAACTGGCTGGCCCACGCGGAGGCGGCCCAACGCTTCGACTGGACGCCGCCCGCCGCCCAGGATCCGGATTTCGGCAAGGTGGCCACCATCGTGCTGCTGTCGGACCGATGGATGGTGATCAAGCGCTGGCGCCCCGGCGACGAATCCGTGGAGCGGTTCCTGCACATCACCCTCCGCCCCGACGCCCGCATCCGGGTGGGGATCATCCGCCAGAAGGACGCCGACCAGCCCGACGCCCTCAAGGACGAGGACTGGGGGAAGGAACCCCACCTGCAGGCGGACCCCTCCCGGCTCGCCTCCTATCCGCCCCTGGGGGTGCTGCTGAACACCAACGCCTTCGGCGAGGGGTGGAACATCGGCTGCATCCCCGCCACCGCCGCCGACGCCAACCGGATCGGCGAACGGGTGATGAAGGAAGTCTCCATCATCCGGACCCTGGCCATCGCCATCGGCCTGGGAGCCCTGCTGGGCTTCTGGCTCCGCAGCCGGGCCCGGGCCCGGGCCATGCTGGACGCCGACCGCCTGGCCTCCCTCACCCACAGCCTCAAGACGCCCCTGGCGATCCTCAAGTTCCGCTGCGACACCCTGCGCCTCGGCCGCCTGGACCAGGACCAGGCGGACAGCGAGCTCATCAAGCTGGGCGCCGAAGTGGACCAGCTCACCCTCATGATCGAGAACGGCCTCCGGGCGATCCGCGGCGACATCCAGACCGGCCCGACGGAGGTCATCGACGGGGGGTGGATCCGCCAGGTGCTCGAGGATCTCCGGCCCGGTTTCGAGCTGGAGAACCGTCCCCTGGAGCTCCGGGTCGGCCCCGAGCGCGGCAAGGCCGCGTCCTCCAGCCTCCGCGCGGCCCTGCTCACGCTGGTCGAGAACGGCCTGCTTCACGGCGCGGGCCGCGTGATGGTGACGAGCACCGCCCATGGGCGGCGCATGTCCATCCGGGTCCAGGACGAAGGTCCCGGCCTCGACCCCGCGGAGCTTGCGGTGCTGGGCAAGCCCTACCAGCGCCTGCGCAAGGCCGGCAAGGAGGGGTTCCTGCACGAAGGCCAGGGCCTCGGCCTGAGCCTGCTCGTCCAGGTGGCGGAGCGGGAGGGCTGGGGGCTGTCCTTCGAATCGGCGCCCGGGGAAGGGTTCGCCGCCCAGCTGGACATCCAGCGGGCCTGAGGCGCGCCCAGCCCTTCCGGGACGGCTCTTCGGGAGCCTGCGCCTGGAAGGCTGGCGTCAACCCGGTGTCGGCGGGTCGCTTGGCGCAGTGCGCCAAGCTCGGCCTCCATCCGGGTTGAGGGCTGGGGGCTGTCCTTCGAATCGGCGCCCGGGGAGGGGTTCGCCGCCCAACTGGACATCCAGCGGGCCTGAGGCGCGCCAGCCCTTTCGCCCCCCGTCAGCAGGTCGCCTCGCTTCGGAAAATCCCGGAAATCATCGCTTGCGTTTCCCAAGGGGCGAGCGCATGGTGATGGGGCTGCTCCTTGCGAACCCGGCTGAACCATGACCCACATCCTCGTGGTGGAGGACGAGACGTCCCTCCGCCAGTTGCTGACGCAGAACCTGAGTTACGAGGGCTACTCCGTGGCCGCCGCCGCTGACGGCGGCGAAGCGCTGTCCTCCCATTCGGCCCGTCGGGCGGATCTCATCGTCCTCGACCTGATGCTGCCCCTCGTGGACGGATTCCAGGTCCTGCGGACCCTCCGGGAGCACCAGGATCCGGTGCCCGTGCTGATGCTCACCGCCCGGGGCGCGGAGCAGGACCGGGTGCAGGGCCTCTCCCTCGGCGCCGACGACTACCTGGTGAAGCCCTTCTCGGTGCTGGAGCTCATCGCCCGCGTGAAGGCGATCCTCCGGCGCACCCGGCCTCTGGAGAAGCCCAAGGCCCTCCGCAGCGGCCCCTTCCGGTTCGATCTCCCGCGGCTTGAGGCCGTGCGGGACGACCAGATCATGGACCTCACCCCCAGGGAGTTCCGGCTGCTGGAGATCCTCATCACCCACCCCGGGCGGACCCACAGCCGGCAGGAGCTCCTGCAGCTGGCCTGGGAACCGGATGCCCGCCCGACGCCCCGCACCGTGGACGTCCACATCGCGAACCTGCGGAAGAAGCTCGGCGACGAGGGCGGCAAGCCCTACATCGCCACCGTGGGCGGCGAGGGCTACCGCTGGGTGCTGCCGGTGGAGGCCCTGGAGGCCCGGGCCTGAGCCTGGCTTCCCCTCAGGCCTTGGGGGGGCAGTCCATGGTGCAGCCGCAGGTATTCGCCCAGGTGAGGATGCAGCTGACCTCGCAGCGGGAGGCGCAGGTGCCCGTGGCCTGCTTCACGAGACCCTGGCCAGTGTCGTCTCCGCCCTGGGCCAGGCGGCCTTCGGCATCGGACAGGGGTACGAGGGTTTCACGGACGAGGTTCAGCTTGCGCATGGGCAGCTCCAGGCATCTGATCGATTGGGAAGGACGGAACGGGACCTGATCCTAGCAGTCCAGCCGCTCCCGGCAAGGATGGAGCCGGTCCGATAAGGTTAAGTCTTGTTAAGCGCCGCGCCCGCCCGCTCGGGGCACGTGGCCCTCGTTAGGATGACTCCGTGGCGGACCGCCCTTCCTCACCCACCCTCGCCGGCCCCGCCACGGGACCCTGGACGCCCCATGGCTGGCGCCGTCGGACGGCCCTGCAGCAGCCGGAGTATCCCGACGCCTCGGAGCTCGAGCGGGCCCTGGCCCGGCTCCGGGAGCTGCCGCCCCTGGCAGTGCCCGAGGAGGTGGACCGCCTGCGTGGCCTGCTGGCGGAGGCCGCGGCGGGGCGGCGCTTCCTTCTGCAGGGCGGCGACTGCGCCGAGCAGTTCCGGGACTGCACCCCCGACCGCATCGCGGACAAGCTCCGGGTGCTGCTTCAGATGTCCGTGGTGCTCACCCATGTCGGGCGCCGGCCCATCGTGCGGGTCGGGCGCATCGCCGGGCAGTACGCCAAGCCCCGGTCCAGCGCCACCGAGCGGATCCGCGGCCAGGAACTGCCCAGCTACCGCGGCGACCTCATCAACGGGCTGGAGGCCACCGAGGCCGCCCGGCGGCCGGATCCCCAGCGGATGCTCCAGGCCTACTTCCACGCCGCGGCCACGCTGAACCACCTGCGGGCCCTCATCGAGGGTGGCTTCGCCGACCTGCACCATCCCGAGCGCTGGGACCTCCACGCCGGCGCGGCGGAAGTGCCGGCCTACCGGGCCACCCTGGCCCAGGTGCGGGAGTCCCTGGACTTCCTCGAGGCCCTCGGCGGGGTGCAGCGGGGCACCCTGGAGCGCATCGACTTCTTCACCAGCCACGAGGCGCTGCTGCTGCCCTACGAGGAGTCCCTCACCCGCTGGGTGGGCGGCGGCCTCGGCCAGGGAGGCTACTACAACCTCGGAGCCCACATGCTCTGGGTGGGCGAGCGCACCCGGCAGCTCGAGGGCGCACACATCGAGTACCTGCGGGGGATCCGCAATCCCCTGGGGGTGAAGGTGGGGCCCAGCGCCTCGCCCGAGGAGCTCGTGGCCCTGCTGGAGCGACTGGATCCCGAACAGGAGCCCGGGCGCATCACCCTCATCACCCGCTTCGGCGCCTCTCGCATCGCCGAGGCGCTGCCCCCGCTGATCCATGCCGTCCAGCGCGCCGGCCGCCAGGCGCTCTGGAGCTGCGATCCCATGCACGGCAACGGGGAGACCACCGGCGGGGGCCTCAAGACCCGCAGCTTCGAGGCGATCCTCTCGGAGCTTCGGCAGGCCTTCGAGCTCCATCGCCAGCACGGCTCCTTCCTCGGCGGTGTGCACATCGAACTCACCGGCGAGAACGTCACCGAGTGCCTGGGCGGGGCCGAAGGCCTCTCCGAGGCGGACCTGCCCCGGGCCTACGAGACCGGCTGCGATCCCCGACTCAACGGGGCCCAGAGTCTGGAGCTGGCCTTCCTCGTGGCCCAGCTGCTGAAGGCCTGAGCCCCGCTCAGGGGCCTTCGGGTGCCTCCGCCTTGGAGGGCGGGAAGACGGGATCGCCCTGGGGCGTGCAGGTCCAGTCCAGCCCCTGCTGGACGATCCGGTCATCCAGGAAGAGGGGCGCGCCCGGCGGCGCCGCGATGCGCTCGGCCTTCCCCGTGGTCGGATCCACCCGCCACCACCAGATCTCGGGGAACTGGAGGCGCCCCCAATGGGTGTTGCCCGTGTAGCGGGCCGGGGGCACAGGCCGGCCCCGCTCCTGCAGGGGGTACACCACCCGCTCGCCGACGATGGCATCCAGACTGCGGGTGGCCACCAGCAGCCGCCCGTCGGCGGTGGGCTCGCACCCGAGCACCGCCCTGGCATAGCGGGAGGGGGCCCCGGGCTGGGCCAGGGTCTCGTCCGGCCCCAGGTCGAACAGCGCGATGCGCCGGGCCAGGGCTCCCAGGCCGTCGAAGACCCAGATGAGGCCGAAGCTGCGGTTCACCACACAGGCCGTCTCCCCGGCCTGCCAGAGGGGCGGAAGCGCGTCCGGATGCGCGAAGTCGAGGAAGGACTCGGTCCAGAGGTGGTGCAGGCGGTTGAAGGCCAGCAGCCGGCCGGCCCGGACGGTGCCCTTGGGCGCCGCCTTGGGATCGCCCCGCCAGGGCAGGAAAGGGTCCCCCACCAGATCCAGAGAGACCAGATGGTCCAGCACCAGGTCCTCGCCCTGGCGCCGGAAGACCCCCTGGGTCTCGTTGCGGAGGGACCCGCCCCCTTCCCAGAGGACGCCACGGGAGAGGGCGAAGACCCGGTCTCCGTCCAGGGGAACCAGGGCGCTGAGGGCGTCGTCCCCGGAGAGCCGGTAGTCGGCCCAGCGGGACCAGGTCTCCGCCTCCGGCTCCCGGCGCCAGACGGGCTGGATCCGCGGGACCGGGCCGTTGGCCGCGGCACCGGCTGCAGGCTCGGACACGGGACCGTGGGGAGGCCCAGCCGCCCCGGCCCGAGGTGCCCCGAGGGCCCAGAGGGCGCCGTCCGGCCCCACCGCGGTCCAGATGGCCCCCTCCGGGGCCGGGGTGGGGGCCTTCCGGACCGCGCCGGGAACCAGGAGGTCCAGGTGGCCCCGGTCCACACGGTAGAGCTGGCCGTCCCGCCAGGCCAGGTGCCCCGGCACCGAGGCCGGCAGGCCCGGGGGAAGCCCCAGCGCCAGCGCCAGGCAGAGGCGGGGAAGGAGGGGCGTCCAGGCCATGGCTAGAAGTGGCTGGCGGCGCAGACGAGGGCGCAGTCCACGTAGCCGGAGACCGGTTCGCAGCCGTCCAGGGTGCTGTAGACGAGGCAGTAGTCCCGGCCTGCGGTGTAGAAGTAGTCCACCTCGTAGGGCTCGCCGTTCTGGGTGAAGGCGCAGATGCGCTTCTCGCCATTGCAGCCCGGGGCGCTGCCGCTCCCCCCGCCGCCGGGCAGGCCCTCGCCGCAACGCCAGGTATCCGTGGCCTCGTCGTACTCCGGGAAGGCGCAGATGCCGCCGTCGGACTTCTGCATGACCACCGTCGCGCGGGGATTCCCGGCGGTGAGTCCGAGGAATGCGCCCGTGGCCGCCCGATGGGGAGCCTTCGCTCCCGGACTCCCGCTCCATCCCATCGCGCAGACCCCGAAGGCCAGGGCCAGCGCGCCGCTCCGCGCGCGCATCATCTTCCGCTCCTCTGAAGGTGGGTTCGCCTCGGAACGGTAGGCCCGGACGCCGGCCCATCAAGACCTTGTCAGGTTAAAAATCGTGAAAGTTCGTGAAGAAGGGCCGGGTCTTCCCGCGCGCGCGGGAGAGGAGAGTCGGTCCCCGCGGCCATGGCAGACTGGCGGTTTCCCAGAGGACGCTCCATGACCGCCTGCGCCGCCCATCCCGAGCTGCTGTCCGTCGCCAGCTGCCACCGGTGCCAGGCGCCGGTCTGCGGCACCTGCGAATCGAGACTGGACGGCGCCTCCTACTGCCGGGCCTGCGTGGACCAGCTCTCCCGGATGCTGGGCCGGCCCCTGGAGGGCGCCCCTGCGGGCGCCGCGCCGATCACCCCCGCCGCACCCGCGAACCTGGGCCTCGGCGTCGCGGCGGCGGCCGCCGCCGGACTGCTGGGCGCCCTGGTCTGGTTCGGCGTCGTGGTGGTCACCGACTTCAAGCTGGGCTTGCTGGCGGTGGGCATCGGCTGGCTCATCGGATTCGCGGCGATGAAGGCCGCCGGCGGCCCCTCCCCCGCCCTGCCTTGGATCAGCCTGGCGATCGCCATCGCCGCGATGATCGGCGGCGAATACCTGATCGTGAACCACTTCGTCACCACGGCCGTGGGCGATCCGGGCCTCACCTTCATCCCCTTCGACGCGTTCCTGGAGGTCTACGGCAAGGCCTTCAACCCCCTGGACCTCCTCTTCTACGCCATCGGCGCCTGGGAAGCCTACAAGCTCCCCGCCCGGGCCCTGCGCGCCGCCGCATGACAGATCTGTCCCAGCCTTCGGTTCCGGACGACGCCGAGCACCTGGCCCGCCTGCGGCGGGAGCTGGAGCTCCGCGCGGCCCCGCCTCCGCCGCCGGAGCCGCCGCCGGCCCCGGCCGGGACCACCGGCGCGCCCCGCAAGGGACTCTGGGCCTCCATCACCGCCGCCGGCGCCGTGGTGCTCGCCAAGCTGAAATTCCTCCTCGTGGGGCTCAAGTTCCTCAAACTGGGCAAGCTCCTGCTGACCACCC
>DASTWQ010000213.1:0-7358 GCA_035758545.1 Holophagaceae bacterium | reverse complement strand
CGCTCGAAGCTCGCCACCATGACGCCCATGCCCACGGCCATGCCCAGCGCGACGGCCAGGGCCGCCGCCGCGAGGCCGTGGCGGCCCGTGGGGCGGAGCAGGGGGCGCAGCGCGAGGCGGGCCTTCCACCCTCCGAGACGAAGACCCGGGAGCCCCAGCAGGGGCAGGAGCCCCACGGTGGCGAGACTGCCGCCGAGGATCATCAGGGCCGCACCGCCGTAGGCGTGCCAGGCGACGCCCGGCGGCAGGTGGGGCAGGAAGGCCAGGGCCAGGCCCGCGAGGACGAGGCCGGCGCCGGCGAGGGCGAGGCCCTTCCAGGCCATGGGCCGCAGCTCCGCGCCCCGGGCCAGCAACTGCACCGGCGGCACGGCGGCGGCGCGGCGGGCGGGCACCCAGGCGGAGAGGAGGCAGGCGCCGAGGCCGATGAGGAAGGCCAGCGCGCTCTCGCCGGGGAGCAGGGCCGCCTGCCGCGCGGCGCTGGCCCCGTAGAGCGCATCCACCGTGCGGCTCACGGCCTGGACGGCGCCCTGGGCCAGGCCCCAGCCCACCAGCAGGCCGAGGGCGCTGCCGAGCAGGCCGAGCGCGCCCGCCTCCAGCAGCACCAGGCCCAGCACCGTGCGGGGCGGGCAGCCCAGGGCCCTGAGGGTGGCCCAGGTCTCCCGCCGCCGGGCGACGGCGCCGTCGAAGGCCTGGAAGAGCAGGTAGGCCCCCACCGCCAGCGCGATGAGGGAGAGGATCGTCAGGTTGAAGCGGAAGGCCGCCGTCATGGTGCGCCCGCTCTCGGCCCGCTGCTCCGGCGGCACGAGGGCCAGGGCCGCCGTGGCCGGGCTCGCCTGCGCCAGGGCCCGGGCGTCCCGCTCCAGCGCCGCCGCGGTGTGGCCAGGCCGGACGCCCAGCTCCAGGCGGTCCACCTGACCTTCCCGGTGGAGGAGCGCCTGGGCCGCCGGCAGGTCCATGAGCAGGAGGTTGCGCTGAACGGCTGGGCGGTTGGGCGACTCGGGGATGATCCCCCGCACGGTGAGGGTGGCCGGGGCGCCGTCCACGAAGCCCTGGAGCCGGTCCCCGGGCTTCAGGCCGCGATCCCGGGCCAGGGCCGCGGAGACGGACACGGCGGAAGCATCCTGGATCAGCGAGTAGAAGGCGTCCTGAGCCTGCCGCGCGGTCGCCTCATCGGGAGCGGGCCCGGGCTCGGGATCCTGGGTGGCGGTGTTGCCCAGCCCCACCAGGTCCACGCCGAGCACCTGGAAGGGCTCCCGGGTCGGGGCCAGGGCGAAGCTGCCCTCCAGCACCGGCCGGAACCAGGCCTCGGCCCGCAGGGGCGCGAGGGTCTGGATCGCGGATTCCGGCAACGGGCCCGCGGGGGATTCCACCACGAGGTCCGCTCCCTGGCCCACGCCTCGGGCGAAGCCCTCGAAGCTCGCCACGGCGGCGCGGTTGGCCAGCCTTATGGCGAGGAATACGCCCACCCCCAACGCCACGGAGAGGATGCAGAGCAGGGCCCGGGCCCGCTCCCGAAGGAGGGCCCGCAGGACCAGGCGCCGGGCCAGCGGGGGGACGAACCGGGTGAGGGCGCGCACGGGGCCGGCCTCAGGCCAGGAACCGGCCGTCCTGCAGGCGCAGGACCCGGTGGCAGATGGACGCGGCGGCCTCACTGTGGGTGACCATCACGAGGGCGGTGCGGTGCCGGTCCGTCAGGTCCGCCAGCAGCTTCAGCACCGCCTCCCCGCTGGCCCGGTCCAGGTTGCCGGTGGGCTCGTCCGCCAGCAGGGCCGCGGGCTCCGCCGCCAGGGCCCGGGCCACGGCCACCCGCTGCATCTCCCCGCCGGAGAGCTCCGAGGGCCAGGCCTCGGCCCGAGGGCCGAGGCCCACGGCCTCGATGAGGCTCCTGGCCTTGGCGTCGCACTCGGCAGCGGACCGGCCCAGGAGCTGGAGCGGCAGCTCCACGTTCTCCCGGGCCCGGAGGGTCGGGATCAGGTGGAAGAACTGGAAGATGGTGCCCAGCCGCTCCCGGCGAAGGCGGGCCAGTTCCTCCGGCGCGGCGGCGAGGGAGCGGCCCTCCAGCCTCACCTCGCCTTCGTCAGGCCGGTCGAGGCCTCCCAGCAGGTTCAGCAGTGTCGTCTTGCCGCAGCCGCTGGGGCCCAGCAGGGCCACGCGCTCCCCGGCCTCCACTTGGAGGTCGATGCCCCGCAGCACCCACGCGCCGCCGTACCGCCTTCCGAGCCCGCGGGCTTCCAGGACCGCCATGCCGCCTCCTCCTGGTGGATGCCCGGGATCAGGGGGCGGTGACATCCCCCGCACGGGAATCCGCCGGCGGAGGCACGCCCCGCCAGCCCAGGGCCCACCCCAGGTTCATCAGCAGCGCTACCGCGATGTAGACGGCGAAGAACCCCACGAAGAAGCGCTGGGGGAAGATGATGAGCAGGCAGGCGACGGCCGCCACCAGGACGAGGCTCGCCATGACTGCGCCGGTGCTGCGGGGGCGCTTCTTGAAGCTCGGGAAGCGCAGGGTGGAGACCATCAGCAGGCCCACCAGGAAGAGTTCCGCCGAGAAGGCGTAAGCGTGGACGACGTTCTGGGGCGGCCGCGGCCAGGCCAGCACCACCGCGGCCACGCAGGCGGCGCCGGCGGGGATGGGCATGCCCATGAAGAAGCGGCTGTCCACGCTGCCCACCTGGACGTTGAACCGGGCCAGGCGCAGGGCCCCGCAGGCGACGAAGAAGAAGCTCGCGGCCCAGCCCACGGCCCGCAGGCGCGGATCCTGGAAGCCCAGTTCGAAGAAGCCGTAGCGGTAGGCCAGGATCGCCGGTGCCATGCCGAAGCTGACCACATCCGCCAGGCTGTCCAGCTGGACGCCGAACTCGCTGGCGGTGTTGGTGAGCCGGGCCACGCGGCCGTCCATGCCGTCGAAGAACCCCGCCAGCACAAGGAAGATGGCGCCCCAGCGGAAGTAGTGCTCCGGCTGGTCCCCGGCGGCGTTGAGGCTCATCACCACGGACGAGAAGCCGCAGAGGATGGACAGCAGGGTGATGCCGTTGGGCAGGGCGAACTTGGAGCGGCGCATGGCCCGGCGGCGGCGCTCGCGGCGCAGCTCCCGGCGTTCCTCAGGGGTCAGGTCGGGCTTCATGGTCCGGAAAGTTTACCTTCGGGCCGCCCGCCGGCGCTTGGATAATGGTGGGTTCGGAGGGCCCTTGCCCCACCTGGTCGTCATCGGCGGCGGACACGCCGGCATCGAGGCTGCGCAGATCGCGGCCCGCCTCGGCGTGGCCACGACCCTGCTGACCCCGGACCTGGACCGCATCGGCCAGATGAGCTGCAACCCCTCCATCGGGGGCGTGGGCAAGGGCCACATGGTGCGGGAGCTGGACGCCCTGGGCGGCGCCATGGGACGGCTCATCGACGCCACCGGCATCCACTTCCGGATCCTCAACGGCAGCCGGGGCGTCGCCGTGCGCGGCCCCCGGGCTCAGGCGGACAAGGTGAAGTACCGCCGGGCCGCCCTGGGCCTGCTGCAGGCCACGCCGGGACTCACGCTCCTTGAAGGCACCGCCGCGGGGCTGCGCTGGCGACAGGGCACCCGGGACTTGGAAGGCGTCGCGCTGCTGGACGGGTCCTTCCTGCCCTGCGAGGCCGTGGTGCTCACCGCCGGCACCTTCCTGAACGGCTGCATCCTGCTGGGCGAGACCCGGACTCCCGCTGGCCGCCTGGGCGAACCCCCCAGCACGGAGCTGGCGGAGCAGCTGCGGGCCCTCGGCCTGCGCCACCGGCGGCTCAAGACCGGCACGAGCCCTCGGATCCTCAAGGCCAGCGTCGACTTCCACCGCCTGCAACCCCAGCCTGGGGACGATCCGCCGCGGCCCTTCAGCTTCTTTTCGGACCGGCTGCCCCAGCCCCAGGTCCCGTGCCACCTCGTCCACACCACGGCGGAGACCGAGCGGATCGTGCGCGAGAACCTGTGCCGCTCCGCACTCTACGGAGGCCACGTCGAGGGCGTCGGCCCGCGCTATTGCCCTTCCCTCGAGGACAAGTTCGTCAAGTTCCCCCACCACGAGCGCCACCAGGTCTTCGTGGAGCCCGAGAGCCTGGAGACGGAGGAGATCTACCTCTCCGGCTTCAGCACGAGCATGCCCCTCGAGGTGCAGCGGGCCATGGTCCGCTCCCTGCCGGGCTTCGAGGGGGCGGAGCTCCTGAAGCCCGGCTATGCCATCGAGTACGACAGCTTCGATCCCCTCCAGCTCCGCCAGGACCTCTCGGTGGAGGGCCTCGACGGCGTCTGGTTCGCCGGGCAGGTGAACGGCACCACGGGCTACGAGGAGGCCGCCGGCCAGGGGCTGATGGCGGGGATCAATGCGGCCCGGGCCCTGGAAGGTCGCGGGCCGGTGATCCTCTGCCGGGACCAGGCCTACCTGGGCGTGATGATCGACGACCTCGTCACCAAGGGCACCGACGAGCCCTACCGCATGCTCACGGCCCGCGCCGAGCACCGCCTGTCCCTGGCCTGCGATCTCGCGGACGAGCGGCTGCTGGAGGTCGCCCGGACGGTCGGCGCCCTCGGGGAGGCCGAGCTGGCGCGGCTGGAGTCCCGCGTCACCCGGCGCCGGGCGCTGAGGGGAGCCCTGGAGACCACCCGGGTGACGCCCTCCAACGCCTTCGGCGCCCTGGCGGCGGCGGCAGGCTTGCGGCTGGCGTCCGGCATGAGCCTCCTTGAGCTCTTCCGCAAGCCGCAGATCGGGCCCGCCGAGGCCGACCGGGCCCTCTCGCTGCTCGATGCGGGCGAGGTCCCGCCGGGCTGGGACGGGGATCTGGAGCGGGACCTGATGCTCTTCGAGGCCCGCTACGGCGCCTACCGGGAACGGGAGACGAAGCTCCTGCAGCGGGAGCTCGACTGGGATGCGATCCGCATCCCCGAGGATTTCTTCGTGGAGCGCTGGCCGGGCTTCTCCCTGGAGGTCCACGAGAAGCTGAACCGCCACCGGCCGCAGACCCTCGGCCAGGCGAGCCGCATCCCGGGCGTGACGCCCGCGGCGGTCACGCTCCTGCACCTGTTGATCGAGAAGCGGCGCAGCGCCTAGCGGGCCGCCTAGCGGGCGATGACGCCCTTCAGGTAGTCGAGGAAGGCCGGCCCCAGGTCCTCGCGCTTGAGGGCGAACTCCACGTTGGCCTTGAGGTAGTCCAGCTTGTCGCCGGTGTCGAAGCGCTTCGCGGGGATGCGCGCCGCCACGAGGCGACCCTCCTCGGCCAGCTTCATCAGCGCGTCCGTGAGCTGGTACTCGCCGCCCACGCCGGGCTCGAGGCGCTCCAGGTGGTCGAAGACCTCGGGCGTGAGCACGTACCGCCCCACCACGGCAAAGCGGCTGGGCGCCAGGTCCGGCGAGGGCTTCTCCACGATGCGCGTGACGGGCCACACCGCCTCGTCCCCCGAGGGGGCGCTCACGATGCCGTAGCGCCGCACGTGTTCGAGGGGCACTTCCTGCACGCCGACCACGCTCAGGCCGGTGGCGTCGTGGGCCGCGATGAGGGCATCGAGGGCGGGCTCCCGCTCGTCGAAGACATCGTCGCCTAGCAGGAGGGCGAAGGGCTCGTTCCCCACGGCCCGCTTGGCGCAGAGCACGGCGTGGCCCAGTCCGAGGGGCTCCCCCTGCCGCACGTACACGAAGTGGCCCATGGCCGTGATGGCCCGGACCTGTTCCAGGTCGCCGTCCTTGCCGCGGCGAGCCAGGGTGTCCTCCAGCTCGTAGGCCACGTCGAAGTGGTTCTCGATGGCTTGCTTGCTGCGCCCCGTGACCATCACGAGGGTCTCGACCCCCGCCCGGATCGCCTCCTCGACCACGTGCTGGATCACCGGCTTGTCCACCAGCGGCAGCATCTCCTTGGGCTGCGCCTTGGTCGCCGGCAGGAACCGGGTGCCGAGGCCGGCGACGGGGATGACGGCTTTCTTGAGCGAGGCCATGGGAGCTCCAAGCTCCAGGATGGCTAAGATGGTCGGATTCTTCGAGGTCCCATGGAACGGCCGCTCTGGAACGCCCTGCTGGCCCACCCGCTGTCGGGGTGGATGCGACCGGGGGCCCTTCCCGAGGCCGAGGTGGATCCTGCCGCGCGCTTGCTCTGGTGCGGCATCGGCGGGTCCTGGCTGCCTTCGGAGGCCCTGGTCTCGGCCCTGGGCGGCGCCGGGGCGTCCCGGTGGGTGCCGCTGGTCTCGCCGGAGCCCATGGCCCTGGAGCTACGACCCTCGGACCAGCTCGTCTTCGCGTCGAAGAGCGGCCGCACCCTCGAGCTGTGGGCCTGGATCGGCCGCCTTCGGGGGCTGCCGGGCTGGGGGCGCTGGGAGCGGCCGCCCCGGGTCATCACCCAGGACGATGGGAATCCCCTTGCCGCCTGGGCGCGGCGGGAGGGCTTCCCGATCCTGCCCTTCCCCCAGGATGTGGGCGGCCGGTTCTCGGCCTTCACCGCCATCGGCACGCTGCCCTTGCGGTGGATGGGGCGCGATGCGGGAGCCTTTCTCGAGGGCGCCCGCGAAGCGCTGGCCCAGGCGGAGCGCGGAGAAGGCCTCTGGGGTGAGCGGGTCTGGACCCTGGTGGAGGCCTTCCGGAAGGGCTTCCTTTCCGGGGTGGACCAGTGGGTGCTGCTGCCCTACGCCCTGCGGCTGGAAGCCTGCGGCGCCTGGTGGGTGCAGCTCGTGGCGGAGAGTCTGGGCAAGCAGGCGCGCGATGGGGTCCGCCGGGGCCTGATGCCCGTGCGCGCCGTGGGCCCCCAGGACCAGCACGCCCAGCTCCAGCGCTGGCTGGACGGACCCCGCAATGTCGGCGTGGTGCTCGTGACGGTGGAGGACGGGGACGGCCCGGAGCCGGGGGAGCTGCCGGCTGAATGCCCGTTTCCTGGCCTGGGCCGCTGGAGCGGCGGCCAGATCCTCGCCGCCCAGGCCGAAGGCACCCGCGAGGCCCTCGAGGCCGCGGGTGTCCCCGTGTATCACTGGCGTCTTCCCGCCCTGGACGAGCGCAGCCTCGGCGCCTTCCTGATGGCCTGGCAGCTCATCGTGGGGCTGACCGGGTTCGCCCTGGAGATCGACCCCTTCGATCAGCCCGCGGTGGAGGCCGGCAAGCGCCGGACCCTTGTCCGGCTTGGGCTCGCATGAATCTCGCATTTTCCGCTTGCGCCTCTGCCGAGGCGTGGTAGTCTGATTTTCCTGCGCGGTTGAGGCTGCGCGGCGCGGCGAAAGCCGATGCAGGCGTCTTTGAAAACCGGATGGAGAGAAGATGAGAGCCTTGCGAGGGCGGGATTCAGGTCCTGCTCAAGCAACGTAACCAAAAGATAAGAACCGAGCCGGTAGCGGGTGCCCGAGAGGGTGCTTGCGAAGGATCGTT
>DASTWQ010000143.1:0-4963 GCA_035758545.1 Holophagaceae bacterium | reverse complement strand
ACCAGACCCGGGCCTCGCGCACGCTGTGGGCGGTCACCTCGGCGATGTTCCGCCCGGAGACGGACACCGCCAGCACCTCCGGGCGCAGGCGCTGGCCCCGGCAGGCCTCGCAGGGGATCACCCGCATGGCCTCCTCCAGCTCCTCCCGGGTGTCCTCGTTGGTGGTCTCCTCGTAGCGCCGCTGCAGGCCGCCGAGGATGCCCTCGAATTGGTGCATGAAGTCGTAGCGGCTGCGCTTGCCCTCATAGTGGAAGCGCATCTCCTTCTCGGTGCCGTGCAGGAGCAGGCGGCGGATGTCGGCGGGAAGCTTCTTCCAGGGGGTGTCGAGGCTGAACTTGAGCTTGCGGGCCAGCTGCTCCAGGAACTGGCTGCGCCAGCCGTCCTCGCTGAAGGAGCGCCAGCCCGGCGCCTGGATGGCGCCCTCGTTGATGCTGAGGGCCGGATTCGGGATCACCAGCTCCTCGGCGAACTGGCGCTTGAAGCCCAGGCCGTCGCAGGCGCCGCAGGCGCCGTGGGGCGAGTTGAAGGAGAAGCTGCGGGGTTCCAGCTCCGCCAGGCCCTGGCCGAACCGCTCGCAGCCCTCGTTCGTGCAGGCCAGCTTGGAGGAGAAGAGCCGCTCCTCGCCGCCCAGGTCCACGAGGGCCGAGCCCTCCGCCAGGTTGCAGGCGATCTCCAGGGAGTCCGCGAGCCGGGTGCTGAGGCCCTCGGCCACCTTGAGGCGGTCGATGACGACCTCGATGCTGTGCTTCTTCTGCTTGTCGAGGTCCGGCAGGCCCTCGGTCAGGTCCAGCATCGCGCCGTTCACCCGGGCGCGGATGTAGCCCTTCTTCACGAGGTCCTGGAGCATGCGCTTGTACTCGCCCTTGCGGCCCCGCACCACGGGCGCGAGGATCTGCAGCTTCGTCCCCTCGGGACGGGCCAGGATCTGGTCCGCCATCTCCTGGATGGTCTGGCTTGAGATGGACCGGCCGCAGGCGGCGCAGTGGGGCTTGCCGGTCCGGGCGAAGAGCAGGCGCAGGTAGTCGTAGATCTCCGTCACCGTGGCTACGGTGGACCGGGGGTTCTTGCTGGTGGTCTTCTGCTCGATGGAGATGGCCGGGGAGAGGCCCTCGATGGAATCGACGTCGGGCTTCTCCATCTGGTCCAGGAACTGCCGGGCGTAGGCGCTGAGGCTCTCCACGTAGCGGCGCTGGCCCTCGGCGTAGAGGGTGTCGAAGGCGAGGCTGGACTTGCCGGATCCGGACAGGCCCGTGATGACCACCAGCCGGTTCCGGGGGATCACCAGATCCACGTTCTTCAGGTTGTGCTCGCGCGCGCCCTTGATGGTGATCGCATCCATGCTGGCCTCGGCCCTCCAGCTTACGCGAAAAGTTCGCTTTTCTGGGGCTTTTGGCTTTCGGCTTTGGGCTCTCGCTCGCACCGCCTCAGATGCCTCGTCGCTCAGGGACCGGGCCACACCCGGCACGCCAAACCCAGCAAAAGCCCAGAGCCGAAAGGCAAGGGTCCTAGACTGGAAGGATGGAATTCCGCCCCCTGGCATGGCTGCGCAGCCTGCACGCCAAGCTCTTCATCGTGACGGCGCTGGTGACCAGCGCCCTCACCGTGGGCGTGGCCTATTCCATCGTCCGCAACAGTCGCCGGGAGTTCCAGGAGTACACGCGCCGCCTGGTGGTGGAGGCCGCCCAGACCGTCGAGACCGACGTGGTCCAGCGGGACCCCCAGTTCAAGGACCCCAGGAAGCTGGAGGAGCTGCTCCAGAGCATCGCCGGGGAGGACCGGGCCGTGTTCCAGATCGACGTGTTCCGGCGGGTGGAGGGGAACCGTGTGGAGCTGGTGGGCTCCAGCTCGGACCTGGAGGAGGTGGACCAGGGTCCGGACCTCGCGGACTACCTCAACCTCCAGGGCCCCCAGAGCTCCCTCGTGGACCTGGAGGGCGGCGGCCAGGCCTGGAAGTGCTACCTCCCCATCTCGAATCCCCGCCGGGGCCGCCCGAGCATCGGCCTCATCCGCGCCTACTGCGACCTGGAACGCTGGGAGGACGTCTGGCGGGCGAGCCTCCACAAGACCTATCAGACGCTTCCGCCGGTACTGGCGGGGGAGTTCATCCTCCTCTGGGTCATCCTGCGCTGGCTCATCAGCGATCCCCTCGCCGGGCTCGTGAAGGCCATGGAACGGCTGGAACAGGGGGAGGCCGACGCCCGGGCCCAGGTCCAGCGCCGGGACGAGCTGGGCTACCTGGCGGCCCGCTTCAACGCCATGGCCCAGCGGCTCCAGCGCGCCGCGAAGGAGCGCGAGGACCTCATCCGGGAGATCCAGCAGCTGAATGCGGGCCTCCAGGACCGCATCGACGCCGCCCTCTCCGAGCTGCAGGAGAAGAATCGGGAACTGGGGCAGCTGGTGGAGCGCGTGAGCCTTCTCCGGGAGGAGCTCAGCCAGCAGGAGCGCCTGGCGGTGGCCGGCCAGCTGAGCGCCACCTTCGCCCACGAGGTCGGCACGCCCCTCAACCTCGTGAACGGGCACCTGCAGATCCTCCAGTCCCAGCCGGGCCTGCCGGAGAAGGCCGTGGAGCGCCTCGGCCTCATCCACTCCCAGATCGACCGGGTGAGCGGCATCGTCCGCCGCCTGCTGGACATGACCCGACGGCCCCAGCTGAACAAGGGCGAGCTGCATCTGGACGCCTTCCTGCAGGACCTCCAGGCCCTCTGGGCGCCGACCCTCGCCACCCACGGCGTGCAGCTCGAGCGCCTCGTCCCGCCGGGCTGCGTCCTCGACGCCGACCGCAAGCAGATGGAGCAGCTCTTCCTCAACCTCGTGAACAACGCCCTGGACGCCATGCCTTCGGGGGGCACCATCACCCTCTCCGCCGCCCGCCTGGAGGGCCCCGAGAGCCTGTGGGAGATCCGGGTCTCGGACACGGGACAGGGGATCCCGCCCGACGCCCTCGCCCAGGTCTTCAAGCCCATGTTCACCACCAAGCCCGAGGGCAAGGGCACGGGCCTCGGACTCCCCATCTGCCGGGAGATCGTCCGCGGCCACGGCGGCGACATCCGCATCGAGAGCCAGCCGGGCCGGGGCACGAGCGTCATCTTCACCCTGCCCGAGGCGCGGACCCTGGTGCCCGCGTGAGCGCCGGCCTGCCTGAGGGCTTCCGCCTGGCCCGGGCGGAGGATGCGGCCGCCATCGCCGCCCTGGTGAACGCCGCCTACCGCGGCGGCGGGGGCTGGACCACCGAGGCCGGCCTGCTGGAGGGGCCCCGCATCGATGCGTCCGGGATCGCGGCGCTGCTCGACCGGCCGGGATCGGTGATCCTCCTCCTCGAGACTGAGGGCGCGCTGGCGGGCTCCGTGCACCTGGAGCGGCGGGAGGGCTACGCCTACCTGGGCCTCCTGGCGGTGGATCCGGCCCGGCAGGCCGGCGGCGCGGGCAAGCGCATCCTGGCGGCCGCGGAGGCCTGGATGGCCCGGACCTGGGGGACGACCCGGGTGCGGATGACGGTGCTCACCGCCCGGACCGAGCTGCTCGCGTTCTACGGGCGCCGGGGCTACCGGCCCACGGGCCACCGCGAGGCCTTCCCCGAGAACGCCGGCGCCGGGCGGCCCCTGCGGGACGGCCTGGCCCTGGAGACCCTGGAGAAGACGCTCGGCCCGGGCTGATGCGGGCGTCTAGGATGGGGGAACCTCCCAGGATCCCCCATGCCCTCCGCCCCGACCCGCTACCCCCGGGCCCCGCTCTACTTCAGCCTGCTGCTCCTGCTGGCCGTCGCGGGGTTCTACCCCAGCTACTTCGGCCGCCTGCGCTCCGCGGACGCGGTCCACCACGCCCACGGCATCGCCGCGACGCTCTGGATGCTCCTGCTCATCGCCCAGAGCTGGCTCATCGGCCGCAGCCGGCGGCGGGCCCACCGGATCCTGGGCTGGTCGTCGCTGATCCTCGTGGCCTTCTTCCTCCTGTCGGGCCTGGGCGTCATCCACGCGATGGTGGCCTCCGCCGGGCCCTTCTCCGCCCGCTACGGGGCGCGCCTGGCCTTCGTGGACCTGGTGAGCCTGATCTTCTTCGCCGGGGCCTACGGCCTCGCCCTGGCCAGGCGGAAGGATGCGGCGCTCCACATGCGCCTGATGGCCTCCACCGCGCCGCTCCTGATCCCGCCCGCCCTGTCCCGACTGCTGGCGAACACCCTTCCCGCGATCCACACCTTCGAGACGGCCTTCCAGCTCAGCTTCCTCGCCGCGGAACTCGTGGCCCTCGCCCTCATCCTCGACGACCGCCGCCAGGGCCGCGTGCGCGCCCCCTATCCGGCCCTGCTGGCGGCCCTCGTCCTGGAGCACGCGGGCTTCTTCCTCGTCGCCGCATGGCCGGCCTGGGGGCAGCTGATGGCCCGGGCCTTCCACGGGTGACGGCCACCTCGGGTCGGAATTCACACAACTTCACGGGCGGCCTGGCCATGACTATCGCATCGTGCCCTTCTGACGAGTTCAGGAAGGTGCCATGCGAGTCCTCGTTCGATCCGGCCTGGCCCTTCTCACAAGCCTCGGAGCCGCCGCGTCCGGGCCGCGCCCCCAGCCCACTGCCCGGGTGGTCTGGCGTCCAGGACACCAGCTCCTGATCGATGCCCGGCATGTCCTGGACCGGGATCTCACCGGGGAGGATCCCGCCCAGGAGCTGGTCCTCCCTCCGGATACCCTCTGGGTCTCCTCCCGGCCCGAAGGGCTCTACGCCCTGGTCGCCGTGCCGCTGATGGCGGGTACCCCCGCTCACCTTGAGGTGAGGCTGCGCGCCGCCGGATCGCGGGCCTGGGCTACCTACGCGGTCCTCCCCAAGGGGCTGGACGGTGTCCGCGCGGCGCTGCCCACGGCGGACGGGCGCCTCTTCCTGGCCCCAAACGGCGCCATCCTCCAGATCCCCGGCGCCGCCCCGGATGATCCTCGCGCCTGGGCCCCCTTCCTCCTCATGGGAAGGGATGGAC
>DASTWQ010000117.1:0-3277 GCA_035758545.1 Holophagaceae bacterium | reverse complement strand
CCTGAGGAACCCCTGGGACAAGAGGCCTAGGCGGGAAAGACACTACGCGGAGCGCAGCGGAGAGAGGGAGGGCGTGACATCCCCCCACCTTGAATCTCCGCTGCCCTCCGCGGGGTTGTTTTTACATGGCCCATCCGGGCGATTCGCTTTAAAATCAAGGGTTCGGCGAGCCCATGACCTTTCCTCACGCCCCCTTCCAGATCGGCCCCATCGAGATCCCCAACCGGCTCGTCATGGCGCCGCTCCACGAGATCACGGACCAGCCCTTCCGGAAGTTCATCCGGGAGGTGGGCGGCCCGGGGCTCGTGGTGTCGGAGATGATCAGCAGCGAGGGCCTCATCCGCCACGCCAGGAAGGCCGAGAAGATGATGGCCAGCAGCGGCGAGCGGCCCTACGCCATGCAGGTGGCGGGCGGACGGCCAGAAGGACTGGCCGAGGCCGCGGTCATCTGCGAGCAGAGCGGCGCGGACTTCGTGGACCTCAACATGGGCTGCCCCGCCAGCAACGTCACCAAGGGCGGCGCCGGCTCGGCGCTGCTGAAGGACATCAGGCTCGCCGAGGCCTGCGTCTCCGCCATGGTGAAGGCCGTGAAGATCCCCGTCACCGTGAAGATGCGCGCGGGCTGGGACGAGAGCCAGAAGGAGCGCAGCGAGTTCCTGGACTTCCTGCGCATGTTCGAGGCGGTGGGCATTAGGAGCCTCGCCATCCACCCCCGCACCCGGGCCCAGCACTACGAGGGCAGCGCCGACTGGTCCATCATCGCCCGCGCGGCCGACGCCGGCACCGCCTACCCCATCATCGGCAACGGCGATGTGAACACCGCCGAGGACGCCCACCGCATGATCGCGGAGACCGGCTGCGACGCCGTCATGATCGGCCGCGGCGCCCTCACGAACCCCTTCATCTTCCGCCAGATCCTGGACCCCACCTTCGAGGTCAGCGTCGAGATGCGCGTGGACGCCACCCTGCGCTACTTCCGCATCCTCGTGGAGCTGCTGGACGAGCGGGAAGCCCTGCACAAGATCAAGAAGATCGGGTCGTGGTTCACCAAGGGCGTGCCGAACGGCGTGGCCTTCCGCCAGAAGCTCCAGCAGATGAACGAGCCCGCGGTGCTGATGGCCGAGCTCGAGGCCCTGAAGCATGGGGCGGCGGCGTAAAGCTCTTAATCCGGCGATTCCGGTGATTACGGCGATTCAAGGACCTTGCGTCGCAGGTAGGGTCCCGTTCATCGCTGGACTCGCTGAAATCGGTGGATGATTTTGGATTCACCCAAGGCATGGCCTTCCGTCAAAAGCTCCAGCAGATGAAAGAGCCCGCGGTGCTGATGGCCGAGCTCGCGGCGCTGAAGCATGGGGCGACGGCGTAAAAGCCCTAATCCGGCGATTCCGGTGATTTCGGCGATTCAAGGGCCTTGCGTCGCAGGTGGGGTCCCGTTCATCGCTGGACTCGCTGAAATCGGTGGATGATGGTTTTCCAAACCATCCGTGCGCATCAAGCGGGCGTGGAGCTCCGGCATTGAACGAGCCCGCCGTGCCTGTGGCCTGGCAGGAGGCACTGACGCACGGGGGGGGCGGTGTAACAGCATTCATCCGCAGATTCCGCCGATGACGCCGATTCAGTAACTCACTTGCTGAGGTTTGAAATCTGCGTCAACTGCGGATGTTGGCAGTTTCTCTACCAGCTGCTCCTCCGGCTGCCACCCCCGCCGAACAGGGAGCCCAGGACGCCCCGCACGAGCTGGCGGCCCACGCTGCTGGCGGCGGCGCGGGCGAGGGACTTGCCCATGGTCTCCAGGAGGGTGTCGCTCTGGCGGCCCTTGGCGGCCTGGCGCTCGGCCTTCACGTCCGGCAGGTCCTGGGCGGCCTGGTCCTGGCGCTGGGCGGTGTCGGCGGCGCGGGCGGTGAGCTTCTCGTAGGCGCTGTCCCGGTCCACGGCCTGCTCGTAGTGGCCGAAGAGGACCGAGGCCTTCACCACGGCGGCGCGTTCGTCGGCGCTGAGGGGCTGCAGGCGGCTGCTGGGCGGGTAGACCAGGGCCCGCTCCACGGGGATCGGCGCGCCCTTCTCGTCCAGGAAGCTCACCAGGGCCTCGCCCACGCCCAGCTGGGTGATGGCCTCGGCCACATCCAGGCCGGGCTTGGCGCGGAAGGTCTCGGCGGCGGTCTTCACGGCCTTCTGGTCCTTGGGCGTGAAGGCCCGCAGGGCGTGCTGCACGCGGTTGCCCAGCTGGCCCAGCACATTCTCGGGGATGTCGAGCGGGCTCTGGGAACAGAAGTAGACCCCCACGCCCTTGGAGCGGATGAGGCGCACGACCTGCTCCACCTTCTGCAGCAGGGCGTCCGGCGCGTCATCGAAGAGCAGGTGGGCCTCGTCGAAGAAGAAGACGAGCTTGGGCTTCTCGGGATCGCCCACCTCCGGCAGCCGCTCGAAGAGCTCGCTGAGCATCCACAGCAGGAAGGTGGCGTAGAGCTTCGGGCTCTGCATGAGCTTGTCGGCGGCGAGGATGTTGATCACGCCGCGGTTGCCGCCCTTCCCGGAACCGGCGGTCTGGATGAGGTCATCCAGATCCAGCGCCGGCTCGCCGAAGAACTTGGCCCCGCCCTGGTTCTCCAGCTCCAGCAGGCCCCGCTGGATGGCGCCCACGGAGGCGGCGCTCACATTGCCGTACTGGGTCTTGTAGGCCGAGGCGTTGTCGGCGACGTGCTGGAGCATGGCCCGCAGGTCCTTGAGGTCCAGCAGCAGCAGGCCGTGGTCGTCGGCGATGCGGAAGACCATGGAGAGCACGCCCTCCTGAGTGTCGTTCAGGTCCAGCAGGCGGCTCAGCAGCAGGGGGCCCATGTCCGAGACGGTGGCGCGCACCGGGTGGCCCTGCTCGCCGAACACGTCCCAGAAGGTGACGGGCGCGGCCTCGTAGGTCAGCTCATAGCCCAGCTGCTTGGCGCGCTCCTCCAGTTTGGGATTGCCGCCGCCGGGGGCGGCGAGGCCCGAGAGGTCGCCCTTCACGTCCGCCATGAATACCGGCACGCCGATGCGACTGAAGGCCTCGGCCATGACCCGCAGCGAGACCGTCTTGCCCGTGCCCGTGGCGCCCGCGACGAGGCCGTGCCGGTTGGCCATGCCTGGCAGCAGGAGCAGGTCCTCGGCGGCTTTCGCGATGCGCAGGGGCTCGGTCATGAGAGGGCTCCGATGGGGGAATGGGAAGAATTTCTCACCACGAAGACGCGAAGGCACGAAGAAAAACCCTCAACGCAAAGGCGCCAAGAACGCCAAGACGCAGAGG
>DASTWQ010000074.1:0-6179 GCA_035758545.1 Holophagaceae bacterium | reverse complement strand
ACAGGGCGGGGTTCATCCGAGCCATCAGTCCTCCACCTCGGCCTCCCGGCGGGAGGCCGCCGCCGCGGCGATGCCCGGGCCCGCCTCCAGGAGGAGGAGCAGGGCCGCGCCTCCCGCGAGCCATGCCCACAGGGGCACGCCGAAGTAGGTGACGCGGAGCGCGTCCCAAAGATCCCCGAGGCCTGGGAGCTTGGAGGCCTCGCTGGCGAGGCGGTTCTCGAGCTGGGAGGCGCCTTGGGCGGCCTTCGAGCTGGTCGCCGACACCTGGACCATCCGCCCGGCCTGGCCGGGGTCCTGGCCCGCCTGCTGGCGCGCGGCGGTCGCCTGCTGAGAGAGGGACTGGGCCGCCGCGTAGGCCTGGGCGCGCTTGGCCTGGAGCGAGGAGAGGTCGCCCTGGAGCCCGAGCGCGGCGGAGAGGGGCCCCGTGGTGATGATCCCGCGGGAGGTGTAGCTGATCCCCTGGTCGTAGAGGCGGCCGAGCTCCCACTGGGAGCGCGCGTCGAGGGTGAGGATGTCCCCCCACTGGGCCGGAGTCTTGGCCTGGGCCTTGAAGGGCGCCAGGGCGTCCCAGAACTTCCTCAGCGATGCGGCGATGTCCTCCGCCGTGGCGCCCTGGTTGTTGCCGTAGACGGCCCACTGGAGGAACTGCGCGGGCTGCTCAAGCCAGCTTCCGACTCCGAAGTATTCGGCATACACCCGTCACCTCCGGAGGAGCACGACCAGCAGCAGCGCGCCGCCGCCGACGAGGGCCGGGATGAGATAGGGGTTGGACGCGAGGGCCGCGCCGAAGCCGGACGACGCTGGGGCTGCTCCCGCAGGCATCGGGACCAGGGCCTCCGGATGGGCCGCGGCGTAGCTGGCCGTGGAGGCGTCCACGGCGGCCACGGTCCCGTCGGGGAGGAGGACGCCCGCGCCGGTCGCCTGGGGTCCCACCAGGGGGTTGCCCTGGGCATCGGTCGGGATGCCAGCGCCCGGGATGGCGGCGCGGGTCTCAAGGGCCTGCTGAAGCTGGTCCGTGAGCCCCATGTTGTAGCCCGCAGCATGTGCCTCAAGGAGGGCCTGGGCCTGCTGCTGCGAGAGGTCCGAGACCTTCGCCTTCTGCTGGGCCAGAGCCTTCGCCGCGGTGACCGCGAGCTTCCCGGCGGTCGCCAGCCATCCGGCGGTGGAAGCAGAAAGGCCGCCCGCCGCCGCGGAGACCCCGACGGCGGAGGCCCCAGCGGCGCCAGCGGCGGCCCCGGTTCCGAGGGCGGCACCCGCAGACGCGGCGGCGCCGGTCGCCGTGGCGCTGCCAGCCGCGGTCCCGATGCCCACGGCGTGCCCAACCGCCGCAGCGCCCGCGGCGATGGCATGGCCGAGGGCCTGCATGCCGGAGATCATGTGCGCGGCGATGGTGGCGCCCGCGCCCATCGAATAGATCGTGATGGCGATGGCCACCACGACGGCGATCCATTTCCAGTTCTTCCCGAGGGCCTTGGCGATCCGCTTCCCGACGCTCTTGGCGGCGTCGTTGATCTTCGTGGCGATCTTGTCCGCGGTGTCGATGACCTTGTTGTCGATCTTCTGGAGGTTGGAGGCGAGCTTCGGGGAGATGAGCTTGATGGGGGCGGTCGCGATCCTGGAGATGGCATGGGCCACCTTCTTGAAGAAGCTCCCGAGCCCTGCGAGCTCCTCCGGCGTAGGCGCGCGGCGCCCCACCAGGTGCATGCGCAGGCGGGTCCTCCGCGTGGGCCAGGTCGGGGTGTCGGGCAGGGTCGGCCAGAGGTGGACTGGCCCCGCCACGATGGGGTAACTCGGAGCCAGGATCACCGCCGGGCCCTCCGCACCTTGCGACCCTCGGCCTTGTTCAGATGGAAGCCCCAGGCGGTGAGGCCCGCCAGGAGGCCGAGCACGACGAGGCCGAGGGTCTTCCCGCCATCCTCCGGGACCTCGCCCAGGACGCCACTGAGGGCGTTCTGGCCGGACACCTTCGCGAGCTGGGAGCCGCTGCCCTGCACCGTGGCGAACATGGAGCTGGCCGTGGGCGCGCCGGGCGTGGCGAAGAGCGAACTGCCGCCGCCGACCGGCGTGGCGAACATGGAGGCCGTCGCGGCGGACACGGGCGCGGGGGCAGGCGTAGGAGCAGGCACGGGGACCGGGACCGGGACCAGAGCAGGTGCAGGCGCAGGGGCGGGAGCCCCGACGACCGGAGCGGAGGACGGCGCCGTGGACGTGGGCGCCGCCGGGGCGCCCACAGGCGCCTCCGTGTCCACCGGGTGCATGTGGTCCACGACCACGGGGCCGACGAAGCCCCCGGGGATCCGGTCCGGGGGGACGATGCCCGAGTTGCCGGGGAGGCCGTTGGGCTGCATGCGGACCCAGGGGCCGCCAGGGAAGCGACGAAAGGGCAGGCCCAGCCAGCCCCCGCGGAGCCAGGGCGGGACGATGCCGGAGTTGCCCCGCGGCTGAGGTGCAGGCACCGGGGCAGTGGCCGGCCTGGGCCAGTGGAGGAGGTCGAAGAGGCTTCGGCCAGCGGGCGCGGGCTCAGCGGTCGGGCGCAGGATGCGGAAGGGCCTGTCCTCGAAGAGGCCGAGGGGCAGCATGCCCAGGCCGTCGGGGGTCACGGATTCGATCTGGATCAGGGGCATGGATCACCTCTCTCTCAGGGCCAGCACGAGCAGCAGGGCCGCCGCCGCCAGGCCGAGCTTCACGGGGTCCTTCCACCACGGCTGGGCTACGGGCCGCGGGACGGGGACGAAGGGGATGTCCGGCGCCTTGTCCACGATCTGCACCGTGGCGCTGGGCTCCGGCCCGTAGGAGACCGGCTTCGGCGTCGCGGGGAGCAGCGTCGGGAGCTGAGGCAGCGGGCGCCCTACCGGCACGTCCTGGATCGGGAGCATGTCCACCTTCGGGGTCTGATCCACGGGCGGGAGCGCCAGCTGGGTGATGGGGACGAGGGTGATGACCGGCTCAGGCATGGGCATCCCCGCCGCGCTTGCCGGTGAGGAGGATCACCAGGAGGACGCCTGCCGCGAGGAGCCCAGGCACGAGGTAGGGGCTGGTGGTCAGCGTGGCGGTGGGGCTGTAGACGTTCGCCGTCTGCATCGCCTGCCACTGGGCCGGGGTGAGCCCCGCCGGGATCGTCGGGGCCTTGAAGGCCGAGTCGTAGCTCGCCTGTGCCGAGGCCTTGGCGTAGGCCGCCTGGGCCTTGAGGCGGCCCGCGGCGTCGATGATGTTCGTGATGGCCTGCTGGTTGGTGGAGACCCAGTCCCCGGCCTTGCCGATGGCGGAGAAGGCGGTGCTGAAGAAGTCGCTGAGGCCGCCGAGCTGGCCCACCTGGTCCAGGGTGTCGAGGGCGGAGGAACGAGGGTCGAGGCAGGCCATCAGCGCAGCTCCGGGGCGATGGGGAGGTCCAGCTCCGCCGTGCGCTGGGGGAACTGCCAGCCCGCAGGCCACTTTTCCGTGGCGTCGAAGGCCCGCCAGGCGCCGTCCAGGAAGGCCATGAGGTAGATGTGGGCCCAGCCCTGGGCCTTGGGGATCTTGATGAGGCGGGCCCGGACCGGGATCCCGGCTGCGGTGAACAGCGCCGCCAGCAGGGCCGCGAAGTCCTCGCAGTCGCCCATGCCCGCCTTCCAGATGCCGGGGACGGTCTGGAAATACTCCTGGCCCAGCGGGTCGTTCACGTAGCGGATCCGCGTCCGGACGAACTCGAAGACCCGCACCGCCAGGGCGCTCTTGTTGTGGCCGTTGGCGTCCTTCGGCGCGCGGCCAAGGGCCTCCGTGAGGATGCCGCGTGTGAAGGCCATGCCGAGGACACCCGGCGCGAGCGCGGGCGCCACCACGAAGTCCCTGAGCAGCTGCACCTTCTTGCGGACCAGCGTGTCCGAGTCGCCGTCGATCCGAACGGCCTTGGTGGTCTCCCGCATCGGGGCCACCATCTCCTCCGGCGACGGCGCCGCGGCATCACCCAGCGAGGCGCGGCCTCCCACCAGCACGGGGGGCCGGTAGGAGATGGGGTCGAAGCGGGGCGTCCAAGCCTGCATCCGGCCAGCGTGGAAGGCCGCCCCGCCCTATGTGTCCCCCATTGTCACCATTTCTTCCGCTCTTCACCCCGCGAGGAAGGCCTCCAGCAGTCCCTTCACTCGCTCGCGATGGCTCTCCCCCGCGATCATCCCAGCGGCGACCTCTCGAGGGATCCAGCCCAGCAGACGCCGCCACTCGGCGCGGGTTCCCGGCGTGGTGAGCTGGTCCAGCTCGGCGAGGATCACGTCGTCGGCTGCGCCCTCCTCCAGCCGCCGGTCCAGCAGCTCCTTCAATCCGTTCATGTCCATGGTCTCTCCCTGGGGCCCCTGCGGCGCCGGATGCGGTTCCTCGTCGGGCTCCTGGAAGCGGGCCAGGATGTCCCTCACCGCTTCGCCGATCCCCCCTCCCCAGGCCTTCCACCAGGTGGCCAGGTTGATCTCCTGCTCTCCCTGCTGGACGAAGGCCTGGAGCACCGACCGGGTCTGCGCCACTTCCTGGGATCCGTCGTCGTGCTCCTCCAGGATGTCGAGGGCCGCCTCCGTGTCCTCCAGGGCCTCGCGCCACTCCTTCCGGGATGGCTCCTGGGGAGAGGGCGGCGCGCTGGCGGCCGGAGAGGGGGGCGGGAGCGGCATCGGTGCCGGGGCCTGGGCCGGCCGATGCGGCGGCGCGGGAGGCTTCGGGTTCCCCATGTTGCTGAGGGCCATCTTCGCGATGGCCTGGACCACCTCCGGGCCGCCGACCGCCTGGATGGCCTCCTGGAGGATGCTCGGGGGCTGGTCCCGCTCGGCCCGCCTCTCCAGCTCCCAGAGCCGCGGGCGGAGCTCGTCCTCCTTCTCCCGGCGGCCCTCGGCCAGGCCTCGCTCGTGGGCCTTCCGCTCCGCCTCCTCCAGGCGGGCCTCCCACCGGTCCTCCAGCTTGCGCAGCTCCTCCCGGTGGTCCCGGTCCGCCTCCCGCAGCGCATCGGCGCGGGCCGCGGCGCGGGTGGCCTCGATGATGCTGGCGTCCGCCTTGCCGCCGCCCAGCACCTCCTTGACCATGGACACGAGGCCCAGGCCCTCCCGGAGCTGGGCCATCGGATCCGGTGCGCGCTCGCCCGCGGCCTCAGCCTGGGGCGCCTTGGGCGGGATGTAGCCGGGAGGGGCCTGCGTGGTGACGTTGTAGGTCGTGTCGAGGGTCTGCTCGCCTGCCGCCCATCCGAGGAGCCGCCACTGGAACACGCCGAAGCGGCCCGTCTCCTCGGACCAGGCCTGGGCCCGGCCCTCCAGGTCCGGGTCCACCATCGCCAGGGCATCCCGCGCCGTGAGGGTCACGGCCGTCTGGTAGACGCTCGTGGGCTTGGGCCCGCCCTTCTCCTCCAGTCGGTAGAGGCGGAGCACCAGGCGCGTCTCTTCCGTGTTGGTCGCAGCCCGCTCGTCCGCCGTGGTGAGGTCCTCCAGGCTCCGGAGGAAGGACTTGAACGCGCGGAGCTGACCCTCCTTGGCTTTGGCGTCGTCGTCACGCCGGGCGCGGTCCTGCTCCAGCGCCTTCTCCACCGCCGCCTTCGCGGTCCCGGCGGCGACTCTCTCCGCCAGGTCGAGGGCCTGGACCCGGCCCACCTCGCGGTGGGTGGCCGCCATCAGCTCCTCGGCGCTCGGCTCCTGCGCTCCTTCTCCGGCCTCTCCGGGCTGCTCCTGGAGCGCCTCGCGGCCCCTCGGGAAGACGGTGGACTCGATCCCTTTCGGCATGGTGGAACCTCCATCCGGCCATCCTCAGGGCTTCTGAAACCGCATGTGTCCCCCATTGTCATGGTTCGTGTCCCAAGGCCGTCCCCGGCATTCCCCCGTGGGGGCCCCGGCCTTGCCCCGGCATGTCCCCGTGGGGTCCCCATCGGGTCCCCTAGAGCCTTTTCTTCGGCCTTCGAGCGTTCAGAAGGCGCTGCTCCTTGGGGTCTTCGGCTGCTGCCAAGGCCTCCACCTCGTCCCTGAAGAGGATCATGGTCTTGCCGGTCACGCGCTTGACAGTGAGGATGTGGCGAGCTCTCCAGCGCTTCAGAGTGCGTAGGGAGACCTCGATGCCGTAGCTGGCGAGGATCTCCTTCGCCTGACGGTAAGTGACGCCGGGGCGCTGGTCGTCAGGGAGGGTGGAAGGCTTCTGCATGGGAGCTCCTAGGCGAGGTCGGCCCCGGCCCAGAGGTCGCCCAG
>DASTWQ010000055.1:0-4722 GCA_035758545.1 Holophagaceae bacterium | reverse complement strand
GTGATCTCCAACCGGGTGACCCGCATGCGCTTCACCTGGAAGGGCGGCGAGCCCCTGGAGGCGCCCCTGGAGACCCGGGAGCCGCTCTGGATGGTGAAGCGCTCCGAGTTCGACCACTTCCTCGTGAAGCAGGCGGCGGCCAAGGGCGCGGCAGTGGAGGACGGCACGCCGGCGCTGGGCCTGCGCTTCGAGGACGGGGCCTGGACCGTGGACACCCCCGCGGGCCCCCGCCGGGGCCGCTACCTCATCGCCGCGGACGGCGCCAAGGGGCCCGCGGCGAAGTGGCTCGGCTTCACAGAACGCAAGCGCTACGTGGCAGGCGCCCTGGAGGCGGAGTATCCCGGCCTGCCGACGGACCCCGGCGTCGTGCACCTGGACTTCGGCACCGTGATGAAGGGCTACGCCTGGAACTTCCCCAAGGGCGACGGCCAGGGCCTGGGCCTGGGCGCGCTGCGGGGCAAGCAGGACAAGGACCTCCGCAAGCTGCTGGCGGGCTACACCGAGACCTTCGGCGTGCCGCTCTCCGCCTGCCACCTGATGGCCCATCCCATCCATTGCTGGGACGGGGACCAGGCCCTGCACACCCAGAACGCCGTCCTCGCTGGCGAGGCCGCCTGCGTGGTGGACCCCTTCACCGCCGAGGGCATCCGGCCGTCGATCTTCAGCGGTCTGCGGGCCGCGGAGGCCACCCACCGGGCACTCTCGGGCGAGGACCGCGCCCTGGAGGGTTACAGCCGCGTCATGCAGGAGCAGTGGGGCTCGGAGATGGCCTGGGCCAAGCGCCTCTCCCAGCTCTTCTTCGCGGTCCCCCGGCTGGGCTGGAAGGTGGTCGTCGAGACCCCCGGCAGCCCCCAGCGCATGGCCCGGGTCCTCATCGGCGAGGCCAGCTACAGCCAGCACGCCGCCAGCGCCATCAAGCGGCTGAGCTTCGGCTTCGCCGGGTGAAGGTAGCTCTCACCGCTGAGGCGCGGAGGACGCTGAGGGGTCTTGGCGATTCCGCGACTCGGCGGCTTGGCGCCTCTGCGGTGAACCGTCCTAGGCCTGCTCTTCGCTTTCGGCCGCTTCCATCCCCAGTTCGATGCGCTCGTCCTTGGGGAGGCGCCAGTGCCAGCGGCCGGTGGCGCGGTCGAAGAGGTCGAAGCAGCAGAGCCAGTTCAGCAGGCCGGCCACCATGACATAGGAGGCGCCGTACTCCTGGGTGAGGTTGCGCACGGGCTCGGTGCCGGCCCCGCCGAAGGCCCAGGCGAAGACGCCATAGAGCGGCCCGATGCCGGCGGTGGCGAGGGCGCTGAGGCTCTGGAGCCAGGAGCCGGGGGTCGGCACATAGATGCCGCCCTTGATGCCGTCCACGGCCCCGAACTGGAGCTGGAGCGCGCCGCAGAGGAGGAAGACCGCCCAGACGCCGAAGATGGCCTTGGCCCGGCCCTTGAACCCGAGGGTCCAGTAGCCCCACCCGGGGACGATCCACTGGAGGAGGAGGGGCTTCCAGGCGGCCTGGAACGCCTTCTCACCCCGGAGGAGGGCAGGGATCGCGGGCTTCTTGGTCTCGGGCATGACTCCAGGCTAGCAAGGGCGCTGGACGGCCCACCTGACAAAAACTGAACACCCCGGAGGAGCCTCTCCTCACTATGCTTAGCGCCGGAGTCCCCCACCCCATCCGACAAGGAGTCCCCCTATGGCTTCCGTTCGCAGGCTCTGCTTCTCGGCCCTCGCCCTGGTGGCGGGCACCGCGGCCTTCGCCCAGACCGCCACCACCGGCGCCGTGTCGGGCACGGTGCTGGACGGTTCCGGGCAGCCGGTCGCCGGCGCCACCGTCACCCTCGCCTCCTCCCAGATCACCCGGACCGTGACCACGGACGCTTCCGGCCACTTCCTGGCGGGCCTCCTGAACCCGGGTTCCTGGAGGGTGACCGTCCAGCACGCCGGCGCGGCCTCCGCGACGCAGACCGTCTCGGTCTCCACCAACACGACCTCCCCGATGGTGCTGCACCTCGCGGAGGAGGGCACCGCGACCGTGACGGTGATGGGGACCGCCGCGGCCATCGACCCCACGACCACCTCCCAGGGCATCAACCTGCCGAGCGAAGTGTTCTCCAAGCTCCCGACCAGCCGGAACCTCAACGACCTCGCCTACCTCGCCCCCAGCACCCACTTCGGCGGCACCATGAGCGAGGGCGAGGGCCTGGACTACTCCATGTCCGGCGCCAGCGGCGCCGAGAACCAGTTCATCATCGACGGCCTGGTCACCAACGATCCCCGCTACGGCGGGCAGGGCACGGAGCTGGTGCCTGACTTCATCGACACCGTGGAGGTCCAGACCGGCGGCTTCAAGCCCGAGTTCAGCGCCCTGGGCGGCGTCTTCAACGCCACCATCAAGTCCGGCACCAACGACCTGCGGGCCTCGGCCTGGGTCACCTGGGCCCCGGCCGACCTGGTGGCCAAGCCCAAGTCCAATGAGGCCGGGTTCCGGCAGGCCACGCCCGCCGACCGCTACGACGTGGGCTTTTCCGTGGGCGGCCCCCTGCTGAAGGACAAGCTCTTCTACTTCGTCGGGGCCGACGGCGACTTCCAGACGGGCAAGACGCCGGAGGCCAACAACAGCGGCTTCACCGGGGACAAGGACAAGGTCACCCGCGGACAGTACATCCTCAAGCTGAACTGGTACCTGGCCGAGAACCAGCAGCTCACGGGCACCTACTTCGGCACCGACCGCAAGGACACCCAGGCCAACGCCTATCCCTCAGGCTACGGCAACGCGCAGTTCGGGCGGACGATCAAGTACAGCACCAGCAACGTCTCGCTGGTCTGGGACTGGTCCATCACCCCGACGGTGCTCCTGTCCGTGAAGGCCGGCGCCTCGCACCTGGACGACAACACCCTGCCCACCGACACCACCAACCTGAGCATTGACGACCAGTACTGGTTCAGCGCCGGAGGCCCCTCGCCGAATCCCGCCCTGGACGGCTTCGACTACTACCGGGGCGGTTACGGCAGCTATGCCCACGAGAAGGGCGACACTTCCCAGCTCAAGGCGGACCTGACCTGGATCGCCGGGGACCACACCCTCAAGTTCGGCGCTTCCTACCTGTCCTCCAGCTACTTCCGGGAGGACTTCGCCTCCGGCCCGGCGGGGCAGAACCTCACCTGGGGCATCTACGAGGATCCCTCCTCCAGCACCGGGGTGACGGCCTACTCCACCCTCTACGGGAACATCGGCGGCGCCAAGGTGAAGGCCATCTACCAGGGCTACTACGCCCAGGACACCTGGGAGCTCGCCACGGGCTTCCGCCTGTTCTACGGCGCCCGGGCCGAGACCCAGGAGCAGAAGGATCTCTACGGCCGCACCTTCCTGAAGTTCACGGACCTCGGCAAGTACATCCAGCCGCGCCTGGGCTTCACCTGGGACCTCCACAAGGACGGACGCTCCAAGCTGAACGGCAGCTACGCCTGGTACTACGAGCAGATCCCCCAGCGCATCGGCATCCGGGAGTTCGGCAACCAGCAGTTCCTGCTCCAGTACTACGACGTGACCTACTCCCCCACGGGTCTGGGCACCCTCGGCGCCAACACGGGCACGGTGGACTACGGGACGCCCTTCAACTTCGTTCCGGTGGCCCACGGCATCAAACTGCCCAAGCGCACGGAGGTCACCCTCGGATTCGAGCAGGCGATCGGCCAGAACCTCGTTTTCAGCGTCAACGGCATCTACCGGGACCTGAAGGATCCCATCGAGGACAGCACGATCATCGATCCCGCCGGGAACCCCTACAACTACGCTGACTACGCCAATGGCATCGCCCAGGCGATCCTCTGGAACCCCGGCTCCAGCGTGAGCTGGACGGCCCGCCCCGGCTCCACGGACGCCGCCGGCAACGACATCAGCGGCCAGACGGTGACCGTGAACAATTCCCTCTACCCCGAGGCCAAGAACCGCTACGTGGCCCTCACGGTGGGCCTGAAGCGCCAGACCGCCACCACCTTCTGGAGCCTCAACTACACCTGGAGCCACCTCTACGGGAACTACGAGGGCGTCATCGCGCCGGACCTCGGGGGCGGCGGCCAGCCGGACGGCAACATCACGGCCTCCTGGGACTACTGGCCCTACGTCGGGACTGGTGACCTGAACCAGGACCGCCGCCACAGCTTCAAGGCCTACGGGAGCCACAAGTTCATGCTCGGTTCCCTGGCCTGGACCGTGGGCGGCAGCTGGACCTGGCAGTCGGGCCTCCCGGTCAGCCTCTTCGACGACGGCTCCAGCACCCTGGGCCTGGCTCCCGGCACCCTCGGCAGCCCGAACCCCCTGGATCCTGGCCAGTACGACAACAGCACCCCGGACCACTTCCAGCTCGGCAATCACGGCCGGACCGCCTCCACCAGCCAGGTGGACTTCCACACGGATCTGGAGTGGAAGCTCGGCAAGGGCAAGCTCATTCCGTCCGTGGATGTCTTCAACCTGTTCAACGCCCGCACCGTCACCTCGGTGTGGCAGTATGCGACCCACTCCTACACGGACCTGCCGGATGCCCGGTACGGCCAGCCCCAGGAGTGGCTGGAGGGCCGCCGCATCCAGTTCGGCGTGAAGTACCAGTTCTGAGCGGTGACGCCGCATCTCGCATCAGGGCCCCGCGAGGGGCCCTGATCTTTGAACCGGCGAATCAGGCCGAAACAAGGAAGGGGCCCTTTCGGGCCCCTTCGCATGCGCTTCGCGGAAGATCAGTCCGT
>DASTWQ010000015.1:0-10947 GCA_035758545.1 Holophagaceae bacterium | reverse complement strand
AGCCCACCCGCAAGGCCCTCGGCGACGCCGCCTGGCACCAGAAGCTCCAGTGGGAGGCGGAGCGCCTGCTGCCCGCCGTGAAGACCCAGGCCCGGGGCGTGGAGGCCGTGGCGGAGTGCCTGCTGGACGCCGGCCAGCCCGAGGCTGCCTGGAAGGTCTGCCAGGAGGCCCTGCCCGCCGTCGAGGCGCCGAGCATCCTGCGCCTGGAGCTGGGCAAGATCGCCGCCCGGTCCGGCCTCCACCGGGAGGAGGGCCTCGGGGCCCTGGACCAGGTGGTCAAGGAGCCCCTGGAGGGCGGCACCGCCGGCTACGCCGGCGCCTGGTGGCGCAAGGGCCAGATCCTCCAGGCCCTGGGCCGCACCGCCGACGCCAGGGCCGCCGCCCGCAAGGCCCTGAGCTACGACCCCAAGCACCCCGGCGCGAAGAAGCTGATGGAGAGTCTTCCGTGATGCAGACCGAAAGCCCACTCTCCGCCCGCTGGCGCAACGCCGCCGTCTTCATGCTCGTTCTCCTGGCGGTCTTCTCCATGCATCTGGCGATCAACCGGATCTTCCAGGTGGACGAGTGCCAGAACGTCTACATGTCGCGGATCGTCGCCCTCCATGAAACGGGGACGTACTTCACGAACGGGACCCTGTTCATCCTGGGGCCCATGTCCTGGATTGCCGCCCACACCTCCTCGTCGGCCATGATCTACACCTGGGACCGCCTCCTCTTCCTTGGTGTCTTCTGGGGGAATCTCGTCCTGATCGCGCTCAACACCGGTGTGCCGCTGCGTTCCAGGGCCTTCCTGCTGGTCCTTCTCGGCGCCGGGACACTGGCGCCTCTGTGGGACTACGGGTTCGAGATCCGGCACGACAATGTCCTCCTCCTGCTCCTGCTCGGCATGTGGTGGGTGGTGCGCCGTGCGCGCTGGCGGCCTGAGGCGGCCTTCGCCCTCCTTGGCGCGCTCTCCGTGCTGGCTCAGTGCGTCTCCTTCAAGGCCTTCCTCTACTGGCTGCCGCTCAGCCTCGCGGCGCTCCTGGTGCCGCCGGCCTCCCTGCGGGCACCGAGGGGGCGCCGCCTCCTGTGGTGGGTCCTCGGCGCGGCGGGGGCAGGCCTCCTCGCATCCGCCGCCTATGGCGCGACCGGTACCCTCGGCAGCTTCCTGAACGGCTTCCGGACCTCCGTGGGCCACTCCGAGAACCCGGATCGGTTCGCTCCCTGGACGACCCTGGGTCGCTTGCCGGCGCAGATGCCCCTCGTGACCGCCATGGCGGCGGGCCTCCTGGTGGCCGCCGGCCTGCGGATCGGGAAGACCCGCCTGGCGGCCCTGACCTGGGAGGGCCCGCTGCCGGAGGCGGCCCTGCTGCTGGGGTCCCTCGCGATCCTGCTGATCAACCCCGTGCCCTACCCTTACAACCTGGTGCTGCTGGTTCCCTTCGCCTTCCTCGCTGCGTTCCAGTGGGTCCCGACCCTGGGCCGGCTCCTGGGGACCGATGGAATGCCCGCCCTGGCCGGCTCGGTCCTGGTGTTCACCCACCTGGTGCCCTTCGCCGTCCAGACGGCGCGCCACCTGGACTTCACCAATGACCGCCAGGAGCAGCTCATGGATTTGGCGGAGTCCCTGACGGATCCTGCCAAGGACCGGGTCTACGATGGCGCCGGGCTCGTGGCCACCCGCGAGAGCATCCACTACCAGTGGTTCCTGCACTCCCTCGTCATGCCCAAGATCGCCAGCGGGCAGCTTCCTCCGGTGCGGGACATGATCGCCGCGAATCCGCCCTCGGTGATCCTCGCCAGCTACCGGACCGATTGGCTCAGCCCCGAGGACCAGACCTACATCACCCAGCACTACGTGCCCCTGGCCGATGACTTCTACGTGCTGGGCGCCTCCCTCCCCGAGGGCGGGGGATCCTTCGAGTGCCTGCATCCCGGGCGCTACCAGATCGCCCTCCAGGCCCAGGTCACCGGGCCCGGCGCCCTCCCCCAGGTGGACGGCAGGCCCGCGGACGGCCCCGTGGAGCTGGCGGCGGGCCTCCACCGGATCACCGTCCCCGTCGGAGTGAAGGCCGCCGTGATCTGGCTCGGCCCGCATCTGGCCGGCCTGCGCCTCCCTTCCGCGGCGGACCACCGGGCCCTCTTCGTGAACTGGTATTGAGGACGGTTCAGTCCGTCCGTCGGGCCACGATGTAGATCGGCCGGCCCTTCACTTCCTCGAAGACCTTCCCCAGGTAGACGCCGAGGACCCCCAGGATCGAGATGATGATGCCTCCCAGGAAGTAGAGGGAGACCACGAGGCTGCTCCAGCCCATCACGGGGGAGCCGAACCGTAGGGCGCGGTACACGATGTAGGCTGCCGCCAGCACTGAGCCCGTCGAGATGAGGAAGCCGAAGCGGATCGCCAGCCACAGCGGCTTGTCCGAGTAGGCGATGATGAATTCCGCGGCGAGGGCCATCAGCTTCCCCAGCGAGTAGGAAGAGCGACCCGAGGGCCGCGCCGCGTGCTCCACGTCCACTGAAGCGGAACGGAAGCCTGCCCATTCCACGAGGCCACCGAAGAAGCGGGTCCGCTCCCGCATCCCGCTGACCGCATCCACGACCTGCCGGGAGATGATCCTGAAGTTGCCCACCTCCGCATCCATTCGGAGGCCCGCCAGATAATTGAAGACTCCGTAGAAGGCCCGGGAAGTGCCCCGCTTGAGCCAGCCGTCCTTGCGCCGGCCCCGGCGGGCCACCACCACGTCGTATCCCTCCAGCGCCTTGGCGTGGAGCTTGGGGATCTCCTCCGGCTGGTCCTGGAGGTCACAGTCCATGACGACGATCCAGGCGCCATCAGCGAGATCCAGTCCCGCGGTGATGCCCGCGTGCTGGCCGAAATTCCGAGAGAACTGGACACCCCTCACGAGGGGATCCGAAGCTGCGAGCCGCTGGATCACCTCCCAGCTACGGTCCCCGCCGCAGTCCTCCACCAGGAGGATCTCGTGGCGACCGGGGATGGAAGCCAGGCTCGCCCGCAGCCGGCGATGCAGCTCCTCCAGGAAGGCTTCGCCACGGTAGACGGGGATCACGACGGAGATCCCGATTCCCCCAGCATCAGGCCTGGGGTCGCGGGGAGGGCGGGGCGGGTTCAGGCTTGGCATTCGAGGATCGCGTGAGTGTAGGGGAAGTGGAGCAGGTCGTGGTGGACGGCGCTCTTCACCGAGGAGAAGGCCGCCTCCGCCAGGGCTCGGTAGGCGGGTTCCGTGCGGGTGTTGCGCCCCCGATCCAGGTCGATGAGCAGTTTGGCGATCCGGGACTGGCCTACAACGTAACAGCTGTCGAAGGTGATGAGCCGCCCTCCGGGCCTCAGCGCCGCGCGGGCGAGCCGGAGGAGGCCGGCGGCCTCCGCGTCATCCAGGTGATGGAGGATGCCGATGGCCAGCACGAGGTCGTAGGTGCCAGGCTCCGACTCGGTGACGGCGCGCACGTCCTCGCAGCGGAAGGTCCCGCGGGCACCGTAGCGCGCCTGGGCCGAGGCGATGTAGCGCGGGTTCAGGTCAAAGCCGTGGTAGGCGACCTCCGGGAGGTGGTCGAGGATGTCGGCTGTGCCGCAGCCGATGTCCAGCACCCGGTCCCCAGCCTCGGCCCGAATGTAGTCCCGGCTTAGCACCGCCCTCGAATGGTGGGCCCCCATCGCGCGCTGAAGCAGATGATAGATCCTTGCGGAGGACAGCACCGCGCGGAATCCCGAGGTGACCTGGCTCATGAGGACCTCACCTCCTTCTCCGGGCCGCGACCAGCAGCGACCCGCCTGCGGGTAGGCGGACCCCTGCCCGCATCAGGCGGAACTCCGCTCCCATCGCGGCTCGGCCGAGGGCGTTCTGCATCGGGCCGGCGCGCAGCTCCGGCTCCTCGGGGCCGCCCCCACGCTTGAGGGCGCGGCTCAGGGCCATCATCGGGAGCAGGAGACTGACGAAGGAGGTCGAAAGGGCCACTTCGAAACCCGCCGCGACCAGCTTGGCTTCCAGCTCCCTGCGACGGTAGCGCCGGACATGGCCGGCGAAGGCATCCACGGAGCTCCAAAGCCATGGATGCTGGGGCACGGTGAGCAGGAGGCCTCCGCCTGGGACAAGGGCCTGGGCGCAGGCCTCCAGGACGGCTTCGTCCTCCGGGATGTGCTCGAGGACATCGAAGGCCCCGATGAGGTCGAAGGCCGAGTGGAACGGGATCCGTCGCGCGTCCATCTGATAGAGCGCCGCGCCGGGGGCTCGCCGCTGGGCGTGGGTGAGGCCGGCCGTGGAGATCTCGCTGCCAGACACCTCGGCCCCGGGAAAGGCCTCCGCGACCGCGCCAAGGACGAAGCCCGTCCCGCAGCCGATCTCGAGGAACCGCCGCATCTCCGGGAAGGCGCGGCGGATGGCCCAGAGGATCATCCGGTTGCGGGCCTGGAACCAGAAATGGCCTGCTTCCAGGGCGTGGATCTGGTCGTGGTAACCCTCCGGATAGCGCGGGGCCGCGGCCTCCAGGTCCGGCGCGAAGGCGAGGAAGCCCCCGGATCGGGACGGCTCATGGCCGCAGACTCCGCACCGCCAGCTCGCCGCGCTGATCTCATCGCCCAGCTCGGACCGGCACGCAACGCAGATCCGCATCCCTCAACCCCCGAAGAAGCCGAGCACGACCTGGATGACGCGGTCCTGATCCGACTCCTGGAGGTCGTGGAACAGGGGGAGGCGCAACAGCCCATCGGAGTAGCGGTCGGCGAACGGAAGTGGCCGCCCGTCGTGGCGGCTCTGGAAGAAGGGGCTCCGGTGGAGCGACTGGTAGTGGAAGACCGCCTGGATGCCCTGGGACTTCAGATGCGCGATGAGGCGGGTGCGGGAATCCAGGTCCTCCAGGACGAGATAGAACAGGTGCCCGTTATGCTCCGCGAAGGCAGGCACGGCCGGCAGGCGGGCCATGCCACGGGCGGCGAGGGGCGCGAGGCCCTGAGCGTAGCGAGACCAGAGCAGCATCCGCCGCGCCTGGATCCCTTCCAGGCGCTCCAGCTGGGCCCACAGCAGGGCCGCCAGGGGGTCCGCCGGGAGGAAGGACGAGCCGATGTCCACCCAGCCGTACTTGTCGATCTCGCCGCGGAAGAAGGCCGAGCGGTTGGTGCCCTTCTCACGGATGATCTCGGCCCTGCCCGTGAGGGCCGGGCTGTTCACCAACAGGAGGCCGCCCTCGCCGCACTGGAGGTTCTTCGTCTCGTGGAATGAGAAGGCTCCCAGTTCTCCAAAGGTGCCGAGCTGCCGCCCCTTGTAGCGGGCCTCGATGGCCTGGGCCGCGTCCTCCACGATGAAGAGTCCGTGACGGGAGGCGACGGCCTGGATCAGGTCCATGTCACAGGCGACGCCCGCATAATGGACCGGCAGGATGCCTCGGGTCCGGGGGCCGACGAGGGCCTCGATCTGGGACTCGTCCATGCCGGGATGGTCCGGGCGGCTGTCCACGAACCTCACCGTTGCGCCGCGCAGGAGAAAGGGATTCACCGTCGAGACGAAGGTGTAGGAGGGGGCGATCACCTCGTCGCCGGGGCCGATCCCCGAGAGGATCGCGGCCATCTCCAGCGCATCTGTGCAGGAGGTGGTGAGGAGCGCCCGGGAGAGGCCATAGCGCGTCTCGAAGAAGGCGCTGCACCGCTTCGTGAAGGGCCCGTCCCCGGACAGGCGCCGGCCTTCGAGGGCCTCCGCCAGGAGCGCAGGCTCCTGGCCCGTGAGGTGGGGCCGGTTGAAGGGGATCAGGTCTGCCACGGAGCCTCGGAGTCGATCCACAGATGATAGACGCCCTGGCGCCGCACCACCTCGTATCCGCACCGGGCGTAGAGCGCGCAGGCCGCGACGTTGGCCCCCTGGGTGGCGACTTCCATCCGGTCCAGCCCCCTGGCCTTCGCCCAGGCCTCGGCGGCGAAGACGAGTCCGCGCCCCAGGCCCCGGCCTTGGGCATCTGGGCGCACCGCGATGAGCCCGATGCGGGCCACCGCCTGCTCCGCCTGCACGGTGACCATCCCCTCCGGATCCGCCACAGGTCCGCTGATTAGAACCTCGTCGGCGATCTCCCTTCGGCAGGACCGCACGATCCAGGCCTCATAGAGCGCCCGGAAGCAGGCCTCCGGCATGCGGGGATCAGTCCGGAAGCGGGAATGGCGCCCGCTCTCGAACGCGAGGGACCGCAGCCCTTCGCCGGGATCGCCCACTGGCGCAGGCAGCGCCTCCCAGGGCGGCCGTTCCGCGAGCCCCGCTTTGGCGAAAAGCACCTTGTCGTCAACCCAGACCGCGCCGGCGGTCTTGAGTTCCACGTCAGGGCCAGTCGCCTCCGTGAAGACGTACAACAGGCGGACGCCGGCGGCGCGCAGGGCGCTCGGGATGGACGCACCGCCGAGCGCGGTCGGCGGGCCCTTCCAGACCGCCACCTTGAATCCGAAGCAGGCCGTGTCCCAGGGGAGCTCTTCGAACAACGCAGCCAACGGGGCGGACCTCGGGATCAAGGGGCCCAACCTAGCATGGAACTCCGCCATAATCCACGCATGGCCAGGAGTGGAGCATGAAGGGCGTCATTCTCGCGGGGGGCAAGGGCACCCGGCTGCATCCCCTGACCAAGGTGACCAACAAGCACCTGCTCCCCGTCGGCCGTGAGCCGATGATCTACCACCCGCTCCGGCAGCTGGTGGAGGCGGGCCTGCGGGACATCCTCGTCGTCACGAGCACGGACCACATGGGGGACGTGGTCGGGCTCCTTGGGAGCGGCAAGGCCTTCGGGTGCGAGCTCACCTACCGTGTCCAGGAGGAGGCCGGCGGCATCGCCCACGCCCTGGCCCTGGGCGAGGGGTTCGCCCAAGGGGGCCCTGTCGCCGTGATGCTCGGCGACAACATCTTCTCCAGGTCCATCGCGCCCTTCGTCTCCCGCTTCCAGGCCCAGGGCACCGGCGCCCGGGTCCTCCTCAAGCGAGTGGACGACCCCTCGCGCTATGGGGTGGCTGCTCTGGACGAACGCCAGGTGCTGGAGATCGAGGAGAAGCCCGCCCACCCCAAGAGCGACTTCGCCGTGGTGGGGGCCTACTGCTTCGACGGGCAGGTCTGGGACATCATCCGCAATCTCGCGCCCTCCGCTCGGGGTGAGTACGAGATCACCGGCGTGAACAACGTCTACATCTCACGGAACCAACTGCAGTTCGACATCTTTGAGGGCGCCTGGACGGATGCAGGCACCCTCGAGTCCCTGGCCGAGGCCAACGCCATGATGCTCGCCCAGGCGAACGCCATCCTGCCGGGGGCCTGACCATGGGGACCCTCCTCGTCACCGGGGGCGCCGGATTCATCGGCGCCAACTTCGTGCACCACTGGCGATCCCGCCATCCCGGGGACAGGATCCTGGTCCTCGACAAACTGACCTACGCCGCGGACCCTTCCCAGCTCGAAGGCCTTCCAGGGGTGGATCTGGTGCAGGGGGATGTGGCGGATCCGGAGGCCGTGCGACGCCTGCTCGACCGGGGGGACGTCCGCCGGATCATCCATTTCGCAGCGGAATCCCACGTGGACCGGAGCATCAGCGGGCCTGCCGCCTTCATCCAGACGAATATCGTCGGGACCTTCACCCTGCTGGAGGCGGCCCGCCAGGTCTGGGCGGGGGACCAGGAGGCCCGCTTCCTCCACGTGTCCACGGACGAGGTCTTCGGCTCCCTCGGACCGGAAGGCTGCTTCACCCCTGATTCCCCCTATCGTCCGAACAGCCCCTACAGCGCCTCCAAGGCCGGCGCGGACCACTTGGCCAGGGCCTACGCCCAGACCTACGGGCTGCCCGTGCTGGTGACCAACTGCTCCAACAATTACGGGCCCCGGCAGCATCCCGAGAAGCTCGTCCCCAAAGCCATCAGCCTGATGGCGAAGGGGGAACCGGTACCGGTCTATGGGGACGGGCTCCAGGTTCGGGATTGGCTCTACGTGGAGGACCACTGCGAGGCGCTGTCCGAAGTGCTGGCGCGGGCCGAGCCGGGCTCCGTCCACCTCATCGGCGGCGCCTGCGAGCGGACCAACCGGGAGCTGCTGGGCACGCTCGCGGACCGGGTGGACCAGCGCCTTGGCCGCACCCCCGGCGCCAGCAGAGCGCTCCTCCAGACCGTCCCGGACCGCCCTGGTCACGACCGCCGGTACGCCATCGACCTGGCCCCCATCCGCCGGAGCCTGGGTTGGTCCCCGAGGACCTCCCTGGATGAGGGCCTGGAGCGCACCCTGGACTGGTACCTGGAACCAAACCGCCGTCCCGCGTCAAGGAGGTGACGCGGGACGGCGATTCCTGCCTTGATCCCCCCGGGGGAATCTGGATTTTTTCTCGATCCACTTGATCCCACCCAGCCCTGATCTAGACTGAGGGCCTCAACCCATCCATTGGCACGGGGCTTGATTCAAGTATCCCGGACCATGTCCTCCTAGGAGATCCCATGAAGAAGCAGTCCGGCTTCACCCTCATCGAGCTGCTGTTGGTGCTCGCCATCATCGGCATCATCAGCGCCATCGCCATCCCGGCGCTGCTCAGCCAGCGCGCCCGTGCCCGCGACAAGTCCGCCACCGAGAACATGGTGGGCCGTGTCGGCGACCTCGTCGGCCAGTGGGACAAGGCCCGCGAGGCCGGCCTGACCTCCGCCCAGGCCATCGCCTCCATGCAGACCTACCTGGCCAACACCAGCGGCAAGGACAAGAACCCCTGGAACACCACCGGCGCGTCCGCGGCCTTCAACACCACCTTCACCGTCTACAACGGCAAGGCCACCGCCTCCGCCTTCGCCACCGCCGTCGCGGGTCAGGCCGTCGCTGCCAACAAGGGTCAGGTCCAGATCGGCGTGCAGGCTCCTGCCGCCGGCCTCCCCGGCTTCGTGGGTGGCGCGGTCTACCTGAACGCCTCCTCCACCAGCGACACCGTGCAGTACGTCCGCACCAAGGTGACCGCCATCGAGTAGTCCCCATCCCCACGGATGGAAGCGGGGGGCTCCGGCCCCCCGCTTTTTTCTGGCACAAAGATTGATGTATATGCTCCATTCAGGAGTGTCCATGTCCGCCCGCAACGGATTCACCCTCATCGAGCTGCTGCTGGTCCTCGCCATCATCGGCATCATCAGCGCCATCGCCATCCCCGCCATGCTGAGCCAACGCGCCCGGGCCCGGGACAAGGCCTCCGTGGACCATCTGGCAGGCAGGGTCTCGGACCTGGTGGGGCAGTGGGACAAGGCCCGGGAGGCCGGCATGACGAGTGCCGCCGCCGTCGCCTCCATGCAGGCCTACCTCCTGCAGACCGCCACCAAGGACCTGAACCCCTGGACCACCGCCGGCGCCTCCACCGCCTACAACCTCACCATCAACACCTCCATCAACGGCAAGGCCACCGCCTCCGCCTTCGCCGTCGCCCTGGCGGGGCTCGCGAACGTCGGCAATCAGGGGCAGGTGCAGTTGGCGGTCCAGACCCCCGGGACCAACCTGCCGGGCTTCATCGGCGCCGTGGTCTACCTGAACGCCAGCTCCACCGCCGACGTCCTGCCCCACATCCGGACCAAGGTGACGGCCATCGAATAGCCCTCGCCTCACGGGCCTCCCGGCGACCCTCTCCAGGGCCGTCCTTTCTGATTGAATGGACAGATGCAGACTTCCCGCGGGCTCCTGACCCGGTGGATGGGCGCCCTCGCCGCGTCCGCCGCCTTCCTCCTGTGGCTCGTCGCCATGGCCGGGCTTTACGTCAAGTACGGCGTGGTCAACCATTTCATCACAGAGGGGCTCCACGACCCCGTGACCGTGCGCTTCGCGGTGAAGTCCTTCCTCGTGGAGATCCTCCCGCTCTACCTCGCCATCGGGTTCCTCCTCTTCGCCCTGGCCATGGCTGTGGCCAAGATCCTCCGGATCTGGACGCCGGCCCGGGATGTCTGGACCTTCCGCCACGCCTTCTGGACCACCCTCGGCCTCGTGGGCCTCGTCCATGGCCTGCTCTGGTGGCAGGTGCCCACGACCCTCTGGGTCCTCCTGGGGATCAACCGGCTCCCCATGGGGCTGGCCCTCGCCCTCATCTTCGCCCTCTGCGCCCTCGCCCTCCTGCGCGGGCTCGCCTGGATCCCGGGCTGGGGCCTCCGAAAAGCCCTCCTTCTTCCCGCCTGTCTCGGGCTGGCCTGGCTTAGCCTCTGGGCACCGCAGCGCCTGGAGCAACTCATCTGGGCGCCGGAACACCCCGTCGGGCATCCCGCCCGGGTGGTCATGATCAGTCTCGACGGCCTGCGTCAGGACACCGCGATGGAAGCGGGCTTCAGCCGGGCCCATGGCTTCAAGTCCTACAACGCCTACGCGGCCATCCCGGCCACCCGCCTGGAGTGGAGCATCCTCTGGGGCGGCGATGCCCGGCGCTACTCCGTGGGCAACCTCTTCCCCTCCCTCGATGAGCTGGAGGGGAAGGCCCCCTACGAGATCCTGGAGGCCGCCAAGGCCAAAGGGCTGAAGGCCCGCTTCTATATCGACGACGGGGGCACCGTGGGCCTGACGGACCGGGCGGAGGCCTTCGACGAGGTGGGCATGCCCGCGCCGGGCTGGGAGAACTTCCTGAACTCCAACCTGGCGGTGCACATCCCGATGTACGCGGCCTGGATGAACGTCCTGCGGATCTTTCCCACCACGACCCCCTGGACGCCCCTGGACCTGGGCCTGAAGGCCGCCCTGGACCGGGGTCGCGGGGCCGATTGGGTCATGTACCACTCCTGCCTGGCCCATCAGCCCATCTTCCTGACCCGGCAGGAGCTGGGCGCCATCCCACGCTGGTGGCGCCTGCCGGCCGGAAAGATGGCCCCCTGGTTCACGGTCCCGGATGACCGGACCCTCGCCACCGCCCCGCCGGAAAGCAACACCTACCTGGCCTACCGGATCCGGGTGAAGGACATCCTGGACCACTGGATCCCCATCTGGAACCGCCTCGGCCAGGATC
>DASTWQ010000156.1:0-5874 GCA_035758545.1 Holophagaceae bacterium | reverse complement strand
GCTTCGGCGCGTAGTAAGCGCGAACGGCAGCCGGCAAGGACGCGTGGACCGGCGCGACTTGAACAGGCTGTCCAGGCCTCCCGGCCCAGGGGGGCGGATCCGGCGTTCAGGCACGATCCCGTCAACGTTCCGGAGGCTGGAGCGGTCCCATACGCATCACCTCGATCCCCGGCGGCTCCCCGTTCCTTCCGGCGGGCCTTATAGTGATCCATTCCATCCCGACCATGTCCGGCCTCCCGCCCAGCGCCCACCCCTCCCAGCGCCTCCAGGCGCTGGCCGCCGGCCAGCGGCGGGTGGTGGAGCTGCTGGCGCGGGAAGCGCCGCTGCCGGAAGTGCTGAGCCTGCTCTGCCAGCTGGTGGAGGAGCAGCTTCCCGGGGCGCTCTGCTCCATCCTCCTCCTGGATCCGGAAGGTCAGCGGATCCGCGACGGGGCCGGTCCCCGGCTGCCGACGCCCTACCGGGCCGCGCTCGAAGGCCTGCCCATCGGCCCCGAGGTGGGCTCCTGTGGCACCGCGATGTTCCTGCGGGAGCCGGTGGTGACCGAGGACATCGCGGCCGATCCCCGATGGGAGGCCTTCCGGGACCTGGCCCTCCCCCACGGCCTGGGGGCCTGCGCGTCCACGCCCATCTTCGACGGCAGCGGCGGCGTGCTCGGCTCCTTCGCCATCTACCACGCGGCCCCTGGACCCTTCGAGGCGGAGGAGCTCGAGGTTCTCGGCCACATGAACCACCTGGCCTCCCTGGCCATCAGCCACCACCGGCAGGTGGCCGCCCTGGCGGAGCAGGTGGAGCGACTGGCCATGACCCAGCGGCTCGCGCAGCTGGGATTCTGGACCTGGACCGTGGCCGACGACCGCCTCGAAGGGTCGGACGGGCTCTACGAGATCTACGGCCTGGACCAGGGCGGGTTCGATCCGACCTTCGAGGGCCTCCTCTCCCGGGTGCATCCTGAGGACCAGGCCCGGGTCCGGACGATCCTGGGCACGGCCCTGGCGGCCGGGGGGGCCTTCGCCTTCGAGGAGCGGATCCTCCGGCCAGGCGGCGAGGTGCGCTGGCTGCGCTCCTGGGGACAGGCCTTCGAAGGGGGGCAGGGGCGGATCGAGCGGCTCATGGGCACCTGCCACGACATCACGGGCCTCCGGTCCGGCGAGCAGGAGCTGCTGCGGTTCCGGGCGCTCATCGAGAACAACCCCGACTTCGTCGCCATGGCCGACCTGGAGGGCCGCGTCACCTACCTCAACCCCGCGGGGCGACGGCTGGTGGGGCTCCCGTCCCAGGAGGCCGCCCGCTCCCTCAGCATCCGGGACTTCCTCACGGAGGAGGGCTTACAGAGGTCCCGGGACATCGAGGTGCCGGCGGTGAAGGCCCAGGGCCACTGGACCGGGGAATCCTCTCTGCGGCACTTCGAGACCGGGGAGGTCATCCCGGTGGAGATCTCCTCCTTCCTGGTCAGGGACCCCGCCACCGGGGCGCCTCTCTGCCTGGCCACCACCCAGCGGGACCTGCGGGGACAGAAGCAGACCGAGGAGGCGCTCCGGCAGGCCCAGAAGCTGGAGAGCCTCGCGGTCCTCGCCGGCGGCATCGCCCATGACTTCAACAACTTCCTGACGGCGATGCTCGGGAACCTGGAGCTCGCCCGGGCCGCGGCCCAGGCCTCCCCCGGGGCCGGCCGCTACCTGGACCGGCTGGCGGACGCCGTGGGGCGGGCCTCGGACCTCGCCCGCCAGATGCTGGCCTACTCGGGCAAGGGCCGGGTGGTGGTGAAACCCCTGGACCTCAACCGGCTCATCGAGGAGATGAGCCAGCTACTCGCCTCCTCCATGCCGAAGAAGACCCGCCTCATCCTGGAGCTCGAGGCAGACCTCCCGCCGGTGGAGGGCGACGCCACCCAGCTCCAGCAGGTGGTCATGAACCTCCTCATCAATGCCGCGGAGTCGCTGCCGGAGGGTGAGGGCGGCATCCGTCTCCGCACGGCGCTGGAGCGGCAGCCGCCCGCTTCTCCAGGCGTGTTCCTCCCCGGAGGCCAGCGGCGGGAAGGCCCCCATGTGCGTCTCGAGGTGGAGGACACCGGCGGCGGGATGAGCGAGGAGGTGGCGTCCAGGATCTTCGATCCCTTCTTCACCACCAAGCCCACCGGCCGAGGCCTCGGCCTGTCGGCCATGCTCGGCATCCTGAGGGGGCACCAGGGCGCGATCCAGGTCCAGAGCGCCCCCGGCCAGGGCACCTGCTTCACCCTCTGGTTCCCAGCCGCCGACCGCCCTGCCGAGGTTCCAGGTCCGGAATCCGCCGGCTCGCCGCTGCCGGGTGGCCTCGTCCTCGTCGTGGACGACGAGCCCGAGATCCGGGCGTCCGCCTCCGCCCTCCTGGAACTGCTGGGCTTCGAGACCCTTCAGGCCTCCGACGGCCTGGAGGCCCTGGACCGGGTCCGGGAGCGGGGGGGGGACCTGAGCCTGGTCCTCCTGGACCTGAGCATGCCCCGCCTGGATGGCCGCCAGGCCTTCGAAGGGATCCGGGCGCTCCAGCCGGACCTGAAGGTCATCCTCTCTTCCGGGTTCGATCTCCAGGAGGCCGCCCAGGGCATCGTCGGGCGAGGGCTCGCGGGCTTTTTGCAGAAGCCCTACACCCTCCAGGGCCTGGAGCGGGCCCTCCGGGCCCTCCTGGCCTGACCTGCCGGGTGGACAGGATGGGGGAATTGTCGTTTTCGACATCTTGCATATCGGCGATGGGAGGGTATTGTTAATTTCCCGCCCAAGTGAGTCGCCATGAGCGAAAACCAGCCACTCCCTTCCGCCCCTACCGGCCCGCTGCTTGATCGCCTGGGGAAGCGCCCAGGGGTCCGTCAGGCCGCCAAGGTGGTCCTGGATGCCGCCGTGGCCGCCCTGGCCTGGGCGCTGGCCACCAGCCTGGTGCGCCACAGCCTGCCGACGGCCTACGGCACCGCCACCTGGGTGGGCTTCGCCATGGCCCTCAACCTGGCCTTCCGGTACACCCGGCAGCACTTCCGGCTTCTCGACCTGATGGAAGCCCGCTCCTTCCTCGCGGGCACCCTCACGATGGCGGTGCTCCTGATGGCCGCCTCGGCCGTGGGGGACCGCACCGGCGCTCCCTTGGAATCCCGGGATCTCCTCCTGGTGGCCGGCCTGCTCACCTGTCCCCTCTGGCTCACCCTGCGTCTGGCCTTCGTGGCCGCCGGGCACCGCCGGTCGCGGACCGCCGGCCGCCTTGCCCTGGATCCGAGGGGGGACGAGGTCCCCAGCCGCACCCTCATCGTGGGCGCCGGCAGGGCTGGGGCCGCCCTGTGTCAGGAATTGCGGACCAACACCGCCCTCCACTGCCAGGTGGTGGGATTCGTGGACGACGCCCTGGAGAAGCAGGGGCTCCGGATCCAGGGGGTGCGCGTCCTGGGCCACAGCCGCCTGCTGCCCCTGCTCATCCAGGAGGCTCGTGCCTCCCAGGTGATCCTGGCCATGCCCAGCGCCCCTGGCACCCGCATCAAGGAATTGAGCGACCTCCTCCACAGCCAGGGCATCCGCGTGAAGACGGTGCCGGGCCTCTCGGATCTCATCGGAGACCAGCCCTGGAAGCCGGAGCTGCGGGATATCGCCATCGAGGACCTGCTGCGGCGGGAACCCGTCAGCCTCGACCTGGGCTCCATCCGCCAGGAGATCGAGGGCGCGGTGGTGCTCATCACCGGCGCGGGCGGTTCCATCGGCAGCGAGCTGGCCCGCCAGGTGGCCCCCTTCCACCCGAGCCGCATCGTGCTCCTTGGCCGGGGGGAGAACAGCCTCTGGGAGACCGAGCGGGAGCTGCGGGCGCTCTTTCCGAGCCTCAACCTCGCCCTGGAGCTCTGCGACATCCGCAACACCCGCCGGCTCCAGCGGGCCTTCGAGGCCTGGAGGCCCCGGATCGTCTTCCACGCGGCGGCCCACAAGCACGTCCCCTTCCTCGAGCGCCACCCCGAGGAGGGCATCGAGAACAACATCTTCGGGACCCTGAACGTGCTGCGGGCCGCCCTGGCCCATGGGACCCGGACCTTCGTGAACATCTCCACCGACAAGGCGGTGAATCCCACCAACGTGCTGGGGGTCACCAAGCGCGTCGCGGAGTACCTGGTGCTTCAGGCCGCGGCGGAGGCCCCCGAGGGCTGCCGCTTCGTGAGCGTCCGGTTCGGCAACGTCCTGGGCAGCCGGGGAAGCGTGATCCCCCTCTTCCGGGACCAGATCCGCAAGGGCGGCCCCATCACCGTGACCCACCCGGAGATGACCCGCTACTTCATGACCATCCCCGAGGCCAGCCAGCTCGTGCTGCAGGCCGGCATCCTGGGGAGGACCGGCAAGGTCTTCGTCCTCGACATGGGCGCGCCGGTGCGCATCGTGGACATGGCCATGGACATGGCCAGGCTCTCGGGCCTCGCCCCGGGGGTGGACATCGACATCAAGTTCACCGGCGTCCGACCGGGGGAGAAGCTCTTCGAGGAGCTGTTCACCGACAGCGAGCAGCATGAGTCCGGCGTGCACACCAAGGTCTTCGAGGCGCTGCAGCATCCCAAGGATCCCGTGCTGCTGGACCTGAACCTGCACCTGCTGCAGGAGGCCATCGACCTGCCGGAGGGGGCCCGCCAGCGACAGATGCTCCGCTGCTTCCAGCGGCTCGTCCCCAGCTACCAGCCCTCCACCCTGGGCCTCGGCCGCTACCTGGAGGAACCGGCGGAGGCCGATGGCGGGACGGCGCAGGAAGTTCCGCTCCTCAACTGAGGGCTTACCAGACGCCGCGCCGGAGGCCGGTCCAGACGTAGCCCCAGAGGGTGGGATGGAAGTACTGGGCGGAGGGCAGGCCCGGATCCCAGGTGCTCAGCCGGCCCTGGAGGACGTCCTCCACCGCCTGCACAACCAGCGGCCGGAAAGCGTCCGCCTGGAGGTAGAAGTAGGTCGGGAAGCTGTCCCCCGGCTCGGGACGGAAGGGCGCCTGGGCGATCACCGCGCCGGTGTCCACCCCTTCGTCCACGAGATGCACCGTGACTCCGGCGTGCTCCGGATCCCCCATGGCCAGCGCCCAGTAGCCCCCGGCCTGGCCGCGGTACTTGGGGGTGATGCCCGAGTGCAGGTTCAGGACGGGGGCGTGAAGCGCCTGGATCGCCTGCAGGGTCTCGCGGCGCAGGATGCGGGTCCCGAAGACGAGCACGACATCGGGCTTCAGCCGACCCAGTTCCGCGCGGCAGGCCTGGCTGTTGACTGAGCCAACCTGCACCACCTCGCACCCTGGATGGGGCCGGGGATCCAGGCCCCGGGACGCGAGGATCTCCCGGATCCGCCGTCGGGCCCGGCGGGCGAGGAGCCGCTGGAGCGCGACGAAGCCGAGCTGGCCCGCCACGCGGAGGAGCCCCTGCCGGCGGATGCGGCGGCGGAGCACCGCCCCCCGGGGCTCCTTCTCCTCCACGAGGACCGTGACCGGGCCGAAGCGGGCCACGAGGGCATTGAGGATGATCCACGAATGGGGCGATCCGTTCGTCAGGGCTGCGAGGACGGGCATCGCCCTCCAGCCTAGCAAACGGACCGCCCGGGTCGGATCCTTCCTTGGACCGTCAGGGCGCGATGGCGTTCCCCGACAGGGTGTTGCCGCTGATGGTGATGTTCGTGTTGCCGGTGGAGTAGATCCCGTGGCCCCCGTTGTTGGTGGAGGTGTTGCCGGTGATCGTGTTCCCGTCGGTGCTGTAGACCTGGATGCCGTCGCTGCTGTTCTGGGAGGTGGTGTTCCCCTTCACGGTGAAGCCGTTGGCGCCGTTCCGGAGCAGGATCCCCAGGCCGTTGCCGTTGCAGATGTTGTTCAGGAGCTGCTGGCCGGAGATGTCCGAGGCCTCGATGCCGGCCCGCGGCG
>DASTWQ010000232.1:0-6794 GCA_035758545.1 Holophagaceae bacterium | reverse complement strand
CGCGTTGCAGGCGAGGGCCCCGAAGCCCTCGGCGCGGAACGCCTCGGCGCCCCACTGGAGCAGGCTGCGGCCCCGCAGGGTCCAGGCCGGCTTGGGCAGGGCCTCGGAGAGCGGCCCCATGCGCGTGCCGAGCCCTGCGGCGAGGAGGAATCCCTCAAGCTCCGCCATCGTCCTTCACCGGCTTGAGGAGGAACCGCGCCGGGGCCAGGCCCCGCATGGCCAGGACGCGGATGCGCCAGCCCGGCAGGCGCAGCTCGTCGCCCACCCGCAGGACGCGGCCCAGCTGCTCCTGGAAGTACCCCCCGAGGGACACGGAGCCTTCTTCGCCTTCCAGGCTGAGGCCCAGGTGGTCCTCCAGCTGCTCCAGGGTGACGGTGCCCACCGCCAGCCAGGCGCCGCCGGGGCGCTGGGTGAGCTGGATGGCCTCCCGGTCGAACTCGTCCTGGATCTCGCCCACCAGTTCCTCGAGGACGTCCTCCATGGTGACGAGGCCATCCACGCCGCCGTGCTCGTCCACCACGAGGGCGAGGTGCTGCTTGCGCTGCTGGAACTCCAGCAGCAGGGACTGGATGGACTGGGTCTCCGGCGCGAAGAAGGCGGGCCGGGCCAGGGCCGCCAGATCCACCTCGGCGCCCCGCTCGTGGAGGGCCCAGAGCAGGTCCTTCAAATGCACCACGCCGATCACCCGGTCCAGGTCCCCGTCCACCAGGGGCAGGCGGGTGTGGGGCGTGTCCCGGGCCCGGCCCAGGTTGGCTTCGAGGGTCTGCCTCAGGTCCAGGTAGGTGACCTGCAGGCGGGGCACCATCACCTCGCGCACGGTGCGCTTGGAGAACTGGAACAGGTTCTCGATGAGCTCCTGCCGGTCCAGGCCCAGGGTCCCGGCGGCCCGGCTGCGGATGAGGATGTGCTTCAGCTCCTCCTCGCTGGGCGCGTGCTCGCCGTGGGCCTCCACCGGTGCGCCGAAGAGCCGCTCCACCGCGCCGCTCAGCAGCTGGAGGAAGGCCGTGAGGGGCCGGATGGCCTGGGACCAGAGCAGCAGGGGCCGGGCCGTCCGCAGGGACCAGGGCAGGGCGTTGCGGATGGCCAGGCCCCGGGGCACCAGCTCCGCCAGCACCACCTGCAGCAGGGTGACGAGGAGCAGCCCGAAGGCGGTGCCGAGGATGAGCCCCGCGTGGGGCCAGGGCAGGCCCCCGAGGAGGTGCTGGAAGGCCTTCACGAAGGCGTCCTCGCCCACGGCGCCGAGGGTGATGGTGAGCAGGGTGATGGCCACCTGGATGCTGGTGAGATGGCGGCCCAGGTCCCGGTGGACCTCCAGGGCGGCGCGGGCCCGGGGATCCCGGTCCTTCAGGGCCTCCAGCTGGGTGGCCCGCACGCGCACCGCCGCGAACTCCGCGAGCACGAAGAACGCCCCCAGCAGCAGCAGGACGGCGCAGCCCAGGAGCAGGCCGCCGCTCACGGCTCCGGCCTCCGGGAATCCGGACTCATTCCTTGGCGAGGCCGGAGCCCTGACGCAGCTTCTCGCCCAGCTCCTCGATCAGCGCCGCCAGGCCCTTGAGGCGGTCGCCCCGGTCGGCCAGCTGGCCCTGGAGGCCGGACTTCTCCTTCTCGAGCGCCGCCGCGGCGTCCTGGGCGGCCTGGAGCTGGTCCTTGAGGCGCTTCAGCTCGGCCTCCTTGGCGTCCAGGCCGCCCATGAGCTCGATGCGCTCCTGGTCGTGGCGGGCCTTGGATTCCTCCAGGTCCTTCTTCGCGGCCTGGGCGTCCCGGAGGGCGTTCTCCACGTCCTTGGCCAGGCTGGCCTTGTTGTCTTCCGCCGCCTTGAGGGCCGAGGCCGTCTGGGCCGCCTTGGCCTCCGCGGCCTTCAGGCCGGACTCGGCCTCGGAGAGACTGTCCTGCATCTGCCCCAGCTGCTTCCCCTGGGTCCGGATGGTGGCCTCCAGGCCGCCCATCTCGCTCTTCAGCTCCGCCAGCTGGGTCTTGACCTTCTCCAGCTCCGCCTCGGCGGCCTCGGCCCGGGACTGCATGCCGGGCAGCTCGAGGGCCTGGGTCTGCAGCTTGTCCCGCTCCCGGAGCAGGTCGATGGTGCGCTGAGTCTTCTCGGACAGCTGCTGATTGAGGTCGTCCGCCTGCTGCAACAGGTGCTGCCGCTCGGCGATGGCCTCCTTCAGCTGGGTGCGCAGCGCCTCGGCGTCCCCGGAGGTCTCGGCCTTGGCCAGGGCGGCCTCCGCCTCGGCGAGCTTGGCCTTGAGGGCCTCGGCCTCCTGCTTGCGGCGCTCCAGCTCGTCCAGATTGACGGTGACGCTGTTCAGCTGGCGCTGCAGCTGGACGAGGGCCTCCTCCGTCTCCTTCAACTTCAGGTCCTTCGCCCGGAGCTCCTCCTGGAGGTGGGCCACCTGGGCCTGGACGAGGTCGGGCTTGGCGGTCCCCGGCGGGGCGGTGTCCCTGGGGCCAGCGGGCGGCTTGGGCGCGGCCTTCGCCAGCGCGGCCTGGATCTGGTCCTGGGAGATGGCGACGGTGCCCGCGGCGTGGGGGGCCGCCACCGCGGCGGGGGCCGACAGGTCCACGTCCAGGTCGGTCTTCAGGTCGCCGAGCCAGTCACCGCCCAGGTCCCCACTCAGGTCGCCGTCGTCGGCCAGGTCCCCGAGGGGGTTGTCCGGATCCACGCTGCGGGGCGGGACGAGGGGCCGGAGGGATTCCACCAGGGCCACGGGGGTGATGGGCTTCATGAGGTACAGGTCGGCGCGGCCCTTGAGGCTCTGGTGGCGCTTGTACTCGTCCTCGGTGGCCTTGGCGCTGATGAGGGCCACCTTCACGCCGGACAGCTTCGCGCTCCGGCGGATGGAGGCGCAGAGGGCGTAGCCGCGGTTGTCGGCGATCTCCACGGAGATGAGCACGCAGGCGAAGGCACCGCTCTCCAGGCGCTGGAGGGCGGCATCGGGGGCGGCGGCGACCTCCACCTCGAAGGCGGATTCCAGCCCCACCTGATGCTCCTTCAGGAAGGCGCGGTCATTGTCGACGATGAGTAGGCGCTGGCCTGGCATGCCTCGTCCGGAAGAAATGGGGCTAGTCAGTCTACCCTCAAACGCCGAGCGCCCCGGGGAAAGGGGCGCTCGGGTGGGGCGGGGCGACTGGCCTCAGCGGCGGGGGGGCACCGCCACCGTGATCCGCTGGCTGCCGCGGGGGTTCTGGACGAAGAGCAGCAGGGGCTTGCCGGCGGCCTTCCGCACCTGGGCGTTGAACTCGGCGGTGGAGCTCACCGGGGTCCGGCCCACGGAGGTCACCACCAGGCCCGGGGCCAGGTTGTTGGCGGCCTCGGAGCGGGGGGACACGGAAGTCACCACCACGCCGCGGACCTCCTCGGGGATGCCGAACTGGTAGCGGTTCGGGGGGGTCAGATCCTCCACCTGGAAGCCGTAGGACTTCTCCAGGTTCAGGCCCTGGCTGTCCGCCTGGCCGCCCTGGCCCGGAGCCTCCTGGTCGTCGTCGCTCCCCTGGGCGTCCATCTGACGGCGGTCGCCGAGCTTCACGCTGAGGGTCTGGGCCTTGCCATCCCGGAGGATGCTGAGGTTCACCGTCTCGCCGGACCGGCGGCCGGCGATGGCGCCCACCAGGTCATCGGGACCGGACACGGGCTGGCCGTCCACGGCGGTGATGACGTCCAGGCGCTGCAGGCCGGCCTTGTCCGCCGGGGCGCCCCGCTCCACGGAGCTCACCACGGCGCCGGACTTGGCGCCGAGGGCCTCCTGGAAGGCTCCGGAGAGCTGGGCCAGCTGGACGCCGAGGTAGCCCCGGCTCACGGGCTGGCCCGCGCGCAGGTACTTGAGGACGCGGGTGACCTCGCTGATGGGCACCGCGAAGCCGATGTTCTGGCCGTCCGCCCGGATCAGGGTGTTGATGCCGAGCACCTCGCCCCGGAGGTTGAGCAGCGGGCCGCCGGAGTTGCCCCGGTTGATGGCCGCGTCGGTCTGGAGGTAGGCGCCGAGCCCGGTGTCGAGGCGGCGGCCCTTGGCGCTGATGATGCCCTGGGTGACGGTGTGCTCCAGGCCCAGGGGGTTGCCGATGGCCACCACCCACTCGCCGACCTTGGCCTTGTCCGAGTCGCCCAGTTTGGCGAAGGGCAGGTGGTCCGCGTCGATCTTCACCAGGGCGATGTCCAGCTCCTTGTCCCGGCCCAGGACCTGGCCCTTGAAGGTGCGGCCGTCCGAGAGCTTGACCTCGATCTGGGGCTTGCCGTCGGCGCCGTCCGGACCGGCGATCACGTGGTTGTTGGTGAGGATCTCGCCGTCCCCGCTGATGATGACGCCGGAGCCGCTGGAGATCTCCCGCTCCTCGGCCCCGCCCTGGGGGCCCCGCTGGCGGGGGCCGAAGAAGAAGTTGAAGAAGGGGTCGTTGCCGCCGAAGGGGTCCATCCCCGCCCGGGGTTTCACGAAGCTGGTGTTGGTGATGGCCACCACCGTCGGGTTGAGGGCCTGGGCCACCTGGGCGATGGGGGGCAGGGAGTCGGCGTTCTTGACGTCCACCGTGACGGGCTTCGGCTCCTCCGCGCTGGCGACCCAGTGGTGGCTGAGGGCCATGCCACCGGCCAGGCAGGCGGCGGCGAAGGCCGACAGGCCGAGGGCGTGTTTCAGGGCGGGGCGGGAAGACTGATCCATGGGGTTCCTCTCCATATCCGGGCGCCGGAGGACCGGCGCCGTCCTGAACCTAGATGAGGCTGGTCGCCGCGAGGTTTCCGCTGGCCCCGGACCGGCGTTCTCGCTAGACTGAGCGGTCCAACGGCGGCTGTAGCTCAGTTGGTTAGAGTACCGGATTGTGATTCCGGGTGTCGGGGGTTCGAGTCCCCTCAGCCGCCCCAGAAAAACGGCCCCCGAGAGGGGGCCGTGGTTTTTCTGGGGCGGCTGAGGGGACGAGAATCTCCAACGGCGAGGGCCTGGCGGCCGATGAGGGGCCAGGAGGGCAGCGCAGTGCGCTGTCCGACGCGGGGCCCCCTCACGGCCCCCGGGTGCCGCCGTTGGAGCGGGGAGGGCGCTGGAACGGAACGGGAGCCGAGCGGAGCCTGAACAGGGGGCCGTGGTTTTTTGGGGCGGCGGAGGGGACGGGCACCTCCAGCGGCGCGTGCCAGGGGGCGACCCTGGCGGGCGCGGAGGCCCCTCGGGCCGCCGGCGCGGCGATGCCCGGACCCGGTCCGCCAAGGCTCCGGACTGCCCTCGCCCTGGTGCAGGTCCAGCGGAATCTCCACTGCCCACAAGGGTTTCTGAGGGGAGGACGCGTCGCGCCCTCCCGGCTGCGGATTCCCAGGGCGGGAAGTTCCCCCAGCATCCATGGGCGAATCCTCGGGATGGGCGGCTCGAAAAAAAAACTCGCGAAGGGCTTCCCAGGCGCGAATCCGCTGCTAGCATCCTCTCAACCTTCTTCACAGGAGCACACATGGCTAAGGCCGAGAACATCTCCCTCCGTGAACTGTCCGACATGCTCGCTGACGAGCTCGGCGTCTCCAAGGCCGCGTCCTACGAGGGCCTGAAGGGCGTGTTCGAGCACGTCGCGAAGACCGTCCACGGCGGGGCCCGCGTGTCCGTCTTCGGGTTCGGCACCTTCTCTCTGAAGGAGCGCAAGGCCCGCACCGGCCGCAACCCCCAGACCGGCGCGACCATCAAGATCGCCGCCTCCAAGAGCATCGGCTTCAAGCCCGCCTCTTCCCAGAAGAAGTCCGGCAAGAAGTAAGCGCTCCGGAAACCTGATCACGAAGAAGCCCGCCGTGAGGCGGGCTTCTTCGCGTTTCAGAGGCCTGCGAGCAGCTCCTCCACGAAGGCCGGCACCACCTCGGTCGCCGGGCCGGTCCGGTGCTCCCGGAACGCGTCCGCCACCTCGCTGCGCGCGAGGTTCAGCTCCGCGGTCCAGGCCTCCGGCGGCACCGCCTGCACGAAGCCCGCGGCCGGATAGACCAGGCCGCTGGTGCCGATGGCGGCGAAGAGCCCGCAGCGGTCCAGCGCCTCGAAGATCCTCGGCAGCTGGAGCGGCTGCTCGCCGAACCAGACGATGTGGGGGCGCATCGCCGGTTCGCCGCAGGCGGGGCAGTCGGGTCCCGTCGCCAGGTCCCCTTCCCAGGGGCTCACGGTCCCGCAGTTGAGGCACCGGGCCTTGAGCAGCTCCCCGTGCAGGTGGATGAGGCGCGTCGAGCCCGCCCGCTCGTGAAGGTCGTCCACGTTCTGGGTCACCACCAGCACCTCCCCGGGCCACGTCCGCTCCAGGCGGGCCAAGGCCCGGTGGGCGGCGTTGGGCGCCACCTCCTTCAACTGGCGGCGACGGGCGTCGTAGAACCGCTGCACCAGGTCCGGATCCCGCCGGAACCCCTCCGGGGTGGCGACGTCCTCGACGCGGTGGCCCTCCCAGAGGCCGCCCGCGTCCCGGAAGGTGCGGAGCCCGCTCTCGGCGCTGATGCCGGCGCCGGTGAGGAGGACGAGGGTGGCCCGCGGATCGAGGCGCATGGGGCATTCTAGGGTGATGCCGGACTTCGATCTCGTCGCCACCCACCATGTGCTGACCCTCCACCTCGGCGTGGCGGGCAACCTCTTCGGGGGCACCCTCCTGGCATGGGTGGACGAGGCCGCGGCCCTCTATGCCTCCAAGGCAGCGGGCAATCGCTTCGTGACCTACGAGCTGGAGCGGGTGCGCTTCCTGCTGCCCTGCGTCGTCGGGGACATCGTTGAGGTGCGGGCCCGGCCCCTGAAGGCCTCCCGCTCCGGGCTCCAGCTGGAACTCCTGGTGGCGCGCCTCAAGCGGGACGGCAGCGAGGAGACGGT
>DASTWQ010000092.1:0-3506 GCA_035758545.1 Holophagaceae bacterium | reverse complement strand
AGAGCCCCGCCGGCGAGGAGTGGGGGGACGAGGCCCTGGCCAAGGTGGTCCGGGCGCACATGGACGGATCCGCCGACGACCTGCTGGAGCAGATCCTCGTGGCCGCCTTCCAGCACCTGGACGCCAGCGCCTTCCGGGATGACGTGACCCTGGTGGTGGTGAAGCGGGAGGCCTGAGGCGGCGAGGGTTGAGGTGTGAGGGGTGAGGTGGCGGAGGGATCATCCAGGCCTTTCCTCACCACCTCAACCCTCGCCACCTCGGCCCTGGGGAGCGCTTGCCCCCCTCCGTACACTGGAGGCGGAGGAACCATCCACCCCATGAATGCCGCCAAGACCTTCCTGCTCATCGTGCTCATGACCGCCGTGCTGGTGGTCATCGGCGAGGCCGTCTACGGCCGCTCGGGCCTCTACCTGGCCCTCGTCATCGGCCTCGGGATGAACTTCGTCGGCTACTTCTGGAGCGACAAGATCGTCCTCATGAGCACCGGCGCCCGGCTGGTCACCCAGGCGGAGGCGCCGGAGCTCTACGCCATCGTGGCCAATCTCACCCAGCGCGCGGGCCTGCCCATGCCCCGGGTGGCCCTCATCCCCGACGAGACCCCCAACGCCTTCGCCACGGGCCGGGACCCCGAGCACGCCGTCGTGGCCTGCACCGAGGGCATCCTCAAGCTCATGACCCGGCCGGAGCTGGAGGGCGTCCTCGCCCACGAGCTGGGCCACGTGAAGCACCGGGACATCCTCATCGGCAGCCTGGCCGCCGCCCTGGCCCAGGCCATCCTGTTCCTCTCCCACATGGCCATGTGGATCACGCCCCGGGACGAGGAGGGCCGCACCCATCCTCTGGCGGGGCTCGTCGTCGCCATCCTCGGCCCCATCGCCGCCGTGCTGCTCCAGATGGCCATCAGCCGCTCCCGGGAGTACGATGCCGACGCCTACAGCGCCCGCATCACCGGCCGCCCGGACCTGCTGGCCAGCGCCCTGGAGCGCCTGGAGGGCTACAACCGCCAGGTCCCCATGGCCCACGCCCAGCCCGCCACCGCCCACCTGATGACCGTGAGCCCCCTCCGCGGCGGCGGCCTCAGCGGCCTCTTCAGCACCCACCCGCCCATCCAGGAGCGCATCGCGCGGCTACGGGCGATGCCGGTGCAGTTCTCCTAGGCTGGAGGCTGGAGGCTGGGGGTCCATACGGCTGCGGCCCTTCGGGCCGCGTCCTCTTTAAGGAGGATCGGCGCCCGGAGGGCGCCGGGCAGGACGGCCTCCAGTCTCCAGTCTCCAGTCTCCAGCCTCCAGCCTGGCTCTGCGCCGCCGCGGCAGCGCGGCGCGCGAAGGACAGCGCAGCCGCTTCGCTCAGTCCGGGCCTGCGGGGCACGCCTCCGCTCAGCGCAGGGGGCTCTGCCCCGCGCGCTGAGCTGCGGCTCTACGCTCCGCCTCAGGCGGAGCTAGCCCCTGCGGCACCCTGGGCTAGACGTTGAACAGGAAGTGCATCACGTCGCCGTCCTTGACGACGTACTCCTTGCCTTCGGTCCTCATCTTGCCGGCGTCCTTTGCGCCCTGCTCGCCGCCGCAGGCGATGAAGTCGTCGTAGGCGATGGTCTGGGCGCGGATGAAGCCCTTCTCGAAGTCCGTGTGGATCACGCCGGCGGCCTGGGGCGCCGTGGCGCCCACGGGGATGGTCCAGGCCCGGACCTCCTTCACGCCGGCGGTGAAATAGGTCTGGAGGCCCAGCAGCTGGTAGCTGGCGCGGATGAGGGTGTTGAGGCCCGGCTCCGTGAGGCCCGCCTCCTCCAGGAACAGGGGCCGCTCCTCCTCCGGCAGCTCCTGGATCTCCGCCTCCAGCTTGGAGCAGATGGCGATGGCCGGGGCCCCCCGCTCGGCGGCGATGGCCTTCAGCTTCTGGAAGTGGGGGTTGGCGTCCGGGGCCGCGATGTCGCCCTCCCCGATGTTGCCGACGAAGAGCACGGGCTTGAGGGTGATGAGGCCGAAGGACTTGATGAGGGCCTGCTCGTCCTTCGAGAGGCCGGCGGTGGAGGCCCAGCGGCCCTCGTTCAGGGCCGCGAAGGCCTTCTCCAGGACCGCTACGAGGGCGAGGGCCTCCTTGTTGGCGCCGCTCTTGGCGGCCTTCCGGTTGCGGTCCAGCCCCTTCTCGACGGTGTCGAGGTCCTTGAGGATCAGCTCGGTCTCGATGATCTGGACGTCCCGGGCCGGGTCGACGCTGCCCTCCACGTGGGTGATGTCCCCGTCCTCGAAGCAGCGGCAGACCTGCACGATGGCGTCCGTGTCCCGGATGTTGGCCAGGAAGGCGTTGCCCAGGCCCTCGCCCTTGGAGGCGCCGCGCACGAGGCCGGCGATGTCCACGAACTCCTGGGCGGCGGGCAGGATCCGCTGGGGGTTCACGATGGCCGCCAGCTTCGCCAGGCGGTCGTCCGGCACGTCCACCACGCCCGTGTTGGGCTCGATGGTGCAGAAGGGGTAGTTGGCGCTTGCCGCGCCGGCCCGGGTGAGGGCGTTGAACAGGGTGGACTTGCCCACGTTGGGCAGCCCGACGATGCCACAGGCGACGGCCATGCCGACCTCCAGCCCTCCAGTGTCCCAGAGCCCCGCGCCGGGGAAAAGCGGGAAGGCCCTTGCGCCCGGCTGGCGCCCGCCATAACCTCCAGCCCAACACAGTCCGTAGGACTCCCCAGGAGGGCGCATGAGCGTCACGGTTCGGGCCGAATATCCCGGTTATGTGATGGACATCCTGGTCCGGCCGGGGGATGCCGTCGAGGAGGAGGAGGCCCTCATCCTCATGGAGGGCACCGACCAGGACCACACGCCGTTCTACGTGAACGCCCCCGAGGCGGGGAAGATCCGGGAGATCCTCCTGGAGGAGGGCGACTTCGCGGACGAGGACGACGAGCTCATGGTGCTCGGGGATGTGGACGTGGACGACGACCACGGGGAGTGAGGGGGCGCCTCCGCCCGGCGGCCCGGGCTACACTGGTCGTCTCAGGAGGCGAGCATGGCGGTGATCCGCGCGGAGATGGCGGGCAAGGTTCTGGAGATCTGCGTGGTCGAGGGCGACGCCGTCTCCGAGGACCAGGATCTGGTGATCGTCGAGAGCATGAAGATGCAGATCCCCGTGGGCTCCCCAGAGGAGGGCACAGTGGTGAAGGTGTTCGTGGTCGCCGAGCAGTTCCTGAACGAAGGCGATCCCATCGTCGAGCTGGGCTGAGGCGGCCGTGGAACTGAGGATCGACCGGCCCGGCGGCGAGGACGCGGGCCTGGTGCTGCTGGGCCTGGACCGTCCGGCGTCCAAGAACGCCCTGGGGCGCCAGCTCCTCGGCGAATTTCAGGAGGCCCTCCGGGCCTTGGCCGCGGACCGCGCCGCCCGGGTGGTGGTGGTCCACAGCCTCGTCCCCGGCGTCTTCTGCGCTGGCGCGGACCTCAAGGAGCGGGCGGGCATGAGCCAGCCCGAGGTCGCCCGGTTCGTGAAGGGCCTGCGGGCCGCCTTCACGGCCCTGGAGG
>DASTWQ010000170.1:0-3052 GCA_035758545.1 Holophagaceae bacterium | reverse complement strand
ACCGCGAGCCGGGCGGCCCGCCCGGCGATGAATTCCTCCGGCCGCAGGACGAAGGTCCGGGGCCGGGCCAGGTAGCCGTCGCCGAACCGCCGCACCCCGCTGCCCCGGACCGCCGAGGCCGCCGCGAGGTCGAAGCGCCAGCGCAGGCGCGCGCCCCGGGCTTCGGCGCCGGACACCCGCCACTGGCCGTCCTGAGGGGCGACGGGCTCCCAGCGTCCCTCCCGGTCGACCTCGACACCGGACACAAAGGGCGCGGCCTCGGCCTCCACGAGGAAGGTGTCCGCGTCCCCGGGCGCGAAGCGGCCCTCCACCGCGAGGCTGCGGCCGTCGGCGGCGAGGGTGGCCCGGAGATCCCAGGCCGGACTGGCGTCCCAGGCAGGAGCCGCGCCCCGCAGGGCCAGGGCCAGGAGGCCGATCAGGGCGCCTCGCCAGCTCATGGCGCCGGCGCCTTCACGTGGGCCTTGGCCAGCGCCAGGAAGGCCTCCCGGGCCGCCGTGTGCTCGACCACGGGCGCGGGATAGTCGAGGCGACGGCGCACGGAGTCCGGCGCGGCCCAGGGCTGGTGGATCCACCTCGGATCGAGCTCCGCCAGCTCCGGCACGAAGCGCTTCACGTAGGCGCCGTCGGGATCGAACTTCCCGCCCTGCAGCACGGGGTTGAAGACCCGGAACCAGGGCTGGGCGTCGCAGCCGCAGCCGGCGCTCCACTGCCAGCTCATGGTGTTCACGGCCCAGTCGCCGTCCGTGAGCCACGTCAGGTAGTGGGCCTCGCCCCGGCGGAAGTCGATGGCGAGGTGCTTGGTGAGGAAGCTGGCGGCGATCATGCGGGCCCGGTTGTGGACGAAGCCCGTGCGCAGGAGCTGGCGCGCGGCGGCGTCCACCACCGGGTAGCCCGTGCGGCCCTCGGCCCAGGCCTGGAAGTGGCCCTCGTCCTGGCGCCAGGGGAACCCCTCGAACTCCGGCCGGAAGGGCTTCTCCAGCAGGTCCGGCCGCTCCGCCAGCCAGTGGTAGGCGAACTCCCGCCAGAGCAGCTCGTTGCGGAACTTCCGGACCGCCTCCGGGGCGGCCTCGGCGAGGGCGCCGGCGGCGTCCCAGGCAGCGCGGACCGAGAGGGTGCCGAACTTGAAGTCCTGACTGAGCCGGGAGGTGCCCTCGACATCCATGCGGTCCCGGTCCTCGGGATAGGCCGCCAGGGCGCGATCCACGAAGGCCCTGAGCCGCTCCCGGGCCGCCCGCTCGCCCCCGGGCAGCAGCTCGGGGTTGATCGCGAGGCCGAGGTCCTCGGGGCTCGGCACCGGCACCGTGGCCACCGGGTCGAGGTCCGGGGGCGGCGGCGGCAGGGTCTTCGGTGCCGCGAGGGGGCGACCGACCTCCACGGACCGGGTGAAGGCCCGGGAGAAGGGCGTGAAGACCGCGTGGAGCCGGCCTTCGCCGTTGAGGACGCTGCCCGGCGGCGCCAGGGTGTCGCCCTCCAGCAGGTCGAAGCGGATGCCCGCCCGCCGCAGCGCGTCGCCCACCTTGCGGTCCCGGGCCACGCCCACGGGCTCCGTCCAGCGCAGGGCCAGCACCCGGTCCACCCTCCAGCGCGCCGCCAGCTCCAGGACGACCTCCACGCTGCGGCCGGGCACCACGAAGAGCTTCGAGCCCAGGTGGGCGAGGTTGGCCTCCAGGCTCTTCAACGAGGCCAGCAGGAACTGGATCCGGTGGGGCAGCTCCCGGGCCCGCTCCGGCGCGAAGAAGTGGCGGTCCAGCACGAAGATGCAGATCAGGTCCCCGCCCTGGGCCAGGGCCTCCGCCAGGGCCGGATGGTCCGCGACGCGGAGGTCCTTGCCCCGGAACCAGAGCAGGGTGCGCGGCGGGCTTGAGACCTGGACCATGGGCGGTGCCTCCTCCCCGTGGGATGCCGTCGCTAGGCCGGACCTTCCGCCATGGCGAGGTGCCAGAGGTTGGACGGGTTGGCGTCCAGCAGCCAGCTGGAGACCAGGGGCTTGAGGGACCAGGCGCCCTCCTCCAGCTCCAGGTCCAGCTGGCCCGGGCCCCAGCCGGCGTAGCCCAGGTAGAGGCGGAACTTGGCCTCCTTGGACTGGAGCAGGGATTCCAGCAGGTCCTTCCGGTGGCTCAGGAAGTGGGTCAGGTCGAGCACCGTGTCCTCGGGTTCCGGCAGGCCGCCCTCCACCAGCAGGACCCCCCGCTGGGGCTCCACGGGGCCGCCCCGCCAGGCCAGGGCCCCCTCGGGACCGGAATAGGGCAACTCCCCGTCCGAGCAGACCTGGGCCAGGGTGAGGGGCAGGGGCCGGTTCAGGACCACGCCGAAGGCGCCGTCCTCGGTGTGCTCCACCAGGAGCACCACGGCCCGCAGGAAGCTGGGATCCATCAGGATCGGATTCGCGATGAGCAGGCAGGGCGCCTCGACCGGCATGCGGGCATCATACTCCCCGCGTAGGCTGGAGGGATGGCCGAGCCCGCCCCCCTGCCCCGGACCGAGACCAGCGCGCTGGTGGACGGCGCCCGCTTCCTCCTGCGCCGGCCGGGCTGGACCCTCGGCCTGCTGGCCCTCGGCACCTTGCTGGGGCAGCTGGGGCCGGCGCTGGCCCAGCTCGCCCACGCGGGCAACTCGCCCCTGATCCAGGCCTTCCTCACGATCATGGCCTCAATTCCAATGCTCTTCATCTTCGTGCCGCGATGGGTCGCCCGGCTGGACGCGGATATACGCAACCACCCCGCCAATGCAGCCGATCAGTGGCCGGGCGCCTACGACCGGCGATGGTGGCCCGCCGCGGTTTCGGCGGCTCTGATCTTTTTCTTCAGCTGGCTCGGCTGCGCCCTGATCTTCCCGGGGGCAGTCCTCCTCGCTCTGATGGGGTTCGTCCCGACCCGGATGCTCCTGAGGGGGGACACCTTCAAGCCTTCTCTCCAATGGAACGCAACCGCGGTGGCGAGACATTGGCCAAAGCTGGCGCCCGCAGCCTTGGGGATCCTGCTCGTGTTCGGCGCCTCGGTTCTCGGGTTGATGCTCCTCATTGCCCCAGCCGTGCCGGAAGGCAGCAGCCAGC
>DASTWQ010000098.1:0-3898 GCA_035758545.1 Holophagaceae bacterium | reverse complement strand
CCCAGCGCCCGCAGCTTCTCCGCGGCCTTGGGGCCGACGCCGTTGAGGGCCGCCACCGGCAGGGGCCAGATGCGGTCCGGCAGATCCGCCAAGGTGAGGATCGTCAGGCCGTCGGGCTTCTGCAGCTCGGAGGCGAGCTTGGAGAGCAGCTTGTTGGGCGTGATGCCGATGGAGCAGGTGAGGCCCGTGGCCTCCCGCACGGCGGCCTTGAGCCGGAGACCCAGCTCCCGGCTCTCCCCGGGCACCTCCGTGAGGTCCAGGAAGATCTCGTCGATGCCACGGTCCTCCATGACGGGCGCGATCTCCTGGGCGGCCTCCTTGAAGGCCCGGGAGGCCCGCCGGTAGGCCTCGAAATCCGCCGGCAGCAGCAGCGCCTCCGGCGCCAGCACCGCGGCCTTCATCAGGCCCATGCCCGACCGCACGCCGAAGGCCCGGGCCTCATAGGTTGCCGTCGTCACCACGCCCCGACCCCGGTACTCCTTGAGCCGGGCGAGGCCGCCGGCCTCGGCCGCGCGCCGGCCGCCCACGACCACCGGCTGGCCCCGCAGCTCGGGCCGGGCCAGCAGCTCCACCGACGCGAAGAAGGCGTCCATGTCCAGATGGGCGATGCGCCGCCCCTCCGGCCCGCCGCTCACGCCAGGGCCACCTGCACAGGCGTGGCGTCCAGGAGTTCCGTCAGCGCCGACGGGGCCAGGGAGACGAGGAAGCCCTTGGCGCCGCCGTTGATCCAGATGCGATCCAGGTCGAAGATCGTCGCCTCGGCGTAGACGGGCATCGCCTTGCGGGTGCCGAAGGGGCTCGTGCCGCCCACCTGGTAGCCGCTGTGCCGGTCCGCCACGGCGGGCGCGCAGGGCTGCACGCTGCGGGCGCCGATCTGCCGGGCCAGCTCCTTCACGCTCACCTCCCGGTCCCCGTGCATGAGGATGATCAGCGGACGCTTCTGGTCGTCCTCGAAGACCAGGGTCTTGATGACCGCGTGCTCCGGCACCCCCAGTTCCCGGGCGCTGACGGCGGTGCCGCCCTTCTCCTCGTAGCGGTAAAGGTGCTCGCCGTAGGCGACGCCCCCCTGCTTCAGCAGGCGCGTGGCGTTCGTGGAGGGGACCTTCGACACGGGCTCACCGGATCCAGGTCTCGCCGTGGGCGAGGACGCGGAAGGCCGCCGGCGAGAGGCCGGCCCGGTCCCGGGCGGCGTCGAGGCGGCGCAGGGGCGCGTCGATGGCCTCGTCCGTCAGCCGGAAGGTGCCCCAGTGCATGGCGGCGCTGGCGGCGGCCCCCAGCTCGGCGTGGGCCTTCACCGCGTCGTAGGGGTCCATGTGCATGGAGGCCATGAACCAGCGGGGCGCATAGGCGCCGATGGGGAGGGCCGCCAGGTCCACGGGGCCCAGGCGCTCGCGGATGAGGGCGAAGTGGGGCCCGTGGCCCGTGTCGCCGGGGAAGAAGGCCGACCGGCCGCCGGCGGCCAGGTGGAAGCCGCCCCAGAGGGCGCGGTTGCGGTCGAAGGGGGTGCGGGAGCTCCAGTGCTGGGCGGGGGTGAGGGTGACGGTGCCGCCGCCGATCGGGGCGGATTCCCACCAGTCCAGCTCGATGACCTCCGCGAAGCCCGCCTGGCGGAGCCAGCGGCCGTTTCCCAGAGGCGCCACGGCGGTGCGGGCGCCGCGGTCCGCGAGGGCCTTCAGGGAGGGCAGGTCCAGGTGATCGTAGTGGTTGTGGCTCACCAGCACCACGTCCAGGGGCGGCAGGCCGTCCGGGCCGTAGGCCGCGGGCCGCACCCGGGCGGGCCCGATCCAGGAGAGGGGGCTCGCCCGGCGGGAGAAGATGGGATCCACCACCGCCGTCAGGCCCGGCAGGCGCAGCAGCACCGAGGCGTGGCCCAGGAAGGTGGCCGCCAGCTGGCCGGGGCCCGGCTCCGGCAGGAGCGGCGCCGGGGGATCCTGCACCCGCGCGGGCCAGGGCTCCGGCGTGCTGGTGAGCTTCCAGCGCATGGCCGCCAGGAAGCCCTTGGCCGAGGGCCCCCAGGGATTGAAGAACCGCTGCCCATCGAAATGATCCGACCGTTCAGCCATGTCTCTGATCATGCCCGGTCCCTGGCGGGTTGGCTTCTGGCAGGATGGCGCTGCGGAGGGAGCGGCATGCGCATCGTCGTGGCGGGGGGCTCGGGCCAGGTGGGCCGCCGGATCCTGGAGGGCCTCGCGGCGCGCCCGGAGGATGACGTGGCGGTGCTCGTCCGCCGGCCGGGCCTGCCGGTGGCCGCGCCCCATTTCCGGGAGGTCATCTTCGACTACGACGATCCCGCGGCCTACGGGCGGCTCGCCGTAGAGGGCTGCGACCTGCTCTTCATCGCCCTCGGGACGACGCTCAAGCAGGCGGGCGGCGCCGCGGGCCTGCGGCGGGTGGACCACGACTACCCGCTGCGGCTCCTCGAGGCCCTGGCGAAGGCCCATCCGGCCGCCAAGGTCGGCCTCGTCTCGGCGGTGGGCTCCGACGGCAAGGCCGTGGGCGCCTACATGAAGGCCAAGCAGGACCTGGAGCGGGCCCTGCAGGCCAGCGGCCTCGCCCACGCCATCGCCCGGCCCAGCTTCCTGCTGCGGGACGACAGCTCGGGCCGCCCCGCGGAGTGGCTCGTGAACCGCGTGCTGTCGAAGCCCTGGCTGGGCGTGGGCCGGCTCTGCTTCCCGCGGGGCCGCCGCTTCTGGAAGTGGGCGCCGGTGGCCCCTGCCGCCGTGGCCGCGGCGCTGATCGAGGCCACGTTCTCCCTCCGCCCCGGCGAGACCCGCGTCCTCGAGGGCCGGGATTTCCAGCAGGCGCCGGCATGAGCGGCCTCGCCATCGTCACCGGCGCCAACCGCGGCATCGGCCGGGAGATCGCCCGGCAGCTGGCGGCCAAGGGCTTCGAGGTGCTCCTCGGCGCCCGGGACGCCGAAGAGGGCCAGCGCGCCGCCGAGGACCTCGGCGCCACCTGGCTGCCCCTGGACGTGGCCGAGGACGAGAGCGTGCGCGAGGCCGCGGACTGGGTGCGCGCCGAGCGGGGTCCCCTGCAGGTGCTCGTGAACAACGCCGGGGTCCTGCTGGACGAGGATCGCGGGGTCCTGGACTTCGACGAGGCCACGGTGCTGGCGACCCTTCAAGTGAACCTGCTCGGCGCCTGGCGCGTGGCCGCCGCCTTCGCGCCGCTGCTGGCGAAGGGCGGGCGCCTCATCCAGATCAGCAGCGGCGGCGGCCAGCTCTCCTCCATGGGCACCTGGGCCCCGGCCTACTGCATCTCCAAGGCCGCGCTGAACGGACTCACGATCCAGCTGGCGGAGACGCTGAAGGCCAGAGGCGTCGCCGTGAACAGCGTCTGCCCCGGCTGGGTGCGCACCCGCATGGGCGGCTCCGGCGCCCCCCGGTCCGTGGCGGACGGCGCGGACACGGCCGTCTGGCTCGCCACGGAGGCGCCGCTGTCGCTGACGGGGAGGTTCCTCCGGGACCGGAAGGAGATCCCCTGGTGATCAGGCGTGTGATCAGGCGCTAGGCGCCTCGAAGGCCCTGAACCGGGCGCCATCGGGGACGTCGAGGCCGAAGACCTCCCGCAGGGTGCGGGGCAGGTCCGCCACCTCCAGCAGCCGCTCCTCGGCCTGGCCGCCGCGGACCTCCGTGAGGCTGAGGTTCCGCAGGATGAGGCGGCCCTCCGGCGTCATGCGCTGGGCCGTGAGGGTCTTCACGAAGCGGCTCTCCGGGTGGGTGCTCGTGTACCAGTTGCCCAGCTCGAAATCCACGGCGTGCCGCGGCGTGGGCTCGAAGGCGTAGAGGTCCCCCCAGCCCGCGGGCTGCGCGGCCTGGAGCACCCGCAGGCCGCCCTGCTCCGCCACCCGCAGGGACTCGCCCGGCGCCTGGTCCGAGGGCGTGCCGTCCAGGGGCAC
>DASTWQ010000072.1:0-10313 GCA_035758545.1 Holophagaceae bacterium | reverse complement strand
GGTGGCTTCGAGGCCTTGTCAACTCTATTTAATGTGGCTTCGCTTGAAATGCTTTGTGTGTCTATTTCGGGGTTTAATATTAATGCGTGGTTATCTTCTGGTGTTGTCGACAAGCTTTTAATTTTTGTTGTACTCCCATCTTGGTTGCTTTCGACTACTTTGTATTGGGGTCTTGGTGATCCTGATGTGGTAGCTGTAAAGACCTTTTTAAGGTTGAGTTCGTCCGATAGAAGGTTTTTCCGGCTTGCGGCCTATGCTTATATGGCCATGAGTGTGTTGGTTTTCATTCTTTTTTTTGTGGCCTTGGCTTTAAAAAATGGTCGAATGGTTCGAATGTAGTTTGGGATTTCTCTCTTCGTTTTGAGGGTATTTGGGATTTTGAAATCTTAGTGAAATAGCTAAAATTTGCATGCCTGGTCAAGGTCTACGTAAATATGATTTTGTGAGATGATGCAGAGCTGTCCCAATTGCCTCATACAGGCAGGACGGGTTCGACGGAGGTGGATGGTGGGTTCGCCGGCGGCTGCCAAGTCCCAGGATTCCAAGAAGAACGCCTACTCGCCTTCCAAGGCGGAGCTGGCGCGCTGGTACGGGCTCATGCACCTGGGCCGGGTCCTGGACGACAAGGCGCCCAACTACCTGAAGCAGGCCATCGGCTGGTCCTACCACGCACCCTCCGCGGGCCACGACGGCATCCAGCTGGCGCTGGGCCTCACCTTCCGGGCGGGCAAGGACTTCCTCTTCCCCTACTACCGGGACATGACCACCTGCCTCGCCGCGGGGATCACGCCGGAGGAGATCATCCTCAACGGCATTTCCAAGGACACGGACGCCGCCGGCGGCGGGCGGCACATGAGCAACCACTTCGCCAAGCCTTCCATCGGCATCCAGAACGTGTCGAGCCTCACGGGCAACCACACCCAGCACGCCGCGGGCCTGGGCCGGGCCGCCAAGCACTACCGGTCCGACGCCATCGTCTACTGCAGCCAGGGCGAGTCCAGCCTCTCCGAGGGCTACTGCTACGAGGCCATCGTCGGGGCGGACAAGGAGCAGCTGCCGGTGGTCTTCGTGGTCCAGGACAACGGCTACGGCATCAGCGTGCCCAAGAAGGACCAGGGGGCCAACGACCAGCTCTGCGACAACTTCGCGGGCCTGCCCAACTTGAAGATCGTCAAGTGCGACGGCCTTGACCTGCTGGACAGCCTGCGAGGCATGAAGGAGGCCGTGGCCCACGTGCGCTCGGGCAAGGGCCCGGCCATGGTCTACGCCACCTGCGTGCGCATCCACAGCCACTCCAACTCGGACCGCCACGAGTGGTACCGGGACGACGCGGAGCTGGCCGCCGCCAAGGCCGCGGATCCGCTGCCCCGCTTCCGGAAGTACTGCCTGGAGCACGGGCTCACCGAGGCCGAGCTGCAGGCCCTGGAGGCCGAGAACCAGGCCGTCTACCTGGCGGCCCACGACAAGGCCATGGCCGCCCCCGCGCCGGACCCGGCGAGCATCCACGACTTCGTCATCCCCGCGGGCTACGTCGACCCCAAGTGGCCCGACGGCACCCACCAGGAGACCGGCGCGCCCATCAGCCTCATCACCGCGCTGAACCAGACCCTGAAGGAGGAGTTCCGGGCCAATCCGGACACCTTCATCTGGGGCCAGGACATGGCCAACAAGGAGAAGGGCGGCATCTTCAACGTGTCGAAGGGCATGCAGCCGGAGTTCGGCGAGGCCCGGGTCTTCAACGCGCCCATCGCCGAGGACTTCATCGTCGGCACCGCCAACGGCATGAGCCGCTTCGACAAGAAGATCCGCATCGTGGTCGAGGGCGCCGAGTTCGCCGACTACATCTGGCCCGCCGCGGAGCAGATCGTGGAGTGCAGCCACGAGTACTGGCGCACCAAGGGCCAGTTCGCGCCCAACGTCACCCTGCGCCTGGCCTCCGGCGGCTACATCGGCGGCGGCCTCTACCACTCCCAGAACGTGGAGGGCTGGCTGACGACCCTCCCCGGGATCCGCGTGGTCGTGCCCGCCTTCGCGGACGACGCCGCGGGCCTGCTGCGCACCGCCCTGCGCTCCGAGGGCATGACCTGCTACCTGGAGCCGAAGTTCCTCTACAACGCCAAGCTGGCCCAGGCGGTGGTGCCCGAGGGCTTCAGCGTCCCCTTTGGCAAGGCCCGCATCCGCCGCGAGGGCTCTGACCTCACGATCCTCGCCTACGGCACGCCGGTCCACTTCGCCCTGGAGGCCGCGGAGAAGCTCGCGGCCGAAGGGAAGAACGTCGAGGTGGTGGACCTCCGCAGCCTCAGCCCCCTGGACGAGGAGACGATCCTCGCCTCCGTGAAGAAGACCCACCGCTGCCTCGTGGCCCACGAGGACAAGGTCTTCGGCGGCTTCGGCGGCGAGCTGGCGGCCCTGGTGGGCGCCCAGGCCTTCCCCTGGCTGGATGCCCCCGTGGAGCGTGTCGGCAGCGAGTTCACGCCCGTGGGCTTCAACCGCATCCTGGAGCGGGCGACCCTGCCCAACGCGGACAAGGTGCTGGCGGCGGCCCGGAAGGTGCTGGCGTTCTGACCTGCGCCGGGACCCGGCATCTTCACAAAACTTAACATGGAATATTCCGCGGATTTCCATCACGGATAGGCTGGCCCCGCGATCCTGGGATGCGTACATTCGCAGCATCATGGGGACCCTCATCGAAGGCACCGGCGCCATCCTGCCGGCCGTGGAACCGGACCGGTCGCGCCCCCTGCGCGCCCGGCGGCTCCGGACGCCGGACCTGAAGCTGACCCTGACGGCCCAGGGGACCCACACGGCGCTGGGGGCCTTCCAAGGAACCGTGGTGGACTTCTCCAGCCATGGGGTGGCCGTGCGGGTGGCGGGCTGCGCGGGGAGCGCCCACCTGCTCATCCTGGGGGACCGGCTGGAGCACTTGGCGCTGCACCAGGACCTGGAGCAGCTGCATCGCGGCGGCGCCTACCTGCGCCGGGTGGAGCGCCAGGGGCAGGATCTCCTCCTGGGCCTGGAGCTGGACCCCGAGCCCCTGGACCTGGGCCGCATCTACCGGCTCTCCAGCCGCGCCAGTGCCCTGGAGCGGTGGCAGGAGGCCCTGCGCCAGGGGGGCCACGATGAGACCTCCGCGGCCTTCAAGGGCTGGCTCTTCGACCTCCGGATGCATCTGGAGACCGCCAAGCAGTTCCTGGACCTGGAGGAGCGGGCCCTGGCGCCGGCGGACCTCTACACCCGCCAGCGGGGGAGGCAGGACCTGCTGGACGCCCTGGCGCCGGAGATCATCGCGCGGATGGACCGGGCGGGGCAGGAGCTCCACGCCCTGGTGGATGGCCTCGACGCCGCCGCCCACGAGGCCCACCGGCGCCTGCTGAAGACCCGGCTCGTGCCCCTCCTGGAGGCCTCGCCCTTCCTGCGGCGGGCCTTCGAGAAGCCCCTGGGCTACGCCGGCGACTTCGAGATGATGAACATGCTCTACCGGGACCACGCGGAAGGCGACAGCCTCTTCGGCCAGGCCCTCAACCTCTGGGCGACCCAGGCCCCGGTGGCCCAGGCCAACATCAACCGCCTGGCCCTCATCGGCGGGCGCCTGCGGGAGGCCATGGCCGGCGTGAAGGGACGGCTGAAGGCCATGAGCGTCGGCTGCGGCCCGGCGCGGGAGCTGGTGGACCTCCTGGAGGCTTCGCCGGAGCTGGGCCCGCGGTTGGAGGTGGGCCTCATCGACCAGGGCGAGGACGCCATCACCTACTGCGAGCGGACCCTGGGGCCGCTGGCCGCCCGCACCGGCGCCCGGGTCACCTTCCACCGGGAGTCCATCCGCCGCTTCCTCTCCGTGCGGGAGCCGGAGCGGACCTTCGGGCAGCGCCATTTCATCTACAGCGGCGGGCTCTTCGACTACCTCGGGGACCGGGCCTACAAGGTCCTGCTGCAGGTGCTCTACGACGCCCTGCTGCCCGGGGGGCGGCTGCTGCTGGGCAACGTGGCGGCCCACAACCCCAGCCGCTGGGCCATGGAGTACTTCGTGGACTGGGTGGTGATCCACCGCTCGCCGGAGGCGCTCCGGGCGCTGGCGGGGGGGCTCCGTCCCGCGCCGTCGGAGATCCGGATCGAGGCGGAGCCCAGCGGCGTGAACCTCTTCCTCCACGTCGTGAAGCCGCCCTCGGGGCGGGGAACCTGACGCTTCCCGCTACACTGGCCGCCTCCCATGCCCTTCGCTCCCGGCTCGCGGCTTGACGGCCGCTACGAGATCCTCAAGCTCCTCGGCACCGGGGGGATGGGCGAGGTGTACCAGGCCCGGGACACACGGCTGGGCCGCGACGTCGCCATCAAGGTGCTGCCCCGGCACCTGTCGGAGGATCTCGAGGCCCTCGGGCGCTTCGAGTGGGAGGCCCGGGTGCTCGCCTCGCTCTCCCATCCCAACCTCCGGGGCCTCCACGACCTCGGTCAGACCGAGGAGGTCCACTTCGCCATCATGGAGCTGCTGGAGGGCGAGACCCTGCGGCGCCGCATGGAGTCGGGGCCGCTGCCGCCCAAGGAGGCGCTCCAGGTGGCCAGCCTGCTGGCGGAGGGGCTCTGCGCCGCCCACGCCAAGGGCATCATCCACCGGGACCTGAAGCCCGAGAACATCTTCTTCACCACGGACGGGCAGGTGAAGATCCTCGATTTCGGCCTGGCGCGGCTGGCGCCGGACGCGAGCGCGCTGCGCATCGAGTCCCGGCAGGGCCTGGACACCCAGCCCGGGCTGGTGCTCGGGACCGTGGGCTACATGGCGCCGGAGCAGATCAAGGGCCAGGCCCTGGACGGCCGCTGCGATCTCTTCGCCCTGGGCTGCGTGCTCTTCGAGATGCTCGAGGGCCGCCGGCCCTTCCTCGGGGAGACCGTGGGGGAGATGCTCGCCTCCATCCTGCGGGATCCGCCGCCGCCGCCCCGGGGGCCCCTGGAGCTGCGTCGCCTGGTGGCCCGGTGCCTGGAGAAGGATCCCCTCAACCGCATCGCCAGCGCCCGGGAGGCCCTGCTGGCGATCCGTGAGGCGGCGGCGCGGCTCTCCGGGGAGCTGCTCTCCTCGCAGATCTCCCCAGGCCTGCCCGGCACGGCGACGGCCCCGTCCACCCAGGGGGATCTGCCCACGCAGGCCCTTCCGGCCCGGAGCGAGGCCCGCCTCCCGCCGCTGCGGCGCCGGAACTTCCTGGAGCGCCTGCGGGCCGCCTGGCCCTTCCGCTCCCGGCGGGTGCAGGCCCTCGCGGTGCTGCCCTTCGAGAACGCGGGCCGGGATCCGGAGATGGACTACCTGGCCGAAGGCCTGGTGGAGGGCCTCATCGACCGCCTGTCCTGGGTGCCCGGCCTGCGGGTGGCCCCCTGGAGCGCCGTGCGGCCCTTCCGGGACGGGGCCCTGGACCTGCGGGACCTGGGCGAGCATCTCGGAGTCCAGGCGGTGCTCACGGGCCGCCTCGCGCTCCGCGGCGAGGAGCTGTCCGTGAGCGCCGAGCTGCTGGACGTGCGCACCCTCAGCCACCTCTGGGGCGAGCATTACGACCGGCAGGCCTCCGCGCTGATGGAGGTCCAGCGGGAGCTTTGCGCCCGCATCGCCGACCAGCTCCGCATCCAGGTCACCGGGGAGGTGAAGGCCCGGCTGGAGGCCGCCCCCTCCGAGGACTCCGAGGCCTTCAACCTCTACCTCAAGGGCCGTCACGCCTGGCGGGCCCGCAGCTCGGAGGGGCTGCAGCGGGCCGTGGGCCTCTTCCAGTCGGCCCTGGAGCGGGATCCGAAGTTCGCCCTGGCCTATGCCGGCTTAGCGGACGCCTACACCCTGCTCTCCTTCCTCGTGGGCGTCATCGCCCCCGGCGATGCGATGCCCCTGGCCCGGGCCGCGGCGGACCAGGCCCTCAAGCTCCGGCCGGATCTGGCGGAGGCCCACGCCTCCCGGGCCCTCATCCTGGAGACCTGGGACTGGGACTGGGCCGGTGCGGAGGCGGCCCACCGGCGCGCGGTGACCCTCGATCCCGGGAATCCCAACCTCCACCACCGCTACGGCATGCACCTGCTCTACCGCGGCCGGTTCTCGGAGGCGGGGGACCGCTTCCGGGAGGCCGGCCGCCTGGATGCCCTGTCGCCCCTCTTCCAGGTGGCGAAGGGGCTCCCGGCCCATTTCGCCCGGCGCCCGGCGGAGGCGGCCGCCGCCTTCCGCCACGCGGCCACCCTGGCGCCCCAGTTCCTCATCGCCCACGTCATGCTGGGCCTGGCTTTCGTCCAGGGGCGGCAGTTCGAGCCGGCCATCGCCGCCTTCCAGCGGGCCCTGGACCTGGCGGAGGCGCCGGACACCCTGGCCATGCTGGGGCACGCGCTGGCCTCGGCGGGGCGGGCGGAGGAGGCCCGGGCGGTGCTGGGCCGCCTGGAGGAGCTGGCGGCCTCCCGCTACGTGAACGCCTACGGCCCCGCCCTCATCCACCTCGCCCTGGGGGACCGGGAGGCGGCCCTGGCGTGTCTGGAGCAGGCCACGGAGGCCCGCTGCGAACTGCTGGTCTACCTCGGCATCGACCCCCGGCTGGATCCGCTGCGCGGCGAGCCGCGGTTCAAGGCGCTGGCCGAGCGGGTCGGACTGCCCTGATCCCTTCCCCGGAGGGGCATGAGACGATCCAGGGACCTCTCAGGAGTCCCCATGCGCCCTCCGGCCCGACGCCTCATCCTAGCCCTCGCCTTCGGCCTCGCGCTCTGCGCGGCCCTGCCGCTGGCCGCCCAGGCGACCCGCACCTGGGTCTCCGGGGTCGGCGACGATGCGAACCCCGGCAGCCGCACGGCGCCCTGCAAGACCTTCGCCGGCGCCATCTCCAAGACCGCGGCGGGCGGGGAGGTCGACTGCCTGGACCCGGGCGGCTTCGGGGCGGTCACCATCACCAAGTCCATCACCCTGGACGGCGGGGGCGGGCAGGTGGCCTCCATCCTCGTCTCCGGCACCAACGGCCTCGTCATCAACGCCGGCCCGAATGACGTGGTCATCCTCCGCCATCTCCGATTCAACGGCATCGGGACCGGGCTCAACGGCGTCCGCTTCCTGGCGGGGAAGGCCCTGGTCATCGAGGACTGCGAGTTCATGGGGTTCACCCTGAGCGCCGTGGATGTGGCCTTGGGGAATGCGGGCCGGGTGCTCATCACCGACACGCGGATGGTGGGCCTGCCCGGCACGGCGACGAGCAGCGGCGTGACGCTCGAATCGGGGAGCTTCCCGGTGGCGGTGAGCCTCGACCATCTGCGCGTCACAGGCATGGGCGGTGCCGGGGTCGCGGTGTCCGGATCCGCGGCGGACCTGCAGATGGACGGTGTCTGGGTCAGCGGCAGCGCCAGCGGCCTGAGCATCTCGGGCGGCGTGACCCGGCTGTCGGGCTGCACCCTCGTCCAGAACACCGTGGGCATCCATGTCGCCGGTGGCAGCATCGGCTCCTTTGGCAACAACAAGGTCCGCGCCAACGGCTCCGGCAACGCGATCCCCGGCAGCGGCGGGGGCCTCCTCCTCGGCGGGTCCTCCGCCGGCGGCAACCTTTCGCTCCAGTAGTGGCTCCGGGCCAGATGAAGCGGCGGGCGCCTGGGCGCCCGCCGCTTCGCGTCTGGATCCGCCCTACTTCACCGCGGCGTGGTAGGCGCCCTCCAGCTCCGTCGCGATCTCCTCCGGCGCATGGCCAAGGAAGTCCCCGCGCTGCATGAGGTGGACCAGCTGGCCGTCCTTCAGGATGGCCGCCTGGGGGCTCGTGGGCATGGCGCCCTCGAAGTACTCCCGGGCCTGGGCGGTGGCCTCCTTCTCCATGCCGGCGAAGACGGTGACGAGGTGATCGAACGTCAGCCCGCGGCGCAGGGCCTCGATGACCCCGGGGCGCGCGCCCGCCGCGGCGCAGCCGCAGACGCTGTTCACGAGGAGAAGCGTCGTGCCGGGCCGCTGCAGGGCGGCGTCCACCGCCTCCGGCGTCATGAGCTGCTCGAAGCCGGCCTGGACCAGCTCCTGGCGCATTGGTACGACCATCTCTTCGGGGTAGTTGCCCATGGCGAGCCTCCAGCCCTCCATTTTAGCCCCAGCGGCGCCGCTGCCATCATGGGCACCTGGAGGTGCGCGGATGCGCTTGGTGGTGCTGGGCGGCAGCCTGCGGAAGGAGTCCTGGAACCGGCGGCTGATGGATCTGGCGGCGGCCCGCCTGGAGGCCGAAGGCCACGCGGTCCAGCGCATCGAGGGGGCGGACCTGGAGCTGCCGCTCATCAATCCGGACCGTCCGGTGCCGGAGGGCGCCCAGGCCATCGCCGCCGCGCTGCAGGGCGCCCAGGGCGCCTTCCTGGCCTCCCCGGAGTACAACCTCGGCATCCCGGCCCACCTGAAGAACGTCGTGGACTGGACCAGCCGGATCCAGCCCCAGCCCTGGAAGGGCCTGCCGGTGCTGCTGGCCTGCGCCACGCCGGGGGCCTTCGGCGGCCACCGGGGACTGATGCCCTGGCGGACGACGCTCTCGGCCCTGGGGGCCTTCGTCTGTCCTGCGGTCATCGGCGTGCCCCACGCGGACCAGGCCCTGGCGGAGCCGGGCCGCCTGGCGGATCCGCGCAGCGCCCAGGCCTTCGACGCTGGCCTCGCCACCCTGCTGAAGCTGGCCTCGGCCCTGGGAACGGCGCGCTAGGGCTGCCATCCTGGAGCCTCGTCGCGCGAGGCTTTCCATGAAGGGCTTCCTCAAGACTTTCTTCGCCACCCTGCTCGCCCTCTGCGTCTTCTCCGGACTCGCGGCGATGGCCTTCTTCGGGTTCATCGCCCTGGTGGGCTCCGCTGGCGGCGCCAAGCCTGAGGTGCCCGCCAAGGCGGTGCTGGTCTTCGACCTGGGCGCCAACATCCCGGACCATCAGAACGAGGACGACCCCGGCGCGCTGCTGCAGCATGCCCTCAACCGCGGCCCGCGGGAGATCGGCCTGGATGCCGTCCTGGAGGCCCTGGACCGGGCCGCGGATGACGACCGCATCGCCGCGGTCTACCTCACGGGCAACCTGCAGCCCCAGGGCTATGGCGCCGGCTTCGCCGCCCTCCAGGAAATCCGCCAGGCCCTGCAGCGGGTGGCCGCGAAGAAGCCCGTGGTGGCCTACGACATGGCCTTCGCCAAGCGGGACTACTACCTGGCCTCGGTGGGCAAGGTCTACCTCAACCCCCTCGGGGAGCTGGAGGTCAACGGCCTCGCCAGCGAGCCGATGTTCTTCGGCGCCGCCTTCCAGAAGTACGGCGTGCAGGTCCAGGTGACCCGCGTCGGCAAGTTCAAGAGCGCCGTGGAACCCTATGTCCTCGACAAGATGAGCCCCGAGAACCGGGAGCAGGTCCGGGCCCTGCTGGAGGACCTCTGGGGCGGGTGGAAGCAGGCCGTGGCCGCCAGCCGGCGCACCACGCCCGAGGCCCTCCAGACCCTGGCGGACACCGAAGGCATCCTCGACGCCCAGGAGGCCCAGGCCGCCGGCCTCATCGACGGCGTCCGGCCCTTCGACGCGATGCTGGCGGACCTCAAGGGGCTCTCCGGGGCGGACGGGAAGGCCGCCGAGTTCCCCCAGGTGGACCTCGCCACCTACGCGAACCTGCTGTCCGCGCGGTCCGGCAAGGGCAAGGTCGCCGTGGTCTACGCCGAGGGCGAGATCGTGGACGGGGACGGCCGGCCCGGCCAGATCGGCGGCGACGCCCTCGCCCGGGAGCTGCGTCGGGTGCGGCAGGATCCCTCCATCAAGGCGGTGGTGCTGCGGGTCAACAGCCCCGGCGGCAGCGCCTCGGCCTCGGACCTCATCCAGCGGGAGGTGATCCTCACGAAGCAGGCCAAGCCCCTGGTGGTGAGCATGGGCACCGTGGCGGCCTCCGGCGGCTACTGGATCAGCACCTACGGCAGCCGCATCTTCGCCCAGCCCACCACCATCACCGGCTCCATCGGCGTCTTCGGCCTGCTGCCCAATGTCCAGAAGCTCGCCAACGACCACGGCGTCACCTTCGACGAGGTGAGCACGGCGAAGCTGGCGAACCCCATGACCGTGGCGCGCCCCAAGACGCCGGAGGAGCTCGCGCGCATCCAGCAGATGGTGGACCGCACCTACGACCAGTTCCTCGCCAAGGTGAGCGAGAGCCGCGGCATCCCCAAGGCCGGCGTCAACGACATCGCCCAGGGCCGCGTCTGGAGCGGGGAGCGGGCCCTGCAGCTCCACCTGGTGGACGAGCTGGGCGGCCTGGAGGACGCCGAGCGCTACGCCGCGAAGCAGGCGGGCCTCGGCGCGGACTATGAGATCGTCACCGGCGGCGGGGAGAAGTCGGCCCTCCAGAAGTTCCT
>DASTWQ010000050.1:0-3456 GCA_035758545.1 Holophagaceae bacterium | reverse complement strand
CGGCGCCAGCGCCTGCCCGTGGGCCGAGAGGCCCAGGTGCAGCTCCAGGAGCGCCGCGAGCTCCGCCTGGGCCGCCGGGTCCTCCGGCCAGCGCTCGGGGTGCTCCAGGAGCTCCAGGAGCTGGGCATCGTCGAGGTGGGCGAGGGCGGGGATCATGACGGGGTTCCGAGGGTCTTGCGAAGTTTGCTGAGGCTTTGGAAGAGGGTGGCCTTGACGGTGCCCTCGGCGCAGCCCAGTTCCTGGGCGATGTCCTTCACGGGCCGCTCCTGGACGTAGTAGGCCAGGACCATGCTCCGCTGCCGGGGGGTGAGGCCCTGGAGGGCCTCCTTCAGGGCCTCGAGCCTGCGGCCCTGATCCACCGGTTCCCAGGGGGAAGGCTGGTGCGGGTCGGGTGCGTCAAAGGCCTCGGGAGGGGGCACCTCCCGTCCTCTTCTACGCAGATGGTCGGTCGCCGCATTAGCCGCCAGCGTAAAAAGCCAGGCGGCGACGGGGCGGCCCTCCTCGAAGCGGTGGCAGTGCTGGAGGCATTTGAGGAAGACCTCCTGGGTCAGCTCCTGGACGACGCCGGAGTCCTCCCGGAGCCGCCGGTGCAGGAAGGCCAGGACCGGCCGCTCGAAGCGGGCCATGAGGTGGGCCAGGGCCTCCTCATGGCCCGCCTTGAGCTGGGCCATCCAGTATTCGGGGGTGGGTTCGGCCCCGTCCGGGAGGACCGGGGTCATGCCTTCGGGCCCCCGGGCCGGGGGGGCAGGCTGACGAAGGACTGCCCCAGCTTGCCGAGGACCTGCTCCACCTGGGCGCCGGTCAGGCGCATGCGGAGGGAGACCCAGGCCTTGCCGCTCTGGATCTCCGGCGGCGGGGCCTGGCCCTTCTGGACCGATCCCGCCACCGCGGCGAGGCGCTGCACCCAGGGGGTCGCCTGGGAGATGCCCGCCTCGTCCCCGGAGAGGGCCAGCTCGAAACCATAGGGCTGGTCCTTCTGGGCCGGCGGGGAGACCGACCAGGCCAGGTAGGCGATGCCCCGGGGCAGATCCAGGGGCAGGTCCTCCCCGCTCTGGGACTTCCAGCTCTGGAGCAGGGCCTCGGGCCGGAGGAAGCCCTGGAGGGGGGCCTCGGGGCTGATCCAGGCGGCGGCCCGGGCGAGATCCGGCGCCGGGCCGAAGCGGCCGCTGGCGGCCCGGGTGAGGGTCTCCAGATCCCCGATCCAGATCCGTCCGGAGGGATCGCCGAGGGCCCGCAGATGGGCCTTCAGCTTGGGGGTCTCGATGTCCAGGATCACGTGGAGGGGGCAGTCCCGGCCGTCCCAGCGGAGGGTGCCCTCCGGAGGGAAGCTGGAGGCCAGGGCCAGCTGCAGGGCCTTGGGGTCCTTGAACTGGTCCAGCGCCAGGAGGATCCCCTGGGTGGGGTCGCCGCCCTTCGGGAGGTCCATCAGGTGGAGGGTGAGGCGACCCGGGTCCGCAGCGGGGTCGATGTGGGCCCGCTGCAGGAAGAGGTCCAGGGCCTGTTCGGCCTCCGGGGCCTTGGCCAGGCTCTGGCGGAAGGTGGGGTCCTGCAGGAGCCACCCCAGGCGGCCGCTCACGGCGGTCTGGCTGCCGGTGGGCGCGGCCTGGAGCCAGGCGGGGGCGGCGGGCCCGCGCCGGCAGGCCGGAGCGAGCAGGGCCGCGGCCAGGCCTGCGCCCGCGAGGGCCAGGGCCGGCGCCGCCTGGAACATCCGCTTGCTCATCCGCAGCCTCCCGAGGGCCATGATACGGGGCGGCCCCCCGCACCGCTTAGAAAGAGAGGGCCCGAAGGGTCGCGGGCAGGTGCGGGCTCCGCAGGAGGACCTGCTGCTCACTCTCGGAGAGCAGCCCCCAGACCCGGGCCGCGGCGTCCCGGGGGGTCTTGGGATTGAGCAGCAGCTCGCTCATGACCGCCGCGTGGGCGAGCAGGATCGGGTGGCTGGCGATGAGCTCCAGCACCGCCCGGGGGGTCAGCTTGTTGCGGGCCAGGCGCAGGAGCAGGCTCGGGTCCAACTGGCGGTCGGCGATGAGGCGGCGCAGGCTGCCCTCATCCTGGAGGAGCTCCGGCAGGTGCCGCCAGACTTCCCCGCCGGAAGCCCGCAGCGCCAGGACCCGGTCCTCCTCGTCCATGGCTTCGTAGCGGGCCTTGAGGGCCAGCTGCGCCCGGCGCTTCACCTCCAGGTGGGGCATGCGGGGGTTGCGCAGCAGCTCCAGCAGGGCCCGGAAGCTGGAGACCTCCCCCAGCAGCCGGAGGGCCGTGTCCTCGCCGACCTGCCCATTCACCAGCAGGGTCTCCTGGATGGCGGGTTCCCCGGACCAGGCGCGGTGGGCGGCGACCAGTTCCGCGGCTTCCCGGGAGAGGCCGGGGATGGCGGAAGCGAGGATCTTCGGGGTGAGGGCCGGGTTCTCCAGGGCCAGCCGCACCACCTGGAGGTCCGGATCGAGCAGCGCCTGGAGCAGCTGGTCCGAGGCCGTGGCCTGGGTGGCGGCGAAGACCCGCTCCTCGAGGGAGGCCCAGCGACCCTCCTCGGCGCGGGCCGGCAAGGTGCCCTGCAGGCTGGACTGGCGCCGCTGCAGCCGATCGTAGAAGTACTTGACCACGCGCAGCAGCTGGGGCGCCTGCCGCTTGCACCAGTAGGTCACGTACTGGAACTCGCTCTCCTCCAGCTGCGCGAACAGGCTCGCGGTGCGCCGGAGGCCCGGCGCGTCCTTCGGGGCCGCGGCGAGCACCTGGATCAGCGCGAAACTGCGGGCGACCTTGCGGGAGAGGGCCTCAGGGCAGGCCGGGGCGTCGAGCATCGCCAGCCGCACCGCATCCCTGAAGTACCACCGCGCCTCCTGGTAGACCTCCTCGAAGAAGGCCGGGTGCGGGCTGTAGGGCAGCATCCGGGCCAGCAGATCCTCGGTGACGAGCGGATTGGACAGCGCCGCCGCCCGGATGGAGGGCTCGCCCTCCAGGAGGAAGCTGCTCAGCGACTCGGGGCTGGAGGCGGCGCGGGCGCGGGCCGCCAGCTCCTCCGCGGGCAGCGTCGGCGGCGGGAGCGCGGCCTCCGTGGGCGCCTCGGGGATGCTGAGCAGGCTGTCCCAGTCCTGGTCGTCGCCGGGCAGGGCGGGCAGCTCCTGGGTGGTGCCGCTGCCGGCAATGGGCTTGGCGAGCTGCTTGGCGAGCACCTTGGCCACCGGCTTGAGATCCGCCCGAAGCTGCCCGTAGGTGGCCTTCACCACTTCACCCCGTTCGGCCTTCTCAAGCGCCGGGGCGGAATCCAGCTCGCGCATCATCGCCAGGAGGCTGACCACCAGGTCCAGGTCCCGCCGCAGGGCCTCCGGCGTGGCCTCGTTCTGCGCCAGGGCCTGGAGGATGGGGGCCTGGCAGAGCCAGTGGGGCGTCCGGCACATGAGCGCCAGCAGCCTCGGGGAGGTCAGGTTCCGCGCCAGGCCCTCCAGGTGGTCCAGCTGGGCG
>DASTWQ010000001.1:0-13015 GCA_035758545.1 Holophagaceae bacterium | reverse complement strand
CCTCGCCCCCTGCTCCAGCCCTGCCGCCGGGAGGAGGGCCGCCTCACGCCGCTCCCCAGCCGCAGCAGCGGCGACCTCGTCACCCTCGCCCGGGCGGATGTCTGCGCCTGGATCCCGGAGGGCGGCGCCGCGCCGGGCCCGGCGCGCTACCTCGACCTGCCCTGAGCGGGCCCCGACAGCAGCTCCGGCAGCCCCGTGGCGCGGCGCTCCACCTTCCGCGCCGCGAGGGGCGGCAGCGCTGGGTCGCCGACGATCACCGCGTGGCGCCGGGCCCGGGTGAGGGCGGTGTAGAGGTTCTGCCGGGTGAGCAGGGGATGGTCCGCCTCCGGCAGCACCACCGCCAGGGCGTCGAACTCGGAGCCCTGGGCCTTGTGCACCGTGAGCGCGTAGGCCAGCTCCAGGTCCCCCAGCAGCGCTGGCAGCGGATGGGCCTCGGGGCGACCGCCCTTCCAGAAGACCACCTCCCGGCGCAGCTCCCCGCCCCGCCGCACCTTCAGGACGATCCCCTGGTCGCCGTTGAAGAGGCCCCGGCCGTAGTCGTTGCGGGTCATCATCACCGGCTCGCCGAGGTAGACGGGCAGGTCCCGGCGCAGGCCGCGGCCGTTCAGGGGCCAGGCCTGGGCGTGGAGGGCCGCGTTGAGGGCGCCGGCGCCCCGGGGGCCCTCCTGCAGCAGGGCCAGGAGGCGGAAGCGGTCGTGGTGGTCCAGCAGCGCGCGGACCCCGGCGACGGCGGCGGAGCCGAAGCCGAGGTCGTCCGCGGCGTACTCCCCGTGGACGAGGCGCTCGTAGCCGTCGAGGCCATCGATGCGTTCCCGCCAATGTCGCAGGAGGGCCGGCAGGGCCACGGGGTCCAGGAGCTCCACCCCCTGCCCTGAAAGGTCCTCGACGCGCCCGCGGTGGGGCAGATCCGCCGCCTCCGCCGAGCCTTCGCGCACCTTCGCCGCGTAGCCGAGGATGGCGCTGCCGGCGGGATCCGAGGGATCCATGCGGTAGCTGCGGACCAGCTGCGCGACCGCCTCCGGCAGGCCTGCGACCAGGTCCCGCAGCACGGCGCCGGCGCCGACGCTCGGCAGCTGGTCCGCGTCCCCCAGCAGCACCAGCCGCGCGCCCGGGCGAAGCGCGTCCACCAGCCGCGCCAGGAGGCCCTGGTCCACCATGCTGGCCTCATCCACCACCACCAGGTCCGCCGCCAGCGGGTTGCCCTTGTGGTGGCGCCAGGCCGCGGCCCGGGGCCGCCAGCCCAGCAGGCGGTGGAGGGTCCGGGGCTCGCCGCCGGAGGCTTCCGCCGTCACGCCCGCCGCCGCCAGGGCCTCGCCGAGGCGCTGGGCGGCCTTGCCCGTGGGCGCCGCGAGGGCGAAGGTCCCGCCGGGGTGGGCGTCCCGCCAGGCCCGCACCAGGGCCGCGACGATGGAGGTCTTGCCGGTGCCGGGCCCGCCGGTGAGGATCGCCAGGCGCCGGACGGCGGCGAGGCGCACCGCAGCGCGCTGCTCCGGGTTGAGGCTCACGGGTTCCTCGAGCCACGACTCGTCCACGGCGAAGGGAGCCTCGTCCTGAAGGAGCCCCCGGACGGCCTCCGCGAAGCGGCGCTCCTCCTGAACCGCCCGGCCCGTGGCGAGCCAGTCCGTCCCGGCGAGGAGCGGCGCGAGGCCCTCCGCCGCGACGAAGCCCGCCAGCGCGGAATCCGCCAAGAGGGCGGAAGGATCCGGCGCGGGGCCGAGGCTCCCCAGCCAGGCCGGCGCCCCTGGCCCCTCGACGACGAGCCGGGTGTGGCCCTGGGCCTCCGCCAGCCGCACCTGCAGCGCCACCGCGAAGAGCCGCGCGCCCGCCGCCGGATCCGGCACCAGCTTCGCGAGTTCGGAGGGCTCCCAGGCGAGGTCGGGCCCCTGGCCCTGGGCCGCGAGGACCGCGGTCTCAGGCGGCCCCAGCTCGAAGGTGCGGTCCCTAGCCATGGAGCCCCTCCAGCCGGGTCCGCAGATCCGCCTCCCAGGCCTGGACCTCCTCCCAGGCGGGCCGCGCCGCCCACTGGCCGCCGCCGGGCAGGCCCCGCAGGAACACGTAGACCACGCCGCCGAAGCGGGCCGCGTAGTCCGCCGCGTCCGTGATGCGCAGGGCCCGCAGGGCCGCGAGGGTGTAGACCCGCACCTGCAGGGCGTAGTCCTCCTCCACGCAGGCGGCGACGGTCGCCGGGCCGTAGTCCGGCAGCAGGTTGCTCTTCCAGTCCAGGACGAAGGCGCGGCCCTCGTGCTCGAAGAGCGCGTCCAGGGCGCCGCGGAGCCTGCCGCCCGGCGCCTCCACGAGGAAGGCCAGCTCCCGCAGGAGGCGGTCCGGCCGCAGGCGGTGGAGGCTCACCGGGGACACGCCGGGCAGCGCCAGCTCCTGGCGGAAGCCGGCGTGGGCGAGGCGCGCGGCCTCCTCCGCCCAGATGACATCGAGCCCCGCGTCCCGGCAGCGCGCTTCGGCCCAGGTCTTCCGCTCGGCGGTCCACCAGCGCTCGAAGCGGCCGTCGAAGCCGGCGGCGGCGATCTGCTCCAGCAGCCCGTGGAGGAGCACGCCCGTCGCGGCGCCGCCGGGCAGGCCTTCGGCTTTGACGGCGCGGTCCGGCTCCGGATCCTCGTGGCCCTCCGTCGCGGCATCGGCCTCGGCGCGGCGTTGCAGACTCGTGAAGGACTCCGTGCGGCGGGGCCAGCTCGTGCGTTTCAGGGCCTCGAAGGGGAAGGGGCGCAGGTCCAGCGCTGGCGGCGGCGTCGTCTCGGCGGCCTTCGCGGGCAGCGACAGGGGCCCCCAGTGGAGCCAAGCCGGGGCCGCATCCCGCAGTTGGAGCAGCTGCGCCTGGATGAGGCGGTAGGGCCCCTTCTTCGGTAGGCCTTCCGGATCGAAGGTGACTGAGCGCGCGCCTTCCGGCGGGGCGTCATGCACCGGCAGCAGCAGCAGGCCCTGGGCCCGGGTGAGGCCCACGTAGAGCAGGCGCCGCAGCTCGGCCTGGGCCTCCTGGCGGGCCGGAGCGTCCATCTCGTCCGGCGCCTTCCGGCCGAACCAGGCCCTGCGTTCCCAGCGGCCTCCCCGCCGCGCGTGGTAGCGCAGCAGCGGCGGCGCCTTGGGATCGCCGCCCTCGGAGAGTCCGCCGAAGAGCGCCACCACCGGCGCCTCCAGGCCCTTGGCCGCGTGCAGGGTGAGGATCCGCGCCGCGTCGCCCTCCTGTTCCAGGCGGCGGAGGTCCTCCTCCTCGCCCGGGGGCCGGTCGAGGCCCTCGGCCCAGGCGTCCAGCCGCGCCGCGAGGTCGCCGGGGCCGTCGCCGCGGCGCGCGGTGCGCTGCAGCAGCTCCACCAGGTGCAGCAGGTCCGCGACCCGGCGCTGGCCCTCGGGCTCCCGCAGCAGGCGGGCCACGACGCCGCTGCCCTCGACCACCCGGTCCAGGGAGGGCCGCCGGGCCCAGTCCAGGAGCCGGGCCGGGAGCGGATGGTCCTCCGGCAGCTCCGCCGCCCCTTCGGCGGCCTCCAACCCGAGACCGAAGAAGGGCGTGAGGAAGGCCCGCAGGCGGCGCGAAGCGTCGCCGGGATCCTCCAGCGCCCGCAGCAGGGCCCGCAGGTCCTCCGCGGCGTCGCTCTCGTAGAGGCCCCGGGCCTTGTGCTGGAGGAAGGGCACGCCCTTCTCCCGCAGCACGCCCGCGAGCTCATCCGCCTCCTTGCCGGTGCGCACCAGCAGGAAGGCGTCCCGCCAGGCGAAGGGCCGGCCCTCCGGCGCGTGGCGGGTGCGGAGCCGCGGCCCCGCGACGTGGAGGGCGAGGAGCTGGTCCGCCAACGCCTCCGCCGCGGCGCGCCGGGCGTCCTCCGCGGCGGACCGGAACGGCACCGGCAGCGCCACCACCGCCGGCACGGGATCCAGCCAGCGCGGCGGATCGTCGCCGGGCGAGGCCGGAAGGAGATCGTCCCCCTCGAAGACCGCGATCTCGTCCCCGGGCTCCTCCATCAGGCTGGGGTCGCTCCCGAGCCCGAGGATCCCGTTGCAGGTCTCGATGACCTCCGGCGTGGCGCGCCAGTTCCGGGTGAGCGGCACGGTGGCGGCGCCGGCGGCCCGCAGGTCCTGCCGCGCCTGGGCGAAGGCCGGCAGGTCCCCGCCCTGGAAGCCGAAGATGGCCTGCTTGGCGTCGCCCACGAGCACCAATCGTTTGCCGGGACGGCGGAAGAGAGTCCAGAGGATCGCCCACTGGTCCTCGCTGGTGTCCTGGGCCTCGTCCAGCAGACAGAGGCGGTAGGGCTCCGCCAGCCGCGCCGCCAGGGCCTCGCCGTTCGGGCCCTCCAACGCGTGCCGCAGCTCCTGGACCAGGTCGCCGTAGTCCATCATCCCTTCGGCCCGCTTGAGGGCCGCGAGCTCGTCAGCCACGGCCTGGGCGAGGGGCAGGAGCTGGAGGGACTGCACCGGGAAATCCTGCAGGGCCTTGACCCAAGCCTGAATGGGTACCGAGATCGCCTGCCACCACTTGGCCTCGGCGGAGCTGGGCCGCTTCCAGTCCTGCGCGGCGGCCTGCAGCTGGGCGGGATCCGCCCAGACGGCACGGGCGGACTCGACCTGCGCGATCAACTCCAGAAGTGGTTTGAGAGACGAACCTTTCAACCCGCTTCCCGCCGCTTGCAGAGCGTCGAGGACGGCCTCCGGCGGGAATGCGGCGCACAGGCGCTCGAGATCGCCGGGCTTCGGATCGAGACGCTCCAGCTCCGGCACCAGCGCCAGCAGCCATGTTTCGAGGCGCTCTGGCCCCGGATCCCCCAGGGCCCGCTCCCAGGCGTCCCGCGCGGGGCCGGCGAGGCCCTTGCGCAGCGCGGTCTGGAAGGCGCGGCGGCCCAGCTCCCGCCCGGGCGCGAGGGTGGCGTCCAGGGGCCGGCGCGCCTGCAGGGCATGTTCCGACAGGGCCTGCTGGCAGAAGCCGTGGAGGGTGGTGATCGTCGCGCGCTCCAGATCCCGCCGGGCCTGGCGCAGGAGCCGGGCGGCGTCCGGATCCTCCGCGGCCGTCAGGGCCTGGGTCAGTCCTTCGCGGATGCGGGCCTTCAGTTCCAGGGCGCCTTTCTTCGTGAAGGTCACCGCCAGCAGTGCCGTGAGCGGCAGCCCGTCGCGGACCTCCTGCAGCACCAGCTGCAGTAGGGTGTGGGTCTTCCCGGAGCCCGCGCTGGCCGTGATGATGCCGTGGCCGCGGCCCAGCGCCTGGAGGGGATCGGCACTCATGCGTCCTCCCCGGCGCCGTCATCTCCGCCCGCCGGCATCGCGGCCAGGGGCCCTAGGCGGAAGGCCAGATCCGCCAGCGCCACTCCGCGGTCCGGCGCCGGCAGGCTCCGCAGAAGGGAGCCGGGCAGCACGGACCAGGGCTCCCGGCGCCGGTCCTGGGCTTGGATCCAGACCTCCGGCGCCAGCTCCCGGGTCTCGAGGGCGTAGGCCGCCGGCAGGCGCCAGGGCGCGCCCGGCGCGAGCATCGCCGCGAGCCAGGCCTCGAGCTGGGTGCGGGCCGTCTCGCGATCCGGCGGCGGCAAGTCCAGGACCTTCGGCTTCCGGGAGGGCGGTGCGACGATCAGCCGCGCAGGCGCCGGGAGCCCCGCCGCGGCAAGGGCGAGCTGGTCCACCCGAAGGCGCAGATGGCGCTCCAGGGTCTGGGCCTTCGAGGGCTGCTCGCTCCGGGTGAGGTCCGCGAGGCGGTCCGCCGCGACGAAGCGGGTGACGCCCTCCAGCGAGACCGCCTGGGGCCGCCCGCCGACCTCCAGCTCGAAGCGCAGCGGTTCCTGGAGCGATTCCGACGGCGCGCCCGGTTGGCCGCCGAAGCGGTGCACGCGCCAATCCCCGGGCCCCAGGGCCTCGGCCCAGGCCGTCACCCGCGCAAGCGCGGCCGCCTTCCCGGCGCGGGCCGCGGGGCCCAGGGGCGCTCGGCCCCGGAGTTCCAGCTCCCGCCATGCCCGGTCCAGGGCGGCCTCGGGCGATTCCTTCCGCCACACCGCCAGCAGCACCTCCCGCTCCAGCCGGGAGGCCTCCAGGGCCTCCGGCGCCAGCAGCTCCGCGTCCCGGGCGGCGGCATCCTCCTCCTCCCGGCGCAGGCCGAGGCGGATCTGCGCGAAGCCCTCCGCGGGCTCCACGAGCCAGGCGTGGAGCTGGGCGAGGGTGAGGCGCAGCTCCTCGGCCTCCCTCGTGGCCACAGGCAGAGGCGGCGCCGGAGGCGCGATCCCCTCAACGAGGGCCCGGACCTCCTCCGCCGCCGCGGGGGCGAGGCTCCGGAGGGGCGAGCCGGGCGCGAAGGCCGCGGGGTCGAAGCGGCGCAGGGGATGGACCTCCGTCAGCGCGGCGGGATCCACGCCCATGGCCGCCAGGATCTCCAGCAGCTCCTCCAGCACCGAGGACCGCGGCAGCGGATCGCCGGTGACGGGATCCAGCGCCGGATGGCTCAGCCGCAGGGCGTCCCGGGCGCTGAGCAGCAGCTCCAGGAAGAGGTAGCGGTCCTGCTCCGCGCGGCCCAGGTCGCTGGGCAGGCCCCGGCCCGGCCGCTGGCGCAGGTCCAGGGGATCCATCCGGTCCACCGCCGGGAAGAGGCCGCCGGTCAGGCCCATCACGAACACCGCCCGGAAGGGCACCGCGCGCATGGGCATGGCGGTGCTCACGCGGATGCCGCCGCCCTCCGGCGCGCCGTCCAGGCCCGCGAGCAGGCCGCGTAAGAGCTCCCGGGCCTCGGCAAAGGCCAGCTCCGGCGCCGGCAGCCCCTCCGGCGACCAGGCCGCGAGGACGTCGAGGCGCTCCCGCAGCGCCGTCCGCGCCCGCACCCAGGGCTCGCTGCCGTCGCCGAGGTGGCGCGCCGCCAGGGCGAGGAAGGCCTCGGCCCAGGCCCGCGGCGCACGGCGGGCCGCGCCCTGGCGCCAGCGGCGGAGATCCTCCACCAGGGCCGCCAGGGCCAGGGCCGCGTCCCGGTCCACGGGCGCCGCCGGCAGGTCCCGGCCCGCGGGGGCTTCGTCCTCGGGCAGAAAGGCCGCCAGGGCCGCCCGGGCGAGGCCCTGCCCCCAGTGAAGGCGGTCCAGGCCTTCGAGGTAGGTGCCTTCGAAGTCGCCGTCCTCGAGCCCCCGCAGGATGCCCGTGCGCTCGCAGAGGGCCACCGCCGCCGCCAGGTCCAGCTCCGGATGGCGGGCCAGGCTGGCGGGATGGCGCAGCAGGCGCAGCACCGCGGCGCGGCTGGCCTCGGAGCCCAGCAGATCCAGCAGCAGGCCGCAGGCTTCCGCGAGGAGGGCTTTCGGTCCCGCCGTGGCGGCCTCGAAGGAGAGGGGCAGGCCGCCGGTGGCCTCGAAGGCCGCCCGCAGGTGCTCCAGGTAGGCCGGCGCCTCCCCCGCGGGGATCACGATGGCCAGGTCCGCAAAGGTGAGGGGCGGACCGGAAGGCGGAGCCTCCAGCAGGCGCCAGATCTCGCCGGCGACCACCTCCGCCTCCCGCCGCGGGTCCGGCGCCGTCAGCACCTTGAGGCTGCGGTCCGCGTCCGGGAAGGGCCGGGGCGGCTGCATGGCCAGCAGGTCCGACTGCAGGGCCCGCAGCAGCGTGCCGCGGCCGGGATCCTCGTAGCGGGCCTCATCCTGGCCCTCGGTGAGGTCGTAGAGCCGGGCCACGAAGTCCCGGCCCGGACGGCCCCAGAGCCCCAGGGCCGGATGGCCCTCCGGCGGCTCGCCGCCCTCCAGGAAGGCCTTCCGCGTGGCGTGGTCCGCCCAGTAGTCCGCGCAGGGGTTGAGGACGAAGAAGGCCGAGTCCCGGCGCGCGCCGAGGGCCCCCAGCAGGTCCAGGTAGGCCGGCGCCAGGGTGTTGAGGCTCACCAGCAGCGCACCCTCGGGCCACCGGAGCCGGGGCGCCAGGGCCGGCAGGTCCGCGGGGCAGACGAAGCCCGCCCCGGCCAGCGCCGCGTCCACGGCCCGGAAGAGCCGGCCCTGCCAGCGGTCCTCCTCCGCTTCGCCCGCGAGGGCCGCGCCCTTCCGCCAGGCCTGCACCCAGCCGGGGCGGTGGAGGGCGTAGTCCAGGAACCGCGTCCCCAGGCGCTGGGCGAGCTGGAGGGCCTTCCGCTCTCGATCCGGTCCCTGCAGATAGGCCGCGGGGGCGGGATCCAGGTCCGGGGCCTCGAAGGCCACCCGCAGGCGGCCCGCCAGGGCCTCCGGCGTCCAGAGGGCCTGGCCCTCCGGCAGGGCGCGGCCCAGGGCCCGCTCCAGGTAGACGATCTCCAGGTTCACGGCGGCGCCCAGGCGCTCGGCCAGGCCCTCCTCCACGAAGCGGCGCACCAGGGGGTTCGGCACGAGGAGCGGCACCGGCGTCCAGAAGCCCGATCCCGCCTGGCGCGCGGCCACGCGCTCCGCCAGGGCATCCAGCAGGGCCTCGGCGCGGTTGGACAGGACCAGCTCGAGCATGGGTTCCTCCACCTTACCGGAGGCCGGTGGACAAGCAGTGGCAGGGAGGTCGATCCGGGAGGATCGGAGGTCAGGCGCCCGGCCAGAAACCTTGCCCCCGACGCCGGATGCCCCGACACTGGAAGGTCAGGCCGGACCGGCCGGGAGGGCCCATGGCGCAGCAGGGCGTTCAGGTGATCGCGGTGGAGCCCGAGGGCATCGCCGCGGCCATCGGCCTGGAGCCCGGCGACACCATCCTGGAGATCAACGGCGAGCAGGTCCTGGACCAGCTCAACTACCAGTTCCTCATCTCCCAGAAGGACGAGACCACCCTGCTCTTCCGCAAGGCGGACGGCGACCTGGTGGAGGCCGAGGTCGAGAACGGCGGCGACGGCCTGGGCGTGGACCTGGCGGCGGACGAGGTGAAGACCTGCAAGATGAACTGCGTCTTCTGCTTCGTGCACCAGATGCCCAAGGGCTACCGAAAGAGCCTCTACCTGAAGGACGAGGACGTGCGCCTCTCCTTCCTCTACGGCCACTTCGTGACCCTCAGCTCCAGCGACGAGGCGGAGCTGGACCGCATCATCCGCGAGCGGCTCTCGCCCATCCACGTCTCCGTGCACGCCACGGATCCCGAGGCCCGGGTCCGCACCACCGGCAACCCGCGGGAGGGCCACATCCTCCGCAAGATCGACAAGCTGCTGGAGGGCGGCATCGACGTCCACACCCAGGCGGTCATCGCGCCGGGCTACAACGACGGCGCCATCTGGGAGCAGACCCTGCGGGAGCTGTGGGAGCGCCGCGCCTTCCAGGAGACGGGCCCCTGGGCCGGCAAGGGCGGCGTCCTCAGCCTCTCCTGCGTGCCCCTCGGCCTCACCGCCCACCGCGAAGGCCTCGCCACGGTGCAGGACATCGGCCCCGCCTACGCCGCCGACTGGGCCGCCCGCTGGACCCCGGAGGCCCGGCGCCTCGCCCGGGAGAACGGCGGCGAGCCCTGGCTGCTGCTGGCGGACGAGTGGTTCACCCGGGCCCGCATCGAGGTCCCCGGCCGCGGCTTCTACTCCCGCACCTGGGCCCAGCTGGAGAACGGCGTCGGCATGGTGCGGAAGTTCCAGGACCACGCCAAGCGCTTCCTGCGCTCCCCCCGGGCCGAGGGCTACCGGGGCCGCCGGGCCCTGCTGCTCACGGGTTCCAGCTTCGCGCCCATCCTCAACCGCACCCTCATGGAGCTGAACAAGCAGGTGGGCTCCCAGCTCCGGGCCGTGGCGGTGGCGAACCAGGACTTCGGCGAGAGCGTCACCGTCGCGGGCCTGCTCACGGGCCGGGACCTGCGCTACGCCGCCCACGCGGACCGCGCCGTCGCTTCGGAGAGCTGGGTGGACGCGGTGGTGGTGCCCAGCGCCGCGCTCCGCACCCACACGGGCCCCACGGACCAGTACACCCTGCACGGCCAGGTGGCCCGGGCCGAGGGCACCTTCCTGGACGACATGACCCTGGCCGAGCTGCGGGAGGACCTGCAGGTCCCCGTGGTGCCCAGCGGCGCCAACCTCGCCCAGCTCCTGGACCACCTCGAGGCCGCCGACCGCCTGCCCAAGGTGCCCGGCCGTGATCTCACGAAGGTCTTCCACAGCGACGGCCTGAACCTGCCGCAGGGGGCCTACAACCCGTAAGGGAAATATCGAACCACGGAGACGCGGAGACCCAGAGCTTTAACTCCGAGTCTCCGCGTCTCCGTGGTTCATATCCTTCTGGTGCCGGTGGTCGGGATCGAACCGACACTCACTTGCGTGAAGCAGATTTTGAGTCTGCCGCGTCTGCCATTTCGCCACACCGGCGCGAGTAACCAGTCTATCGATCCGCCGGCCTGATGGAAACCTAGAGGTCCTGGTTCAGGCGCCTCCGGCCTTCAGGATCGTCAGCTCTGGCGCATCAGGGACCACATGCTCCACCTTGCCCGGGTGATTGCCCAAGGGACTGAAAGTGCCGTCGGTGTATTCGATTCCGATGACCGATACGCAGCAGCCGTGTGCCGCAGCTTCGATCTTCTCGCGGTGGGACTCGAAATAGGTGCCGGCGTCGGGCGTGAACCCGGCGGATCGGACGGATTCGGCCTGCGCGTCATCCATTTTGAAGACCTCGGGGCACTCGAATTCGCAGGCGCAGCAGATCATGCACCCTTCATTGATGAAGACCCTGCGGATCGCCTTCTCCCTCGGATACTCCAGGGCCCGCAGCCCAGCTTCTTTCCGCGAAGGCTCCGCGCAATGGGGGCAGCCCGCTCTGTGCTTCGGCGAGTCCTTCCACCGGAAGGTGGAAAGGATGCGCTTCCATAGGCCAGCCATGGCGTCCCCTCACTCCGCGGTCAGCGGGATCCGCCGCCCGGCGCCGAAGGCCTTGGGGCTGACCTTGATGGCGAAGGGGAGCTGGCGGCGCTTGAACTCGGTGCGGCGCAGGAGGCCGAGGATGCGGGGCAGCGCGGCGCGGGCCTCGGCCAGGTCGGCGCCTTCCAGCAGCAAGGCGAGGTCGTCGGCGAGGCCCTCCTCGGGGCGCTGGGCCTCGAGGGCGGCGCCGAGGAGGGCGTCCAGCTGGCGGTAGGGCAGCAGGCTCGCCTCGTCGGTCTGGTCCGGCCGAAGCTCCGCGGTGGGCGGGCGCTGGAGGACGCCCGGAGGCACCCCCGGCAGCTCCTCCGCCAGGGCCCGCACCCGGGCCTTGAGGCAGTCGCCCAGCAGGCCGAAGGCGCCGATGCCGTCGCCGTAGAGGGTGAAGTAGCCCGTCGCGGCCTCGCTCTTGTTGCCGGTGTTGAGCACGCAGACCCGTGGCGTGCCCAGGCGCGCATGCACCGTGGGCTCGCTGGTCAGGGCCATGAGCAGGGCGCCGCGGCTGCGGCTCTGGAGGTTCTCGTCCGTGAGGGAGAAGGCCCGGTCCGGGAAGGCGGTCTGCAGGGCGGCCGCGAAGCCCGCGTAGGGCGCGTCCGCGTCGAGCGTCAGGAAGGGCAGGCCCAGGGTCCGAGCCTCCTCCTCCGCCAGGCGGAAGCTGTCCGCGCTGCTGAAGCGGGTGGGCAACGCGACGCCGAGCACCTTGTCGGGGCCGAGCGCCTCCGCCGCCAGGGCCGCCACCGCGGCGCTGTCGATGCCGCCGCTGAGGCCCACGACGACGGCCTCCAGTCCCTGCTTGGCGAGGTTGTCCCGGAGCGCCATCACCAGGCCGGCCCGGAGCCAGCGGGCTTCGTGGACCTCCAGGCCCTCCCCGCCCTTCGCCGCGGTGTCCACCCACACCGGACCCTGGTGGAAGGGCGCCGCGCCCTGCCAGCCGCCGTCGGGCCGGGCCAGGCCCGAGCCGCCGTCGAAGAGGAGCCAGCTCTCGGCGCCCACCCGGTCGGCGTAGGCCAGGGGCACGCCATGCTTGGCCGCGAGGCCCAGGAGGAGCCGCCGGCGCTGGGCGATCTTGGAGGGCACGGCCCAGGGGGCGCTGCGGCCCTCCGGCAGCCAGCTGGCCAGGTAGCCCGGGCTCGCGGAGGCGTTGAGGATGAGGGTCGCGCCCTGGGCCTTCAGGTCGGCGATGGGATCCACCGCGTAGCGGACGCCCCCCTGCACCAGGTCCGGGTCCGCCCAGAGGTCCTCGCAGATGGAGATGCCGATGCGCTCGCCCCCGAAGGCCACCAGCGGCGGGACCTCCGGCGACGGCTCGAAGTACCGGAGCTCGTCGAAGACGTCGTAGGTGGGCAGCAGGCGCTTGCGGACGCAGGCCCGGCGCTCGCCGCGCTCGGCCCACCAGAGCTCGTTCCAGAGCCGGCCCGAAGGCGCGGGGCTGGCGGTGCCGAAGAGGAGGGGCACGGGCCCGGCCAGCGCGACGAGCCGCCGGGACTCCGCCTCGATCCGCGCCCGCAGGCCCGGCTCCCAGAGGCGGTCCTCCGGCAGGTAGCCGCAGACCGCCAGCTCCGGCGCCAGCACCAGCTCGGCGCCGCCGGCCACCGCCTCGGCGTAGGCGGCCTCGATCGCCCGGCCGTTGGCCTCGGGCGCGCCGAGGCGCGCGTTGAGCTGGAGGAGCGCGATCCGCATGGGGGCAGTTTAGATGCGGGGCTTGGAATCGTGAACCACGGAGGCCCAGAGCCGCGGAGGTCATCCTGATGCACCCGGCCAGGACCCGGCGCCACGCGCAGGGTCAGGGAGTCGTGCTGCTCACCCAGGGCCGGCCTGCGGCGGAGACATGCCACAGGCTCTCCGTGCCTCCGAGTCTCTGTGGTGAAAACCTCTCACCACCGGATCACCGCGCGGGTCCCGCCCTCGGGCCGGGCCTCCAGCTTCAGCTCGGCGCCCTGGGCCGCCAGCCACTTGAGGGCCAGGGGGAGGCCCAGGCCGGTACCCTCGGGACGGCCACTTTCGAAGGGGCGCATCATGCGGGCGGCGGCGGCCTCGTCCAGGCCCGGACCCTCGTCCAGCACCTCCAGCGTGAGGACCTCCGCCCGGACCCGGATGGTGCCGCCGGGGGGCGTGGCCTGGCAGGCGTTCTCCAGCAGGTTCACCAGGGCCTGCTGGAGCAGGATCGGATCCGCCGGCGCCTCGCCCTGCCCTTCCAGCACCAGCGTCCGGTCCTTGGCCGCCGGGCGGCGCTGGACCTCGGCGAGGGCCTGGGCG
>DASTWQ010000067.1:0-5453 GCA_035758545.1 Holophagaceae bacterium | reverse complement strand
CTCGAAGTGCTGAGGGCCCTGCGGGCCCGGCTCGGGCCGGAGCTGATCTGATGAAGCCTTTCGAGTCCCTGGGCCTGCGCTACGACGGCCGCATCCTCTGGGTGCTGGACCAGACCCGGCTGCCCCAGGAGGAGGTCTGGGTGGACGGCTCGGACCCGGTCCACATGGTTCCCCTCATCCGGCGCCTGGCGGTGCGGGGCGCGCCCCTGATCGGCGTGGCCGCGGCGGCGAGCCTGGCCTGCCTGGCGGAGCGCGGGGCCAGGCCGGAGATCTATGAGGGCGCCCGCCTGGCCCTCCGCGCCGCCCGGCCCACGGCCGTGAACCTCATGTGGGCCCTGGATCGCATGAAGGACACGGCGGATCCCGTCGCCGAGGCCGAGGCCATCTTCGACGAGGACGTCGCCCTCTGCGACCGCATGGCGAAGCACGGCGCTGCGCTGCTGGGGACCGGCGAATCCGTCCTCACCCACTGCAACACCGGCGGCCTCGCCACCGCGGGCATCGGCACCGCGCTGGGCGTCATCCGCCGGGGCTTCGAGCAGGGCAAAGTGGCCCATGTCTTCGTGGACGAGACCCGGCCCCTCCTCCAGGGGGCGCGGCTCACGGCCTGGGAGCTGCGGCGCCTGGGCATCCCCTGCACCCTGATCACCGACAGCATGGCGGCCATCCTGCTGCGGGACGGCCGCGTGCAGCGGGTGCTGGTGGGCGCGGACCGGGTGGCGGCCAACGGCGACTTCGCGAACAAGGTGGGCACCTACGGCCTCGCCGTGCAGGCGGCCCACCACGGCGTGCCCTTCCACCCGGTAGCCCCCTACTCCACCGTGGATCTGGCCTGCCCGGACGGCGCCGCCATCCCCATCGAGCAGCGGGATCCGGAGGAGGTCCGACGGGACTGGGCTCCGGAGGTGCCGGTCTTCAACCCCGCCTTCGACGTCACGCCGGCCGCCCTCGTCACCAGCCTCGTCACGGACCGGGGGATCGTCGACCGCGCGGGCCTGCTTCGGGGCGACCTGCCCTCCCGGCTGATCCGATGACCCTCGAACTCGACCATGTCTTCTGCATGGTGGATCCCGGCGGTGGCTGGGCCAGCCGCCTGGAAGCCGGCGGCTGGATCCTTGATGTGGGCACCGCCCACCCCGGCCAGGGAACGCGGAACCGGCGCCTGCTGTGGTCCCACCGCTTCCTCGAGTTCCTGTGGGTGGAGGACCGGGGTGAGGCCGCGGCCCATCCCCTGCGCCTGGACCGCCGGGCGGACTGGCGGGAGACCGGGGCCAGCCCCTTCGGATTCGGGCTCCGGGGGCGGCTTCCGGAGGAGGATCTGCCCCAGTTCTGGCTCTATGAGCCGCCCTACGCGCCGGGGGCCCGCCTCTGGATCCACCGCGGCAACGAGGAGGACCCAGGCCAGCCCTTCCTTTTCGTGATGGAGGCAGGGCCCGGCGGGCTGGAAGCCTTCTGGCCCTCCCGTCGCTTCCGCGAGGCGACGGCGCTGCTCGCGCACCGGCATCCGGCGGCCCCTCGCGCCCTGGCCGTGGGGAGCCACTCGGAGCCCCTGCCCTGGCTCCAGACGCTGGATCTGCCGGTCACCCAGCGTCGGGAGCCGATCCCACGCCTGGAGATCCATTTCCCGGATCCGGGTGTGCCGTCCGTGACGCTCGAGGATCTGCTCTGGCTCGGCCCCTGATCCGCCGGATCGCTCAGGGCGCCGGATCCACCGACAGGCGGGCCACGTACACCAGCTCGCAGGCGCCGGCGCCGGTGTCCTGGCGGCTGAGGCTGCTGATCCAATGCCAGCCGTCCGGGGCGTCCGCCCGCACCAGGTAGCCGTCCAGGTCCACCACCTGGCCGGGGCGGAGGTGGAGGATCGTCCGGCGCACGCCGGCGTCCGCCGGGATCAGGTGCATGTTGGCGCTGTGTGTCTCGATGTTGCCACGGGAGATGGGGAAGTCCTGGCAGGTCCAGTGGTACCAGCGGCCAGACTGGCTGATGTCCAGCTGATCGAGGATGCGGGCGTCGGACATCTGGCCCCAGCCGAAGGCGACATCCTCGGGCACCAGGTCGGCCTCCCGGTCGAAGCGGTAGCGCTCCGTGGAGAGCACCCGGGCGGTCATCGTGAAGGACGCCAGGGCGCTCACGCGGTAGCCGTTCACCTCCCAGATCTGGGGATCGCAAGGCGCCTGCACCGGATCCTCGGGGGCGAGCACCCCCGGCGGGGTCTTCACCGGGCCCGGGGGCCAGAGCGCCCAGCCGCCCAGCAGGACGGCGAGGCCCAGCCCTGCGAGCTTGAGCCGGGGGTCCAGCTCCGCCCAGCTCAACGGATCCGACCGCTCCAGGCCTGCAGTGCCACGCCCACGACGATGATGGCGAGGCTGAGCCAGCGGATGGGCGGGATGATCTCGCCGAGCCAGGCCCGGGCCATCAGCGCGTTGGCGATGAAGCCGAGGGCCAGGAAGGGGTAGGCGTAGTTCACCTCGACCATCGAGAGGGCCTTGAGCCACACGAGCACGCTCACGGCGTAGCAGGCCAGGCCCGCCAGGATCCAGGGCTGCTGGAAGAGCTTCACCAGGGCGCCCAGCTCGAAGCTCATGCCATGGGTGAGGCCCTTCTTGAGGCAGATCTGGGCGGCGGCGTTCAGCAGCACGCCCAGGAGGATCAGCGGGATCGCCTTGAAGTTCGGGGTCATGGGTCGCTCCTCAGCGGCGTTCCATCAGGATCCAGGTGTCCTCGCCCTGGGGCACGCTCACCAGGGGTTGGAAGGCCGCCATGGTGCCGGGCGTCAGGCCGAGGTGGCCCGGCTCCCAGCGGGTGGAGATGACCACCAGGCGGTCGCCGGGCCGCAGGGCCAGGAGCCCGGCGTCGCTGCGTACCTCCGGCATGAGGCGGTCCGTGTAGAGCATGGCCCCGCTGCGGATCTCATCCCAGAAGTAGACCGGGTGGCCCGCCATGAGCGGGGCGGCGGCGGCGGTCCACCGCTTCGTGTCCTTCTGGGGGTCGCGGCGGTGGAAGCCCCAGGTGCCCGCGATAAGGAAGAGTAGGCCTACCGTCAGCCCCGTCTCTCGGACCAGGAAGCGTCCCTCGCCCAGGGCAGCGCGAGTCGCGACGGAGAGGGCACCCATCGTGGCCACGAAGGCGAGGACTCGCACGATACCTCTGAAGGGCGCGATGTGGGCCTGTTGGCTAGCGTTCCCCATCCCAAATGCAAAGGCCAGCAGGACGCCCGCCAAGATCCCAAGGCCAAAACCCAGCAGCCCGCCCAGGCGGCGGATCCGCCGCAGGCTCACGCCCTCCACGCTCACGGGCTGCAGCATGGCGCCCAGCAGGAGCGCGAGGAAGGGGTAGCTCATGAGCAGGTACTTGCCCTGCTTGCTCTCCACCCAGGAGAGGAAGAGGAAGGGCATCAACCAGGCGAGCGCCAGGAACCGCGCCAGGGGCGCCCGGTGGGCGCCGCCCCTCACGAAGAAGAAGCCCAGGGCCGGCAGCAGCAGCACCCAGGGGAAGAAGTCCCCGAGCATGTAGACGGCGTACTGGTACCAGGGCTGGACGTGGTCCCAGGCCTGCGTGGCGCGCTCGAGGTTCTGGTGGATGAACAGCTCGTAGACGTAGTGCGGCCCCGCCTTCACCGCCATCATCACGGACCAGGGCGCGGCGATGAGCAGGAAGACCACCGTGCCCAGGCCCAGCCGCATGGAGCCGAGGGCCTTCCAATCCCGCTGCCAGGCGAGGAAGGCCGCCAGCACCAGGAAGGTCAGCACCAGGGCCAGGGGCCCCTTGGCGAGGAAGGCCAGCGCCAGGAAGGCCCAGGCTTTCAGGAACCAGGCCCCGTGCTCGCCCTCCCGCAAGGCCTTGGCCGGGTCCCTCAGGAGCAGGTAGCCCGCGAGCCAGCAGAGCCAGGCCCAGGCCACCAGCGCGGCGAAGAGGAGGTCGATCTGGACGTACTGGCTCTGCCAGAACCAGAGGGGCGTGCTGGCCAGGATGATGGCCGCCAGATGGGCGACGTCCTTCTGGAGGAAGCGGACGGCCCAGCGGTGGAAGGCCGCCAGGAAGGCGAGGGAGGCGACCACCGAGGGCAGCTTCAGGGCCCAGGCGGCCACGCCCTGCTGGAAGCCGAGGCCGCCGGTGAGCTTCTCGAGGACGATGGCCGAGACCTTCATGCACCAGTAGAAGAGGATCGGCTTCTCGGAATAGGGCTGGCCATTCAGGTAGGGCAGCAGCCACTCCCCGCGCAGGCGCATCTCCTTCACCGCCTGGGCGAAGTCGGGCTCGTCCGGGCTCCAGAGGCCCCGGGCGACCACCACGGCCACCAGCAGCAGGGCGAAGAGGACGAGGGGCAGGTGCTCCCGGACCCAGAGCCCGAGGCGCTGCCCCGGCGCGGGCGGCGCCTCGGGCAGGGTGTCGTCGAAATCGTCCTCGGACCAGTCCATCCCTCCATGATCCCCCAGGGGAGGAGGCCGGCCAACGGCGTATTCTGGACAGGAAGGAGGTGCCCGATGATTCCCACCCTGCTCTGCGCCGCCCTCGCCCTGGCCCCCCAGGGTTCCCCCAAGCAGGACCTCAAGGAGGCCGGCCAGGAAGTCGGCCACGCGGCCAAGAAGGGCGCGAAGGCCGTGGCCCGGGTCGCCAAGAAGGGCGGCAAGGCCGTCGCCAAGGGCGCCAAGGAGGCCGCCCACGGCGTCAAGGACGCCTTCGAGGGGAAGTAGGCCTCAGCGCCGCTCGGCGAGGACGTTGCCGCGGGTCCGGGCGAGCACGGTGAAGCCCGACCGCTCGGCGTCCGGCAGCTTCGCCCAGTCTTCCGGATCGGCCACCAGCACTACGGGGCGGCCCGTCTCCGCCTTCAGGCGATCTGCCAGTGCCGAGGGGCCGATCGTCCCCTCCGGGAGCCAGCGGGCCTGGTCGGCCGGACTGAGATGCTCCCGGCCAAAGGCCAGCTCCCCGGTGCCGTCCAACACCACGCAGCGCCGCCCCGTGTACCAGGGCACGCCCTGGCGGTAGACGCCGTAGCTGATCCACTCCGCATCCTTCGGCGCCGCGGGAATGAGGGAGGCCATCTCCTTCACGGGCCCCGCGGACCGCTCCGCGGCGAGGGTCAGGAGGAGCAGGCAGGCCGCCAGCCCCGCCAGCAGGTGCTTCACGCTCATGTACCGGGGCCAGACGCACCAGAGCCCGAAGGCGATCCAGGCGGCGCCCAGGCCGAACACCCAGAGGCCCGCCTGCTCCGGCAGGCGGTGGTCCAGGAGGGCGTAGCCCAGGAAAAGCCCACCCAGGATCACCAGCTCGATCCCCGCCCGGCGAAGGGTCACGGGCTCCTCGCCCTTGGCCTCGAAGGCGCAGGCTAGGGCCATCAGGGGCACCACCACCGGCAGGATGTAGGGCGGCAGCTTGGAGCCCGAGAGGCTGAAGAAGAGGAAGGGCCAGAGGAAGGCCAGCCAGGTGGCCCCCACGAGCCACCGGTGGAGGCC
>DASTWQ010000210.1:0-11014 GCA_035758545.1 Holophagaceae bacterium | reverse complement strand
GCCGGCCCGGACCGACTACGGCACCCTGCTGCAGGAGGCCCTGTCCCGCCTGGAGACCCGGGACCCCTCGCACCGCGCCTCCCTCGACCTCTGCCTCACGGAGCTGGACCGCCTGCCGGACGACGAGGCGCTCTGGCTCTCCCTGGCCTCCCGGCTGGAGGGCTGGCACCTGGACGACGATCTCGGCCCCCGGCTCCAGGGCGCCCTCGCGCGGTTCAAGGGCGAGGGGATCTGGGACCGCGCCGCCCGGTGGTACGCCCGGCGCAGCTACCACGCGGACCTGCGCAAGCTCGGCGAGGATCTGGTGGCCCGCTTCCGCGGCTCGGAACTCTTCGCCCGGGCCGGCGCGGAGGACCTGCGCGTGGACATCCCGGACCAGGCCCGCGGCGGTCATCCGAGCCTCGTGCGCTGGGCCGACTGGGTCCGGCTGAAGGCCCTGGAGCGCTTCCCCCACAGCCCGGCGGTCTTCCACGAGGCCGCGCGCCTGGTGCCCGACGGCCGCTGGCGGAAGGAATGGCAGGATCCGCTCTTCCGGCAGCGGGAGGCCCGGAGGCCCTCCGGCGCCGTGCTCGTTTCCGACGCGCTCCTGGAGGAGCGCAGCTGGGCGATCCTCTTCGTGGATGCCGATCAGCGGGAGTCCTTCTTCGCGGGCGCCATGCGGGACGGCAGCCTCGAGGCGAAGCTGGACGCCCTGGAGGCCAAGGCGGACCGCACGCCTGTGGAGGACCAGCTCCTCTTCGAGGGCCGCGCGCGGCTCTCTCAGTTCGAGCGGGCGATGGCGCCCGCGGACCGTCTGGCCGCGGCCTACCCCGGCGATGGGGAGCTGGCCCAGCGGGTGCTGTCGCTGCACCGCTCCCTGGACGGCCTCGACGGCGTCCAGGCGCCCGCGGCCACGGCCCTGGTGGCGCGTACCGCCCCGGCGCTGGAGGATCCCGGCCCGCTCTGGACGTCGCTCGGCGAGCTGCAGGAGGACCGCGGCCATCCCGAGGCGGCGATCCAGATCTGGAAGCACCTGACCGAGCGGGATCCCCGGAATCCCGACAAGGTCTCGGAGCTGGCCACACTGCTCTGGGACTACAACCACGACCGCGAGGCGCTGGAGGTGGTGGAGCAGGGCCGCAAGGCCATGGGCCGGCCCCGGTTCTTCGCCTTCGAGACCGGTGTGCTGCGGGAGAACGTCCACGACCTCGACGGCGCCATCCGCGAGTACCTGGACGCCCTGGAGCCCGAGGACGCGTCGGGCTACGACTCCTGGTTCGAGCAGGACCAGCGCTCCCTCCGCCGCCTCGCCCAGCTGGTGGCCCGGCCGAAGGTCTACGCGCTCGTGCAGCGCCGCCTGGAGGCGCTGAAGCCCGGGAACGCGGAGGATGAGCACGCCCTCGCGGCCTTCTTCCCCCTGGCCACCATCGAGACGCCTGCACCGGGCCTGGAGTACGACGCGGACGATTGGATCGACGGCATGGACCAGCCCAACGATCCCGTGGGCCGGGAGCAGCGCGCGGCGGCCACGGCGAAGGCCCGTCCGAAGGAGCACGACGCCATCCGCCGCCTGGGCGATTTGATGCTCGCCAAGGCTCAGGCCATGGCCGCCCAGGCCACGGCGCCGGCCTTCCTGGACGCCGTGGACGCCTGGAGCGGGCCCCTGGTGCAGGCCCGCTGGAAGCAGCCGGAGGCCGCTTCCTTCCAGAACCTCATCCTCGCCCGCCGGGCCCAGCTGGCGCCCACGGAGGAGGACCGCATCCGCCTCGAGATGGACCGCGCCACCTTCCTCGCGGCCCACGGGCGCGCCAGCGACGCGGACGCGCTCTGGGCCCAGCTCTCGCCGCGCATCGGCGCCCTGCCTGAAGGTGTCACGCGCATGCGGGCGGAGGCCCAGCGCGCCGCCTACCTGGAGCGGGCCAAGGGCGCGCCCGCGGCCGCCGCCGAGTGGGACCGCCTCTCCGCCCGCTATCCCTGGAGCCTCGGCGTGCTGCAGGACCACGCCGCCTTCCTGGCCCGCACGGGGCAGGGCGACCGCGCCCGGGCCCTGATCGAGGCCGCGGTGCCCAAGGCCGGCGCCGGGCACCGGGAAGCGCTGCTCACGCGCCTCACCCAGGATTCCCTCGCCGCCGCCGACCTGCCCCGGGCCCGCCGCGCGGCGGAGCAGCTCCTGGCGGAGCCGGACCTGGAGGACGGGGCCCGGCTGGGCGCCGTGCGGCTCCTGGCGCGGCTCTCCTGGCGCGAGCGCCCGGACTGGGATCCCGCGCCGCTGCTGGAGGCCCAGAAGGCGAAGCTGAAGCCCGAGCTCACGGCGGACCTCTACCACGCCCTCGCCGAGGCGGCGGACGACGAAGGCCGCGGCGCCGCGGCGCTGCCGCTCTGGATCGAGGCCCTCAACCGCCGGACCGGGCGGGACTGGCTCCAGGCCGCCGCCCGCAGCACCCGCAAGGCCGGCACCGGCGCGCAGCTCCTCGCCTTCTTCGAGAAGCAGCGCGCCCGCAGCCCCCGGGACGTGCGGTGGGCGGTGGCGGTGCGCGACCTGAAGCGGGACGCCCACGACGTCCCGGGCGCCCTCGAGGCCGCCCAGGCCGCGGTGTCCGTCCGTCCGGAGGAGGAGCTCCTCTGGCGGGAGGCCGCGGACCTGATGGTGCGCGCGGGCCGTGTCGCCGAGGCCGCGGACTACCTCGCCGGCTGGGCGAAGCCCCGGCCCGCCGATGAATCCGTCGCGGGCTGGCGGAGCGGGCTCTACGCCCAGGCCGGCGACGGCGCCCAGGCCCTCGCCACCGAGCGGGCCGCCCTCGCCGCCTACCGCCGCGCCAACCCCAGCGATGGGGTCGGCCTCCGGGCCCGCCTGGGCCGCGCCGTGGGACGCCTCCTGGAGGACGGCCTCCCGGATCTGGCGCTGAAACTCGCGCCCAACGGGGACATCACCGCCCTGGATGGCGCGCTGGGGCAGGAGGACCAGGTGCGCCTGGCCCTGCTCACCGGGCAGCTGCCCCGCCTCCTCCGCGTCGCGCCGGGCCGGACGGGCCTCCTCGACACCGCCGGATCCGTGCTGGCCCAGACGGGCCGCGTGGAGTGGATGGACGCGGCCCAGGCCTTCGTCCTTGCTCAGCTTCTGCCGCCGTCCGGACCCGACGCCGACGCGTTGAACACCTGGTGGCCCTTCGTGCGGAGCGCTGGCCTTGAGGGCCCCGTGCGCCTCGCCCTGGCCCAGCGCTACGCCGCCACCACCCCGGGGCCCTGGCAGACTTCGCCCCCGGTGGCCTTCCTGGAGGAGGTCGGGGCCGCGCGCATCGGCCGGGACGCCTGGGGCAGGCTGGCCTTCGTGGCGCCGGACCTGGGCAGCCTCTGGGTCCGCAGCCTCGTGCGCCTGGACCAGGGCGAGGCCCTGGTGGCCTACCTCCAGCCCCAGTGGCAGCAGATCCTGACGCTGGTGGAGGGCCCGGCGCAGATCAACGCCAACTCATCGCGGCTGCCCTGGGCGGGCTGGCTCGACGCGCCCGGCGCCCTGGAGACCTGGGCCCGGGCCGCCGGGGCCCATCCCGAGACCGGCCCGATGCTGGCGCGGCTCATGGGGGACCGCTACCACTGGAACCGCTTCTGGGCCGTGGCCGCCCGGGCCTGGCCCAACGGCCCCCTGGTGGCTCTGCTGCCCCAGGAGACGCGCCTCGCCTGGTTCCGGCTCTGGGACCAGGACGCCACCGATCCGGTGAAGCTCGCCCGCCGCCGCACGGTGGACGCCGTCGCCACGGCCCTCGCCCGGCTGGTGGAGGGCCAGCCCGGCGCCGCGGACGATCCGCTCATCGCGAAGCTGCGCGGGCCCCGGACCGTGGGCGCCGTGCTGGGCCACGACGCGGCCTGGGTCTGGCCCGAGTTCACCCCGCGCCGCACCGCCTCCGGCCAGCTCGCGGAGACCGGCGATGACCGCATCATCGGCCAGGGCGTGGACACCGGCCGGCTGCCGGGCGCCCTCTGGGGCGAACGCCCCGGCGACGCCTGGTACGTGCTGGAGGCCCTCGCCCGCTTCCGCCAGGGGGACCCCACGGCGCCCTGGCTGCCCCTCGAGTCGCCGGCCCGTGGCGGCGAGACCGCCCGCGCCCGCCTGGCCCTCCGCATGGCCCGTTCCCTGGGCGACCTGCCGCTGGCCCTGGAGCTCAGCGGCCGCCACGCGGCGCCCATCCGGGACCGCGGTTGGCTCGCGGACCGGCTCGCCCTGCTGGCGGACGCCGGGAGGACGGCGGAGGCCGAGGCCCTGCTCCGGCAGGCGGTGCTGGCGGATCAGCCCGCCATGACCGAGGCCTCCTTCCGCTGGTTCGCGGCCCAGGCCGAGGATCACCACCTCAGCTCGCCCCTGGCGCTGCTGGATCCCGCGAAGCCCGTCGGGCCCGCCTTCCTGGCCTACCTGCAGGATCTGCAGCCCGAGGCCGCGCCCCGGTTCCACACGGCGGATCCCGAAGGCTACCTCCAGGCCCTGGGCCTGCGCTGGTCGTCCCGGCAGGACCGCCTCAGCGAGGCGCAGCTCCGCCGCTGGCTCCAGGACCTCTGGGCCCAGCACGCGGCGGAGTTGCCGCAGGCCCGGAACCTCGCCAGGCTCGGCCCGGTCTGGGCCGCGGCCCGGGGCTGGCTCGCCCGGCAGGACCTGGATCGCCCCGGGGCCCTCGCGGCCCTGGACCAGGCCCTGGCCCCCGGCGGCGATCCTTCCCGCCTTCTGGCGCGGCTGAACCTGGACGGCCCTGATGATGGCGACCGTCTGCTGGCAGTGCGGGTCCGCCTCGCCCTGGGCGAGGACGCCGAAGCCCTGGCCCTGGCGGAGCGCCGCCTCGGCGATCTGACGCAGGGCCGCGCCCTCGGCTTCGAACCGGTGGCGGTGGCCGCGGAGGACTCTGGCGGCAATGCGGGAGAGGGGACGGACGAGGGCGCCGGGGACCCCGGTCCCGACGCCGCTTCGCCCCAGGACGACGCCCTCGCCGCGCGCCTGCAGGCCTGGCTCGCGCCCTTCCGGCAGGTGAAGCGGGCCCAGGCCTTCGAGGCCAAGGTCCGCGCCTTCCTCCAGGGCCGGCGCGCCGCGGGTCCCGTCTCCGCGGGCCTGTGGGCCCTCAGCTTCCAGCTTGCGGATCCCGCGGACCGGCCCGCTCTGGCCCAGGAGCTGGACGAGGCCTGGTTCCGCGGCGATGTGGCGCCGGACCAGTCCGGCGCCCTGGCCGAGGCCCTCGCAGCCGCGCTGCCCGCCGAGGCGCCGCGCTGGCTCGACCGCTGGCCCCGCACCTCCGATCCCTCCCTGGTCCCGCGCCAGGCCCAGGCCCGCGCCCGGATCCTCGCCGCGCTCCACCGCCCGGCGGACGCGGCGGCGGCCCTCTTCGCCGCCCGCCGCGCCACGGCCTGGTCCGCGACGGAGGAGCTGCGGGCCTTCGACCGCTGGCGCCGGCTCGGCGCGGCGGGTTCTGCGGGCGCCCCCGGCGCCTGGCGCGCCGCCCTGGCGCCCTGGCAGGCCAAGCCCGACGCGGCGGTGGCCCTCCTCGACGTCCACCTGGCCCAGCACCCTGCGGATGCCCTCGCCGCCCGCGCCGCCCTGCGCAGCCTCGGCGGCGGGCCCGTGGACGCCCTGGACCGGGCGGCCCTGGCCCTCGCCGTCCGCAGCTATGGGGGCGAGGATTCCGGCGGGGACGGTTCCGATCGGGAGCTCCTCCAGCTCCGGGCGGCCCGAGGCCTGTTGCCCGGCTCCTGGCGCGCCGCCCGGTCGGCCCTGGGCAGCGTGGACGGGCAGGACCTCGCCCGCCTGCTGGCCCGGCGCCGCTACCGCACCGCGGACATCAACGCGGCGCTGGCGGACCTCGCCCGCATCCAGGCCCGGTCCGGGCAGGAGGGCCGGCTCCAGGCCACCCTCCGGGCTCTTCAGGACCGGCGCGCGCCGGGCCTCGTCGCCCTGCGCGCCGAGCTGGCCGCCGAGGGCGAGGACGGATCCAGCTCCGCCGCGGCCCAGCCGCTCCGTCCCCGCGATCTGACCTGGACCCTGCTCGCCCGCGCGATCAGGACGGGAGGTGCCCGATGAACCGCTCCGCGCTCACCCTCCTGATCGCGCTCGCCCTCGGGACCTCCGGCCTGCAGGCCGGCGGTCCGCTGCCCCTGCCGGAGGCGCCGGTCCGCGTCGCCATTCAGGATCCCGCGGCCTTCGACGCGGCCCTCTCCGGCGGCTACCGGGATCTGCTCACGGGCCATCCCGGCGAAGGCGACCGGGCCTTCGCCGCCTGGCGCCAGTCCCAGGTGGGCTCCAAGCTCGAGGACCAGTGGTCCAAGCTCAGTCCGGACCTGCCCTGGACCTGGGACGAGATCCGCGCCCTGCACCCGACCGCCGTCGGCCTCGCGCTCCTGCAGGTGGGCCACCTCGAGGCGGTGCTCGTCATCGACACGCCGCTGGCCCAGCTGTCGGCGCCCCTGCCGGCGGGGCAGACCCGGTCCTACGGCGGCGTCACCTACGCCCTCGTGGCCAAGGGCGCCGCCGATGGCCGCGAGGATCCCGACCGCCGCATGGGGCTCGCCTGGGCCCGCACCGGCGGGCACCTGATCCTCGCCACCAGCGAGCGGGCGCTCCGGCTCTCCCTGGACGCACTGGCCGCCGGCCGCGGCTTCGACGCGCCGCTGCCGGGCCTCGTGTCCATGGATCTGGACCTGGACGCCCTGCGCAAGGACCGCTACTTCCGCCGGGAGTTCCGCTTCGCCGCGGGTCCCGAGCAGGGCCATGTCCGCGCCGCCCTGCGGCAGGAGGCCGGCGGGCTGGTGGAGGTGCGCGAGGGCGCCGGGGATCCCCGCGGGCCTGTGTTCGCCTTCCGGCCCGCCGGCGCCGCCGCCGCGGGCTGGGAGCCGGAGGGCGCGGGCTTCTGGGGGGCCTTCCGCCGCGGCCTCCTGGAGCCGATCCCGGCACCGGCGGACCTGCCGGTGCCCGCCCTTGCGCCCTTGCCCCGGGCGGACGGCGGCGGCGTCGAGGACAGCTATGGCGTCGATTTCACCCGGCCCCTCGCCAAGGCCGGAGGCCCGGGCTTCGAGGCCGGCGACCTCGCGGTCTGGAAGGACCTGCTGGCGCGCCAGTCGGTCCCCAGCTGGGGCTACTGGGTGACGAAGGACGGCGTGCGCCGTCTGGCCTTCCCCTGGCCCGCCTCCGAGGACGCCGCCTTCCTGGAGGCCTGCCGCGCCACCGTCGCGCGCCGCGCCGGCCGGGCCACGGTGGTGGACGTTGGCGGCGCGAAGGAATTGCGGGTGGGCCCGGGCCTTCCCGCCCTCGCCCTCAAGCGCATGGGAGCGGTGCTCTGGGTCGCCCCGTCGGCCAAGGACCTGGCCGGGGCGCCCCCGCCGTCCGAGGAAGCGGGCCTGCTGCGCTGGGCCGAGCTGGATCTGGACGCCGTGCGCGCCGAGGCGCCGCGCTGGGAGAAGGCCGAGGGTCCGGCCCAGCCGGAGCAGGTGCGGCCCCTGTCGGACCGCATCCTGGGGCTGCTGGGCTGGATGCCTGAGACCCGGTCGCTGAGGGTGGAACGCCGCCGCCAGGGCGGCGGGGACGGCTGGACGGAACGGGTGGTCTTCGGCGGGGCGCGGTGATCCCAGGTCGGCGCGCCCCGGGATCCGCGCGGCGGATCCTGGGGGCCCTGGCCTGGGCGGCTCTGATGCTCTGCGGCCCGGCTCGGGCCCAGGCCCCGACCCTCCCGACAGGCGCCCCGCGGCTCACCCTCTGGATCCGGGAGGCGGACGGCACGCTGTCGGGGCCCGGCGATCCGGACGCGCCGATCGCCGTGGGCTCCCTTCAGAAGCCCTTCGTGGCCGAAGCCTGGGCCGCCACCCACCGGTCGCCTCCGCCCCGGGTGACCTGCACCGCCGCCTCCGGCTGCTGGCTGCCGGCGGGGCACGGCGAGCTGGGCCTGTCCGCGGCCCTTGCGCGCTCCTGCAACACCTACTTCCGGACCCTCGCCGCCCAGGCGGATCCCGCGGCCTTGGCGGAGGCCCTCCGGGGCGCCGGGTTCCTCGCCGCGCCCCGGACGCCGTCGGAGGCCATCGGCCTGCCGGGCCCCGGCGGCCCGCTCCGGGTGCGGCCCGGGGACCTGCTGCGGGCCTACGCCGCCCTCACCCGGGAGCCCTGGCCCGAGGGCGAGGCCATCCGCCGGGCGGTGCTCGCAGGGCTGCGGGAGGCGGCCCTGGACGGCACCGCTAAGGGGCTCGGGCGCAGGGGGTTCTGGGCCAAGACCGGCACGGTGCCCTCGCCGGACGGGAACCCGCTCCACACCTGCGGCCTCGCCCTGGCGGTGGACGACGCCGGCTGGGCGATCCTCGCCCGCCTCGATCCCGGCACCGGCCGGGAGGCCGCCGCGGCCCTCGCAGGGGAGGTGGCCCGCCGCCGGCCCTGGGGCGGCGGGTCCCCCTCCGGCACGACCCGGCTCCCCGGGAAGGCGCCGGCGGAGGTGCGGGTGCGGCTCTTCGATCTCTTGCGCGCCCGGAGCTGGGAGGTCCGCAACCTCGGCGCGGATCCCGTGCCGGCCGGCGGCGCCTTCCTCGGGCCCGGCGGCGCCGCGATGCTCGCCCCGGGGGAGCGGGTGGGCCCCGGCCGCCTGGAGCTCCGGTCGCCGGGCACCGGAGCGCGCCGCATCGTGGAGGGCCGCGTGGAGGCTTTCGCGGCGAAGGACGGCCGTCTCCGTCTGGTGGCGCGGATGGACCTGCGGGCCTACGTGGAGGGCGTGGTGGCCGCGGAACTGCCCGCGGGGCGGCCCGGGCTCCAGATCCAGCTTGGCGCCGCCGTGATCCGCTTCCTCGCGAAGGGGCCGCGGCATCCCGACGCCGACGTCTGCGACAGCACCCACTGCGCCTGGTTCGTGGGCCGCGGGCCCCGCCTGGCTTGGCGGGACGGCCGCCATGCCACGGCGGGGGAGGGGAGCGCCTTCCGCTTCGAGGACGGCGACTGGGCCCAGGTCCTCGCCGCCGCGCGGAAGCCGGGGCCCGACCAGTGGACCGCCCACTGCGGCGGCGCGCCGCTCTCGCCCCACGCGGTGTGGGGCTCCGCCGACAGGACGGTCACGCCGTGCCCTCGCCATGGATCGCAGGACGCGGATCCCTGGACCCGGTCCTGGCCCGCCGCGGCCCTCGCCAAGGCCTTCGGCGCGCCGGTCCTCGGGATGGAGATCATCTCGCCCGGCGGCGTCTGGACGCTGGAAGTGCGCACCTCGGCGGGCGCCCGCCGTTACCGCTTCGACGACGCCCACCGCTGCCTCGCCGCCGTCCTCGGGTGGGACAGCCTGCCCAGCCCCGCAGACCGCGTGGCGCCCGATGGCGACAGCTTCACCGCCACCGGCCGCGGCTGGGGCCACCGGGTGGGGCTCTGCCTCGGGGACTGAGCGGCTACCGCTCCGGGCTGGCCGTCGCCGTCTCCCTGGCCCGCACCTCCGCCATGAGCGCTTCGCATCCCGGGTAGTCCCGGGGCATATGGAAGAGATGGCCGCGGCATGCGGCGAGCTGGCCCTGCTGCAGCGCCGCCCGAGCCGCCGCCAGGTGCTCCGCGGGCGTCATGGCCTCCAGGGCCCGCCGCGCGGCGTCTTCCGCCTTCTGCTTCGCCGTGGCCTCCGCCAGCAGCTCCACCCGCCCCGGCGTCCCTTCGGGCACGGACGCGAGCCTCAGCCCGTTTCGCCCATTTCGCCCATGTTCCACGGGGAGGGCCTGAGTGGAGCCAGCAGGGCCGCGTCTCCCAGCTCCGCAGGGAGCCCTTCCCGGTGGCAGCATGGACGAAATGAGGCCTGGGCAATCCGGGGGTAATCCTGGGCAATCCGCCAGCCGTCCACCGGCTCCGGTGCGTCTTCGTCCGGGAACGCCCGTTGCCGATGGATTACCGATGGGGGGTATTTCGCCCTCCCGCCCGAAGGGCCAGAAACAAAGAAGCCCGCGACTGGCGCGGGCTTCCTGCTGGTAGTCCCAAGGGGAATCGAACCCCTGTTCCCGCCGTGAGAGGGCGGTGTCCTGACCGCTAGACGATGGGACCTTCGGTGCTGCTACTGAATGGTTGGGGAGGAAGGAATCGAACCCTCACCTGACAGAATCAGAATCTGTTGTCCTACCATTAGACCACTCCCCAACGAAGTGGAACCTCAATCCTAACAGCGGCGTGGGGAAAGGCAAGGGGCAAGTTCGGCGGGCGCAGCAGCGGATTCGCCTGATCTTGACAAAGGCGAAAATAAGACGAACATATAGCCGTGAGGTGATCCATGCGCGCCTTCGGCTACCGGTTCCCTGGATTCGTCGTCGAGCACGGCCCTGTCGAGGCCCGCTCCCTGGCCGAGGCCAGGACCCGGATCCGCCAGCGGCTGGGCCTGTCCCGGCTGCCCTGGGGCTTCCAGGTGTGGGACCTCTCCCAGCGCCCATTGAAGGCCTGGTCCATGCGCCCCTCGGCCTGAGCCTTGAGCCTTGAGCCGGATGCCCGATGCGCCGGCCTCAGTCCCAGAAGCCGCTGAAGACCGAAGGGTCCCAGGCGGCCTCGCCCGGATCCAGCAAAGGCCCGCGGCGGAAGAGGGAACGCAGGCCCTTGGCCGGTGAAGCGTTCCCTGGATCGATCCGCGCGTGCCCGCCGGCGTAGAGCAGGTTCCAGAGGGCCGCGCGGCCCTCGGGAGTGGGCAGGGCCGCCAGGGGCAGGCGCAGGCTCGTGTCGTGGTCCCAGCCCAGGCGGCGGTTCCACCGCTGCAGGCGGAGCATCACCTCACCTTGGCTGAGGCGGCCGTCGAAGGCGGTGTCCGCGTCCAGGCTGTCCTCCCGGTCGTGGTAGGCCCGGCGGCCGTGCTCATCATTGAAGCGGGGTCCGCCCAGGACGCCCGGATCCACCGGTGGCGAGCCGGGATCCCAGCGCAGGCCCGCGCAGGCGGCGGCGACCTCCGCGGCCCAGTCCCAGGGGGTGCCGGTGCGGCTGAAGACCGCCGCGGGCGCGGGGTCTTCCGACAGGATCCCCAGGGCCACGCCCTCCACCCGGTTCCGCCAGGCACCATGGGAGAGGGTTCCCCAGTCCGGCGCGGTGAGG
>DASTWQ010000142.1:0-3210 GCA_035758545.1 Holophagaceae bacterium | reverse complement strand
GGTGGCATCGTCGTTGTTGAAGTCGGAGAGGGGATCGGTGCCATAGCCCTGGGCGAAGGCGCCGAGGTCGAGGCCGTCCACCTTGCCGTCGCCGTTCTCATCCACCTTCGCGTACTGCGAGATCAGGCTCAGATCGTCCACGCGGAAGGTGGTCTTCCCGGCGGTGCAGGTGCTGTAGAGCACGAGGGCGATGGTCTGTCCCTTGAACGATGACATGTCGAAGGGGCCGATCTTCACCCAGCTGGCGCCGCCCACGGAGGATCCCGTGGCGTTCTTGCCGGTCACGGTCCCCAAGGTCGCAAGTAGGCTGTTGAGGGAAGAATTGTAGACATCCACCTTGAGGGAATCTGTGGTGTCGGTGGTCGGGTAGCTGGTGTTCGAGATCCGGGTCCAGAGCGTCAGGTTGGCGTTCGGGGCATCCGCCGGGATGGTGAACAGCTGGTAGGCGTAGCTGTTCCCCGTATTGCCGGCACCTCCCACGATTGCGTAGTAGGTCCCGCTGTGAGCGTAGGTGGCGCTGCTGGATGCGCCAGCATAGCCCCCGAAGCTCCAGTTGGCGCCGCCCTGTTCGAAGCCAGGCTCCTTCAGGAACTGGGAATAGCTGTTCAGGATCGAGAAGGATACGGCCGAGGAGGACGCGCCGTTGTGGTAGTCGTCGTAGGCTGTGGCGACGAGGGAGTGGGTCCCGTTCGAGAGCAGGTGGGAGTCGAAGGCAATCGATCCGGTCCCGGCCTTCTGGATGACCACCGTCCCGTCCACCGCGAAGTCCACATCGGTCACGCCGACGTTGTCCGTGGCGGAAGCCGTGAAGGTGATGCTGCCCTGAGTGCCGGACTCGCTCACGGTGACCCCGGTGGGGGCCTGGGTGTCGTCGGCCTGTCCGGCGACGGGGCCCACGTTGATCCCGTGGAAGGCATTCTGGACCGCGGCCACCTCGGTGCTGGGGGAGGTCGCGGTGCCCCCGAAGAGGTCGATCGCCGCGCTGATGCAGGCGAGGCGGGCGTCATGGTAGGTGGAGCTGGACGTCATGTAGGTCGTCATGGCCCGGAACCAGATCTTGCTGGCCGAGTCATTGCCGATGCCCGTCATGCCCGAGGGCAGGTAGGAGGTGTAGCTCAGGGCGCTGGAGGAGCTGCTGGCGCCCTGGGCCAGGAAGTACATCGCCCGGTTCATGGGACCGGAGGAGAAGTGGACGTTCAGGTTGCCCACGCCGAAGTACCAGGCGTCGGCAGACTGGCCGTCCAGGCTGGGCTTGATCATGTTCCGGAGCGGCGGATTGGCCAGCTGGGAGCCGATGGTCCAAGGGGTGTAGCCATGCAGGTTCCCGGCGGGGATGGTGTTCGGGACCGTGCTGCCCGTCCCTCCGTTGTAGCCGTAGTAGGTGATGAAGGTGCCGTTGATGTCCGAGTCGGCCTCGTTCAGGCCGCCGCTCTCGTCGTAGTAGTTGAGGCCGGCGGTGTTGGAGCAGAAGCCGTGGCTCAGCTCGTGGCCGATGACGTCGATGGCGGTGAGATTGTTAAGGCCGCCGCTGGCGGAACCGCTGCCGTCGCCGAAGGTCATGCAGAAGCAGCCGTCATCCCAGAAGGCGTTGTCGTAGTTGCTGGCGTAATGCATCCGCAGCGTGGTGGACTTGCCCCCCCCGTCGATGCCGTTCCGGCCATGGACGTTCTTGTAGTAGTCCCAGGTGGCCTCGAAGCCGTACTTGGCGTCCACCGCGGCGGTCTGGCCGGTGGTGCCGGAGGTGCCGCCGCCGGTGACCCCGTCCTGGTAGTTGTTGCCGTCGCCCCAAGTGTTGTCGGCGTCGGTGTAGAGGGTGCCGTTGCCGGCTGTCCCGTTGGCCATGTCCGTGACCACCGAGCCGATCGAGGAGCCGAATCCGGCGAGGGCGGTGGCCCCGCGGTTCGGGTCCCGCATCTCATAGCTGCTGGCGGAGAGCTGGTTGGTGGTGATGCTGACGCTGCCGCTGTACTGGCTGTTGCCGGTGCCGGTGACGGGGGTTTCCCCCACGGTCTCCCGGCTATCCCAGCGCTTCAGGACGGCGCCGGTGGTGGCGCTGACGAGGTAGTCCACCGAGCGGTTGTCCGCGGCGGACTGCACGTCCAGGTGCAGGTGCCAGGCCAGGTCGGCGCCGGCGGTGGTGGTCACCACGTCGCTGGCGTTGGCGGTGGCGGCGGTCACGCCGGGCCGCAGGGAGCGGACCAGGCGCGGAAGCACCACCAGCTCCGGCGACGGCTGGGTGGAGAAGGCGGCCTTGGGCGCCATGTCCCGGGACGCGATGGCGAGGGCCTCAGAGGCGGGCAGGGCCGGCTCCACGGCCAGATCCAGACCCGGGACCAGCTTGCTGGTGGGTGCCAGGATCTGGCCTTCGGCGTCCACATGCAGCACCGCGTCGCCGCCCCAGACCGGGACGCCCCGGTAAGTCTGGCGGACCCGCGCGTGGGTCATGCCGAAGGCGTCGAGGGAGGTGCCCTTCAGCTGGAGGGCATCATCGGCGCCGAGCCCCAGGGTCGTCCGCCGGGCCAGGAGCTGCTGCATGGCCTGGGCGGCCCGGAGCGAGGTCTGGGACCGGAGGGACTGGAGTTGTGAGGGGGCCAAGGTCGGCCGACCGGCCGCGGCCAGGGGCGCCGCCACCAGCAGGCAGGCGACGGGTGTGAGAAGCTGTCGAGCCATGAAATAGTCCTCCGGCCACACCTGGACAGGCATGAAGGATCAGCCTATCCAGGCCTCATGAGGCTAGGCCTGTTAAGAAATGTTAAGAAATTCCACCGGACAGCACCGGGTCCAGCCAGGGCAGGGTGGGGCTCGGCGCGCCGGCGATGCCACCCCCCCGGACGGCCACCACCACCAGCCAGCCCGCGGGACGGCGGAGCGACTTCAGGTCCAGGGTGAGGACCTCCCCCGGATCCGGCAGGCTCGGCCGCTGACGGGAGAGGATCACCTCCCCGCGGAGGAAGACGTCCTGGGGGCTCGGTCGCGAGAGGCCCAGCGGAAGGTAGAGGACCCGGACCTCCTCGAGGCCACCCAGGCTTCCCCCCGCGGCATCCACCGAGGGCAGGGTGATCTTCAGCCTCAGGGGCGTCTCCCACGTGGCGGAGGGCGCCGCGGGAGGCGCGGGTTTCACCGGCACCGGATCGCCCTTCCGCGCGCAGCCGCAGACCGCCCCGCAGATCGTGAGGAGGAGGATCAGGGCGGGCTTCGTTAGACTGGGCG
>DASTWQ010000125.1:0-6207 GCA_035758545.1 Holophagaceae bacterium | reverse complement strand
TATGAGAGAGTACATCTCGCAAGAAAGCCTCATCACCCTCCCCTTCAACATAGATTATCAAATCAGCAGACTCAAGGTTATCAAATGAACGAACCCCTAGACACTCTCTTACTTGTTTTAGATTTTTAGCCTGAGAAGCGGAGTTATCTTTGACGATAATATTTGATTTAATGCTGTCTTTATTTACTAAAATCGGACTATGTGTTGTATATAAAATTTGATGTTGCTGAGAAAGAGATTTGAGAATATTGTTTATCTCATGAATAGCGTCTGGATGAAGATGCGACTCAGGTTCTTCAATTGCAAGTACTAACCCACGCCCTTGACGGCTCTGCTCAAAGTTTGAGTACATCAACGCAAGTGAGACAAGGCTAATAATGCCATCGCCTTTGTGCTGAATTGGGGTTAAGTTGCCGTCATCGATTGAGAGTTCATAGCCCACTCGAGAGAACCGTGACCGAGGTCCTCCAGAGTCAATCTGCACTCTTTCGATTGAGGGTATAAATCTTTTTAAAACATCAGTTGTATCACTTGCAATACTACTAACAATAGGTCTTTCGATTTCTTCAATGAGGTTAAGCGCTTGTTGATACTGAGGGTCACGAATCAATCCCCTAAGTTTGATTGAAAGTAGCGATTGAACAATTTCACGTGCGTTATCAGCCGTTCTGATTGCAGGGATATATTGAATATTTATTCGTTCGGATACAAATTGACCAACCTTTCTCTTTTGCGTTGCCAACACCTTATTTACAGGGCCTGGTTTTTTAAACCTATACTCAAAACTTCTTGGCCCGATTTTTATTTCAATTGGTAGGCTCGGAGAAGTTGTAGAACCCGTTAAAGACTGAAAGTCCTTCCTGTCCTGAGAAGACAATTCGAATTCAAGATAAAATGAGGTCTGCCCTTTGGGGTATTTATTTTGAAGCTTGATGGGAAAATCTCTTTGCCACATGTAGGTTGAATGCTCCGTGGCATCAACCGGGCTGCTGCGAAGCATCCTCCTTTCGGAGGAGAGTGCATCAGCTTCCTGGGCAAGACGCAAACCAACAAATAGTGATCTTAAAAGATTTGATTTCCCTTCGTTGTTCGGACCTACAAATACTGTTGAAGTGGACAGATCTATCTCACGGGTTTCAATAATGCTTCGATATCGAGAAACGCTAAATTTTTTAAGCTTCATAGCTCCTCGTTTTGCACAGATTATTCAGTACATCCAGCTTAATCCGCACCCACAGCTCTTCGCCAGCTTTTCCGCCAGGTCGGGGTCGTGCTTCAGGCCGAGGTCGGGGCCGGCCTTGACGCGGGCGACGAGGCCTTCGGGGGAGCGGTATTCGAAGAAGACGGGCAGGTCGCCCTTGTGGGGCTCCAGGGCCTTCATAAGGTTGGGGGGGCACTCGCCGGGGGGGAGGCGGATGACGGCGCCGGTGAAGCCCTTGCCCTGGTAGGTCTCGAGGTCCTCGAGGCGGGTGGCGAAGAGCTTGAGGACGGTGCGGTCCTCCTCCTCCTCGTCCGCGGCGGCGACGGTCTCGACCCGAAGCTCGCCGGTGATGCGCAGGAGCTGGTCCGCCACCGCCAGGTGCCGGTAATCGGCGAAGGGGGCGAGCTTGTTCTTCCAGTCCCCGCGCTTCGTGAGCTGGGCCATGAGCAGCACCTCCAGCTTGCCGGTGGGGTCCTCCACCTGGAGGATGGCCCAGGGCTGGCCCTGCTTGTTGGTCTTGAACTGTACGCCGGCCACCATGGCACCGATGGCGACCTCGTCCCGGTCCCGGACCTGGCCCTCGGCCACCTGCTGCTGCAGGCGGGCGACGGACCCCACGGTGTGGACCTTGAGGGCGTCCGTGAACTCGTCCAGGGGATGGCCGGAGACGTAGAGGCCCAGGGTCTCCTTCTCGGCGGCGAGGCGGGCCCGGCGGTCCATCGGGGGGACATCCTCGGGCAGGCGCCACTCGGCGCTGAGGCTCGCCAGCTCGGCGTCGTCGAAGAGGCTCATCATGCCCTCCCCGGCCTCGGCGCCGGAGGCGGCGGCGGAGAGCGCATCCGGCAGGCCCTGGAGGAGGGCCGCCCGGTGGGGCTCCAGGCCGTCGAAGGCCCCGGCCTTGATGAGGCACTCCCACACCTTGCGGTTGGCCTTCGTGAGGTCCGTGCTCTTGAGGGCGTGGAAGAGGTCCTGGAAACGGCCCTCCTGCTCCCGGGCCTCCAGGATCGCCGTCAGCGCGGCCTCGCCCAGGCCCTTCACCGCCCGGAGCCCGAAGCGGATCTGCTTGTCGCCAGTGATGGTGAAGTCCAGGCCCGACTCGTTGATGTCGGGGCCCAGCACCGAGAGGCCCTGGTCCCGGCAGTCCTGGATGTACTTGACCACGTCGTCCGTGCGCTCGCTCTTGGTGGAGAGCAGGCCCGCCATGAACTCCACGCGGTAGTTGGCCTTCAGGTAGGCGGTCTCGTAGGCCACCATGGCGTAGGCGGCGGAGTGGCTCTTGTTGAAGCCGTAGCCGGCGAAGTACTCGATGAGGTCGAAGAGCTCGGAGACCGGCTTCTCCGGGAAGCCGCGCGCCTTGCCCTGGGCGATGAACTTGTCCTTCTCCTTGGCCATCTTGGCCTTGTCCTTCTTGCCCATGGCGCGGCGCAGCATGTCCGCCTCGCCCAGGGTGTACCCGGCGATGGCGGAGGCGATCTGCATGACCTGCTCCTGGTAGAGGATCACGCCGTAGGTGGGCGCCAGGATGGGCTCCAGCACCGGGAACATGTAGGTGACCGGCTCCCGCCCGTGGCGGCGCTCCACGTAGGTCGTGCCCATCCCCGCCCCCAGGGGGCCCGGGCGGAAGAGGGCGTTGAGGGCGATGAGGTCGTCGAAGCGGTCGGGGCCGAGCTGGCGGAGCAGCTGCTTCATGCCGCCGGACTCGAACTGGAAGATGCCGTCCGTGTCCCCGTTGGCGAAGAGCTGGTAGGTCTTCTTGTCGTCGAAAGTGCGGATCTTGAGCATGTCCACGGGGGCACCGTGGCGCTGGGCGATGTAGCCCTGGATCTTCTCGATCTGGGTGAGGGTCTCCAGGCCCAGGAAGTCCATCTTGAGCAGGCCGGCCCGCTCCGCCTCGGTCATGGTGTACTGCACCATCACCGTGCCGCTGCGGGAATCCTTGGCCAGGGGCGCGAACTTCGTCAGGTCGTCCGGGGCGATGATGACGCCGGCGGCGTGGACGCCGGTGTTGCGGGCGAGGCCCTCCAGCCTGGTGGCGATGTCGAGGACGTTCTTGACCTCGGGATCCGTGGCGTAGCGCTCCTGGAGCTTGTCGGACTCCTTGAGGGCCTGGCCCACGCTCATGGGCTGGCCCGGCACCTGGGGCACGAGCTTGGTGAGCTCGTTGGCCCAGGCGAAGTCCTTCTCGAAGACCCGGGCCACGTCCTTGATGACGGCCTTGGTCTTGAGCTGGTTGATGGTGATGATGTTCGACACCCGGGCGTTGCCGTACTTCTCGGTGACGTAGTCGATGACCCGCTGGCGGCCGTCCCGGCAGAAGTCGATGTCCACGTCGGGCATGGAGACGCGCTCGGGGTTCAGGAACCGCTCGAAGAGCAGGTCGTACTGCATGGGATCGATGTCGGTGATCTTGAGGGACCAGGCGACGATGCTGCCGGCGGCGGAGCCGCGGCCGGGGCCCACGGGCACGCCCATCTCCCGGGCCTTGGCGATGAAGTCCCACACCAGGAGGAAGTAGCCCGGGAAGCCCATGTTGAGGATGGTCTGGAGCTCGAACTCCAGCCGCTCGCGGTACTTCTCCTCCGGATGCTTGAGGGCCCCGGCCTGCCAGAGGGGGCGGCACTCCGCCAGGCGCTTCTCGAACCACTCCCGGGACACCTGGACGAAGTAGCTCTCCAGGGTGTGGCCCGCGGGCACCGGGAACTGGGGCGTGATGGGCTTGCGGGTGATGGGGAAGAGGTCCACCTTCGCGGCGATCTCGAGGGTGCGGGCGAGGAACTCGGGGTTGTTGGGGAAGACCTTGGCCATCTCCTCGGGGGTCTTCACGAAGAACTGGTCCGTGCCGAAGCGCATGCGGCGCTCGGCGCGCTTGAGGGCCTTGGTGCCGATGCAGAGCAGGGTGTCGTGGAGGTCCGCGTCCTCATGGTTGAGGTAGTGGCTGTCGTTGGTGGCCACCAGGGGGATGCCGGTCTTCTTCGACAGCTCGATCTGGTAGGGAATGATGTCCTTCTCCTTGTCGATCCCCTGGTCCTGGATCTCAAGGTAGAAGTCCTCGCCGAAGATGTCCCGGAACTCCCGGGCCACCTTCTCCGCCTGGTCCAGGCGGTTCTGGAGGATGCGGGCCTGGACCTCGCCCCCCAGGCAGGCGGTGAGGGCGATGAGGCCCTCGCTGTGCTCCTTCAGGAGCTCCTTGTCGATGCGCGGCTTGTAGTAGAAGCCCTCGGTGAAGCCCGCGGACACGAGCTTGGAGAGGTTCGCGAAGCCGGTGGGGTTCTTGGCCAGCAGCACCAGGTGGTAGCCGGCGTCCCGGGAGCCGCTGGGATCCACGCAGTCCTCCATGCCCTCCTCGCCGCTGAGGTTCTTGGCCTCCAGCTTGCGGTCGAAGCGGGTGCGGGGCGCGACGTAGACCTCGCTCCCGAGGATGGGCTTCACCGCCCAGTTGCCATCCGCGTCCGCGGTCTTCTCGCAGGCGTCGAACAGCTTCATCATCCCGAACATGTTCCCGTGGTCCGTCACCGCCACCGCGGGCATGCCCGTGTCCTTGGCCTTCTTCACCAGATCCGGGATCCGCGTCAGGCCGTCCAGCAGGCTGTGCTCGGTGTGCGTGTGGAGATGGACGAACGACATGGGTCCATTCTCCACCCGGCCGGGCCCCGGCGGTTAAGTCGCGGTCTGCCAGCCCCCCGCCCGCGCCGCTGCACCGCCGGCGCAGCAGTCCCGGACCCGCCCAGAAACGACGAGGCGCCTCGCGGCGCCTCGTCGGGTGGGTCGGTCCAGGATCTACTTGCCGGTGGGGCAGTAGATCTGGAGGTTGGCCGGGCCGTAGAGCAGGCTGGGCGCGGTCGGCGCGGGGGCGCCGGCCCGGATCGGGTAGGCGGCGGCGCCGTCCGTGATCAGGCCCGTGGCCAGCCAGCGGGCGAGCTGGGTCTGGGCGGCCACGGTGTTGGCGGAGCCGTCCAGGAGCAGGCCGTGGGTGGCGGGGGTGCCGGCGGTCCCGAACTGGAAGAACCCCTGCTTGGGCGTCGTGGCGGCGCCCGTGGCGGCGGCGACCGCGGTCTTGAAGGTGGTGTAGCTCGTCCCGAACATGAACTGCAGGGCCGGGCTGCTCTGGCCGCTGGCCAGGACCTGGGTGAACCCGCCGCTCACATCGGCCCCGAACTGCGCCGTGCGGCCGCCCAGGGCATTGCCCCAGTAGTTGCCCTCGGCGTTGGGGATGACCAGATCCCCCACGGCTTCCTGCACCGCAAGGCGGTTGGTGAAGCGCGGGGTCGCCGAGCCGCCGGTCAGCAGCGGGGTCAGCATGGTGGCGGGATCCGCGGAGTCCGCCACGCTCTGGGCGAGCACGAAGAACTTGTTGTAGGTGGGGCTGTCCGTGGGGATGCCCGCAGCGGCGAGGCCCGCGTCCACGGTGCTCTTGAAGGCCGGGCTGTCGTGGAGGATGAAGGCCAGGCGGGAGCCGGGCACGCTGAGGAAGCCGGGCATGTTGGAGCCGCCGGTGGCGCCGGAATTGCCCGCGAGGAAGACCGTGCCCACGATGCTGCCGAGGCTCTGGCCCGCGAACTTGTGGGTCGTGGCGCCGGTGTTGAGGGAGGCCTGGGCCGAGAAGGGGAAGGCCCCGGCGCTGGCGGTGGCGGCCGACAGGGCGGAGGTCAGGCTGCTGGGATCCGCGGAGGGCTCGTTGAGGATCCGCTCCAGGCGCCAGAGGTTGAAGGCGCTGTCGTAGATGTTGGCGCGGGCCGTGAGCGAGGACGGCAGCATGAAGAAGTTGCTGGCCCACTCGGACTGGGGGCGGCCGTTGCCCATGCCGGGGACGCCGGGCGGGGTGAAGCTCCCGGTGCCGGAGGGGTAGCCGTGGACCGCCTGGTCGATGGCGATGACAGCATAGCCGGCGCTGCAGGCGGCGCTGGCCATGGCGAGGGCGTCCTCCTTGCTGCGGCTGATGCCGTGCATGAAGATCAGCACCGGCCAGGTGGTGGCGCTGCTGGTCTGGGGCACGAAGAGGACGAAGG
>DASTWQ010000116.1:0-10134 GCA_035758545.1 Holophagaceae bacterium | reverse complement strand
GCCGCAAGGCCGCGACCCGGGCCGAGGAGACCCTGGCCCGCCTCAGCGCGCAGGAGGCCGCAGGGAAGAAGCTGACCAAGGCCCAGGTGGCGGCCCTCGCGCGAGCCGAGAAGCGGCTCCAGGCGGAGGGGAGCCTCCCTGATGACGAGCACCTGGCGGAGCTGGCGCGCCAGCACCAGGCCCAGGAGCGGGCGCTGGATGCGGTCCTCGGGCCGAGGCGCCAGGCCTACGCTGTGAAGATCGCGCTGGAGGGCCGCCCCTTCCGCCGGGCGGACCTGGAGCGCCTCCAGGAGGCGGGCTGGATCCTCCGGCCTGCCGGAACCGCCCCCGCCACCGTGGGCCGGGCCCTGGCAGCCATCAACCCCTCGGATCCCCTCGGCCGGATCCTGGGCCCCAAGGGCGAGGCCCGCGCCGTGGTGATCCAGTCCCCCGGGCCCTTCGGCGAGGACCTGGTGCGCGCGCTCCAGGCGGACGGCTACGACATCAGCCCCGCGCCCAAGGCCATGCGCGAGGCTCCCCCGAGCCAGTCCCGAGCCATGAACCCCACCGCCTCCCCGGCCTTCGCCCGGAAGGTCTACGCGGCCCTCGTGAAGGCCTCCGACCGGAGCGGCGGCGCCGAAGTGCCCGACCTGGCGGCGAGGACCAAGGCCACGCCAGAGGAGGTCCGCGAGGCGCTGCGGAGCCTGGCGGGGAAGGGCCTCGCCCACATCAGCGGCGGGAGCCTCTTCGGCCAGGTCTGGAGGGCCGGGATCCCGGAGGCCGGGCTCTTCGAGGTGAACCGAACAGAAATGGTGACAATGGGGGACACACGCCGCAGAAGCCCAGCCGAAGCTGAGGGCTCCATGGCGAAGACCTCCTCCAAGACCTCCAAGGGCCGGGCCAAGGCGCCCGAGCACGCGAAGCGCGGAACCTCCGCGCGCCGCGGCGCCAGGCCGAGCAAGGCCACCCGGCTCTCCAGGTCGAATCCGAGCAAGGGGATCCGCTTCCTTCAGCACAGCGTCACGGACGGCACCCACAAGGCGCGCGTCCACTACAGCCTGGACAACCGGACCGACGGCCGGAAGGCGGTGACGATCTACGCGAAGGACTACGACAATGCCCTCGGGGACATCTTCGGCAAGGCCTACAAGAACGACACCGACATCCAGACGGACTACTTCGAGAAGGGCCGGGTGGTCCTCTTCGCTGACCATCCGCTCTACCGGGAGGCCCGTGCCGCGGTCGAGCGCTTCCAGGCCAAGCGCAAGACGAACCCCACCGTCCAGACCTCCGGAGCCTTGGAGCGGATCTTCGAAGCCTGGACCGGCGCGAAGCCGGACAAGGTGATCCGGCTCACCCTCCCCGAGGCGCGCCACCTCAAGGTCCCCTCCCACCTGGTCCTCCTTGGCCGGGTGTCCTGGCTGGCGGACGCCAAGGGCTCGGAGCGCCGCTTCGAGCACCAGGGCCCGCTCATGGTCACGGACGAGCAGGCGGAGCGGATCTGGCTCGTCTCCGAGAAGCCCCAACGCTTCGACCTCGAGCCCTCCCTCATCGGCTACCGCATGCGGAAGCCGAAGTTCGGGGACCGAGGCGAAGTGGAGTATGTCCACGCCTTCCGCCGGGCCCACGCCGTCATGGACGGCCAGGTGGGCGCCCTGACCGGGACCTTCCGCATCACGCCTGCGGGCCTGGAGGACTGACATGCAGACCCTGGAAATCATCAACGGCGATGACCGGCCCTTCACTCTGCGCCGCCTCCGCGAGGCGGCGAGCAGGGCGAAGGGCGCCAGCAAGGCGCACCTCCGCGCCGTGCTCCGGTCACTCAACCCGACCGCGGCCCGGAGCCGCGCCACGAAAGGAGTCTCTTCCATGGCGAAGAAGACCAAGAAGGCGGCGCGCCACCACAAGCGCCGCCGCACCAACCCCACCACCTCCGCGCTGGAGATCCGCCCCGTCCAGCGCTCCACCTCCGGCGTCCGCTCCCGCGTCGCCTCCGCCGGTCGCCGCGCCGCCGCGAACTTCAAGAGCGCGGGCGTCATGGACCTCCTCAAGGAGGGCCTGGGCGTCGGCATCGGCATGCTCGGCACCTCCCTCGTGGAGAAGCAGGTCGTGGAGCGCTTCCTCCCGGCCTCGATCCCGGCCATGGCCAAGCCGCTCATCGCCTCCGCCCTCGTGGCGGGCGGCGTGATCGTCACCGGCCAGGCCAAGGGCGTCCTCCGCGGCGTCGCCGTCGGCGCCATCGGCGAGGGCATCCGCGGCCTGGGCCGCTCCTTCGCGCCCACGCTCTTCGCGGGCACGGACGGCGACACCTCCGCCATGGGCCAGTGGGACCCCCAGACCGGCCAGTGGATCTCCGCCGACGGCCAGGTGGCGGGCGTGATCTACGACCCCTCCGCCCCCATCCCCGACGGCTACGGCCGCCCCGCGGGCTTCTGAGCCCCGGCCTCTGAGGAGCCCTGACCGATGCCCGACAAGATCCTCCCCTCCAAGCTCGCCCTCTCCCCTCACCCCGGCGCCAAGACGCCCATCCGCATGGAGGCCCGGCCGATGCCCGCCCCGTCCATCCTCAACAACGTCCCCGAGACCGACACCCAGCCGCTGTGGTTCCGCCTGGTGCTCCCGGGTGCCACCGTGCTCGCCGCCAACGCGCGCACCTTCGTCTTCAACAAGCAGAAGAACACCGACCCCGACCTCACCAACCTGGAGGTGGCGGGCCAGATGCCGAACACCTCCGAATACCGGGTGTCCGCCATCGAGCTGCGGCCCAACGCCAACTGCACCTCCCCGGCCCTGGACGCCTTCCTGGCGAACCACCGCCTCAAGATCGAGGTGGGCGCCAAGAACTTCGAGAAGGTGAACCAGCCCTGCGGCCTGTTCCCCTCGATGGCCCAGGTGGCCGGCCTCAACGGCCAGGCCTCCATCCAGCACGGCCTCTACCGGTTCAACCCGGGCGAGGAGCTCTACCTCCAGGCCTCGCAGACCTTCAACGTCTACTTCGAGGCCGACCGGGACGGCGCCACCCTGGGCGCCGCCGCGGACCTGCTGGACCTCCTGGTCGTCTTCTGGGGCCAGAAGAGCGCCAAGGTCGCCCTGTAGGGCAGGAACGCAAGCAGGCGGGGCGCTTCGGCGCCCCGCCCCTCTCTCAGGAGTGAACGATGGCTTCCGGCCTCTTCCAGACGGCTTCCTTCTCCATGAAGGTGTCCGCCACCGATCCCACCACCCAGTCCCTCGACATCACCGGCCGGGCCCGGATCCTCGTGGACCGGATGCACGCCTTCCTCCGCGTGGAGCCCACCGCCGCGGGCGCCGCCCCCGTCCTGGACGACGTGCGCCTGGCCGAGCGCCTGCTCCGCGCCCGCATCGCCCTGGACCGCAACGACGCCCGGGTGCTCACGAACGGGGACCTCCCCGTGGCCGCGCTCCAGCAGCTCGACGGCGGGCCCATCCCCGTGCCGCCCTTCGAGCTGGGCGGCAACGAGACCCCGACCCTCAAGATCAACTTCCCCGCGAACTTCCTCCAGCTGGACCCGATGAAGAACTACGGGGACGCCTACCTGGAGGTCATCTTCTACGGCCAGGAAGCGTAGGGGCTGAGCCATGGGCAAGGGCCTCATCGTCGACGTCAACCCGTCGCAGCTGAATCCCCTCTTCCTCGAACTCACCGGGAAGATGGCGGACTTGCTGACCGGCCGGGGCTACCTGTCCGCCACGGACCGGACCCGCGGCTGGCGGCGCCACCAGCTGCTCCGCTACTTCTGCGGGGACGACACCTGGGCCCGCCTCGTGCGGATCCGCCTCCTCGTCTCCGGAGAGCTTCGCTACAGCATCACGCCCAAGAGCGGCGCCGATGAGGTCTACCTCGACGGCCTGGTGCCTGAGGGCGCCGCCGTGGAGATCCAGCTCGCCCGGGCCCCCGAGGTCGAACTCGCGGGCCTGCCCAACCCCTTCCCCGATGTGGACGTGCGCCTGGAGGTCTTCGGGTGAGCATCCTCAACTTCGCCTCCCTCGTGAAGGCCGTCGCCGACCGCTACGGCTACGACCCGGGCCTCCTCGCGGCCCAGGCCCAGGCCGAGAGCCGCGGGAACCCGGCGGCCATCAGCCCCGTGGGGGCCATCGGCCTCATGCAGTTCATGCCGGGGACCTGGGGGGACTACGGCCGCGGCCGGGATCCCAAGGATCCGGAGGCGAGCCTGGACGCGGGCGTCCGCTACATGAAGGACCTCCTGGCCCACTACACCGCCATGGGCGCCGCCTCCCCGGTGGAGCTGGCGCTCGCGGCCTACAACTGGGGCCAGGGCAATGTGGACAAGAAGGTCCACGAGTTGGGCCGGACGGACTGGGCCGGCCTGGTGGCCGCCCTCCCGGCGGAGACTCAGGCCTATGTCCCGGAGATCCTCGGGCTCGTTGCCACCTACCGCGCCGCGCTGGGGGCCGCCAAGGTCGCCCTCCCCGGTCTGGCCCTCGCCATCGGGGGCCTCCTCGGCTTCCTCGTCCTCCGGAGGCTCTTCCTGTGATCCCCACCGTCTCCGACCTGGTTCAGCTCGGCGTGGCAGGCATGGCCATCTTCGCCCTCGTCGCTGTGGTGCTCTTCATGCTCAAGACCCGCGACCGCGAATCGGACAAGGCCCTCCGCGCCCTCATCGCCCAGGGCCACGCCCGCGAGCAGGCCCTCGCGCACGCCCTGGAGAAGAGCCGCGAGGACCGGATCCGCCTGGAGCAGATCCTGGAGAGGAACACGGACGTCATCCAGGAGGACATCAAGCTCACCACGCGGGTCCTCACGCTCCTGGAGCTGCGCTTCCAGGAAGGGAGGGTCTGAGCCATGCTCGGAAGCCCGAACTACGTCCCGCCCACCTCGACGCTGTTCCAGGTGGGCCTCGGCTCCACCAAGATCCCCGCCGTCCAGGGATTCGACCGCGAGCGCCAGGAGGTGCCCTGGTTCTCCTACGCGGGGGTCAAGACGCGCTCCCTCGTGCTGCCCCGGGGCCCCATGCTGGTCTCCCTGGACAACACCGCGGGCGACGCGGATGCCCAGCTCTTCGTCGGCGAATACGACGACGCGGACGGCCAGGGCCACGCCTACCTGATGAAGGCGCCCTTCGACGCGCCCCAGCTCCTGTGGACGGTCCCCATGGGCGAGAAGGCCTCCAAGGTCTTCACCTTCCGCAAGGACTTCCTGGTCATCTTCGTGAGCGGGCCCTTCGGCGCCCTCCCCTTCATCCTCCAGCCCCTCGGCATCATCGGGCGCAGCTGCGCCAGCATGCCCCTGGCCGCCGATGGGCCGATCATCCCGACCGGCGGAGGCGCCTGATGAAGGTCCAGCCCATCATCGTCATCGGCCAGGACGGCCTCACGCCGCTGGAGCCGGTGCAGCCGGTCGACCTGGCGCCGCTCGCCTCGGAGACGACCCTCCAGGCCGTGCAGACGGCCCTTGGCGCCCTGGCGACGGAGGCCACCCAGGCGGAGGTCCTCGCGGCCATCCAGGCCCAGAGCGGCGGGATCACCAAGGCCAGCGAGCTCGCCCTCGACGCCAATATCCAGGCCGGGCTCGCCAACTGGCCCGTCCCCTTCGGCACCCTCGCGACCGTGACCCGCCTCCGGGTGCTGGCGCTGACCGGCGCCTCCCTGACCGTGAAGCTCGGCGGCACGGGCGAGTCAGCCATCACCCTCGCCCAGGGGGACGTCCTCGACGGCCTCGAGATCGCCGCCGCGGCCGGGCTCTACCTGAACAGCCCCGGCGCGGCCGGGGCCACCCTCACGCTCCAGCTCTTCGGGAGGTAGCCCATGGCGGTGAAGGCGCTCCGCAGCATGCTCGCCGGGCTCAAGGATCCCGCCAAGGACCAGGCCATGGCCTGGTGGGGCCTCCTCTGCGCCTCCCTCTGGGACATCGCGGCCCACGGCCTGACCTGGGAGAAGGGGATCTTCGTAGCCGCGCTGGCGGGCCTCCGCCTGGTCTCCCCCGGCCTCACGCCCCCGCCCGCGCCGCCTGCGCCTCCCGCCCCGGCGGTGTAGCCATGTGGGGCCTGCGCCTCCCGGCCTGGGCCTGGAAGAGCCTGGGCGCCGCCCTGGCGCTTGCAGGGGCCTTCCTGGCGGGCCGCTGGTCCATTCCGCGGGGCAAGCCCGTCCAGCTGGTCGTCGGGCCCGCAGCGCCGCTCCCTGAGCGCAACCTGAGCCCGGTGCCGGAGGTGCGCACCGTCATCGTGACCCGGACCGTCCCAGGCCTCCCCGCGCCGCCACCTGTGCCCGTCCCTGCGGACCTGGGCCAGCAGCTCCAGACCACCACCACCGCCCTCCCGGTCCTGCCCGGGGGCGCCGTTCTGCATGACGCCCTGTTCGGCCAGGTCGAAGGCTCCCGCCTCACCTTGCGGTCCGTCGAGTGGGCGGATAGCCCCGCGGGCCGCGTGCCCCTCGACTCGGCCGAGACGGTGACGGCCACCACAACCCTGAAGCTCCCGGCCTCGCCGGCATCGCCGCGGTGGGGCCTAGCCGCCCTGCCCTACCTCGACCGCGGCCGGATCCGCTCCGGTGTGTTGGTGGAGCACTATCAAGGACCATTGACGGTCGGCGGAGGGTACCTGAATCGTCAGCTGGTAGGTCTAGTCGGATTCAATTGGTAAAAGGGCGGCACAAGATGTGCCGCCCCTCTCTCCAGAGATCCAGACGCGAGTAGGGATCTACGCTTACTTGAAGTGCTGGTGGCTGCGGATGTGAACCGCGGCCCGAACGAGCTCGAAGCGCGGATGTCCCCCGCACTTGTTGCAGGGAGGGAAAACCTCCCCAGAGATGCACGTCACTTCGTGCCTCTCCTGGTGCACCAAGTCATGCACCACCTGATAGATGCCGGAGTAAGGCACCTTCTGACCGGGTTTGTAAATGTCGGCCATGATGTGGCCTCCTTTCGTGATGGCCTTGTATTGACCGCCACGGCCGTCCGGTTCACACTTGCGGAGTTCCCACTCCTGATTCGCCGGACTGCCACCCCAGCACCACTCAAGGCACGACGCGATGCAGGGATGATCCTGGCGCTCGGTTCCAGCCGAGCGCTTTCCTTGTGGCCAAGGCCACGAGGGGATTCGAGCTGTCGAAAGATCCGGGGAGAGCGGCCCCCCAGGCCGGCCTGGCGGGAGATCCGCCCGGCCCGACAATCTTCTGACGATTCTCGGGAGGCGTCAAGGCTTCAAATTTTCTAAACCTTTTGAATTTACTAAGTTAGGCTTGTATTACAATTTACGCATCGAATCCATGGAGCTGGTGACAATTCTAGAGCTCCGCCTAGCGATTCATCGCTAGGGGAAGTACGATGCACGCAGCCAAGCACTACATCTAGGAGATGACGAGCCGGTGCAGCCAGGGGAAATGTCACAAGGACTCTACACCAGGAAGTTCCAGTCATTGTGCTGGTCTGCACGAGTCCCTGGGGCAGACCTTGATGGCATCGAGAAGTGTGCTACATTTTCGGATCTGGGTGGGACCCCATGATCCCCCCACGGCTAGTGATTCGTCCTCACATTCGATTGAAGCTCGCCGGGAAGCAACCTCCGGTCACTCCGGAGGAGGCCATTGAGATCTTTGACTTGTACTTCGATCAGGCAGAGGAACATCCGGACGATCCGAATGATCCGGCCCCACCTGGGGCCGAACCTCGATACCTGATTCAGGTCAATCACAAAGGCCAATGGTGGCGCTTGGCCTTTCTTATGACGGGTCCGAGGGAAGCAATCTTGCTAACTTGTTTCCGCCAGAAGAAACGCAAAATTTTCCCATGGGGCAAATGATGAACAGAGATCAGAAACAGCCTCGCAAGTTGAAGGACCTACTCGAGAGCGGGCAGGTCAAGTTCAGCGATGCCCAGACTGTCGATCGCAACCTTCCCGAAATATCTGACTGGGTAGAGCGACGCCTAGCGAATGAACCACTTCCGCCACGGAAATTTGGCCGCCCGCCCAAGGGCGAAGAGCGGGAGGCAACGGAGGTGGTCTCCTTCCGGCTTCCTAAAAGCTTGGTCCTTCGCCTAGACCGAACCGCTTCAGAATTCGGACTTTCTCGAAATAGATTTGTACAAATTGCCATCATGAATATGATTAAAGAACCGGAATTTGCAATGGCGACGCTTTCAGAAAGTATCTCTATTGTTTCCAAAATCTCAATTCTGGAAGGCAAGAGAGTAAACACCTACCCTTCATTCAAGAAGGCCAATGAGGCTTTCATGATCGTTGGCGAAGATGACTTAGGCCCCTGTGGCGTTGATGGCCAGGTGGAGTGCTTTGCATGAATCAGCCATTAGATGAGTCCTTTACATCTTACTACGACAAAGAGGACTTTAAGAAATCTTCGGATGTAAGCTCTCGACTTGCGCTTCATCAAATTTATCTAGCTCACTCTGAGCTTAAAATGTTTAATTCGATTCGGAAGATTGCTGGCACAGAGATGGCGCTCCAGGCGTCTATTGAATCCGGCTTCGCCCATGAAGAGAAATCTGAATTTATATCATCCGTACTCAAGTTGATATTAAAAGGCATTTTGGATTCTGATAGCCAGGAACTACCCAAAGGAACTGAGGTTATTGAAATTCAATGTACCTTCGCACTCGAAGGACAACTGCTAAGGCCATACGAATCAACTGAGGAAAAAATTGAGCATTTAAAGTGCTTCTCGACAATTGGAGCTGCACTTGCAATGTGGCCGTTTCTGCGAGAATTTATTTTTAGCCAGTCAGCGAGAACAGGCTTAAATGCGCTAGTTTTGCCATACATCAAAGTCCACGCTCGAGAAATGCCTAAAAGTTAATAGCCGTCTTTCTCGGGAAGGTCTCTAATCAAGGATTTGTCGATTTCATAAGCATCGACCCACTCGCTGGGTGGTGACTTCATTAGTTTGAACAATTCTGATAGTTCGGAGCTTGGATCTAGCCACTTATCTCGATCCTGCAGGTGCAGAGTCAAGGGCCACCGGTCGTGTATCTCATGGAACCCCTCCGGCGGCGCCGTGGTCATGATGGAGAACCGCTCCACGCCCTCCTGGACCTTCATCAGGCCGGCGAACCACCATAGGGCCTCATGGTCCACTGGACGGATCGCGTAGGCCCGTTTCCGGCCTGCCAGGGTGGGCCACTCGTAGAACCCGGAGACGGGGACAAGGATCCGCTGGAAGCTGGCGAAGTAGCCGGGTTTGGCCTGCATCGTGTCGTCCCGGGAGTTGATGAGGTCCCGGGGATGGCTCTGCTTCACGCCCCAGGTGCGGAAGGCGGCGCCCCAGTGGTCCCCGGCTTGGTGCACGGTGAACACCTCTTGCCCCGGGGCGATGTTGTAGCGGTCCTGGATCCGGTCCCGGACCTTCTCATCGAGGACCAGGCGCTCCTCCTGCTCGGCCTTGCGCTTCAGCCCGACCTGGAAGGTGCGGCCGCACATGGTCAGCTCTCGACGCGCCAGGTGCGGATGGGGCCCTCGAAGCCTTCAACCTGGGCGGCGATGATGGCGGCGCCCAGCACGGCGGGATCCAGGGGCGGAACCTCCAGGATCACGAGGTAGGCGAGCCCCTTGGCCCGCCAGCGCTGCCCCTCAGCATCGTCGGGGTTCTGGATCTTCGCGATCAGCTGGGGGATCTCCATCTCAGTGCTCGAACTTGCGGACCTTGCCGCTGCTGGGCGGGGGCGTGGCTTCTTCGTCCATCTGGGCCTCTGCGAGGTCCCGGTCTGCGTCCAGGAGGAAGGCCAGATCTTCCACGCCCACGAGGGCCCCCACCGGCTGGCCGTCCTTCATCAGCACCGCGCGGCCGCCGGCCGCCAGGCGGGCCAGGGCGGCCAGCTCGGGCCCCTTCACCTCGACCAGGTGCAGGCCCCGGTCCCGCTCCAGCAGCCAGGCGAGGGACAGCTCCGACATGGGACCTCCGGGGGATGCCCCATCGTCCCGCTTTCCGACACCCCGCGCCAGCCTGCCGACGCCCCCACCTCAAGGCATGAGGCTCCCCGTGTTCGGCATCGGGATCCTTTGACCTGCAATCGAATTCGGAATTCCGGAACCCGGAACGGGTGGCACGGATCCAGCTACCTGGACCGTGCCGCTCTGGGAGGTGCGGCCGTGCCATGACGACGACGCTTGACGCGCCGCCACCAGGACCGATGTTGGTCCTCCGCGCACACGAGCGCGCCCCGGAAAG